>NZ_JBHNWH010000001.1:0-553710 GCF_046720935.1 Winogradskyella sp. A3E31
CAGTTCCGCGTGGCCGCGCGAAACCGAAGTTCATTATCTTCCTCTTTTTGTATCTTCGTTCTCAAGGCCGAACTGCGTTTAGCAGGTAGTTGGCAACAACTTAAATAACTATAAATGAACAGAATACTTATTTTAATATTATTGCTTTTTTGCAATTTATCTTTTTCTCAAACTGACTCGACAGACGTAAAAATTATGAAAATGATGGAGGTTTTAGGCTCGACTGATAGAATGAAAGCCGTTGTGGACAATATGATAAAAACACAAGAGAATGAAAATCCTGAATTAATAGATTCTGAATATTGGCAAACTTTTAAAAAAGAGCAAATTGATTACAACGAATTTCTTCAGATGTTAATTCCCATTTATAAAAAACACTTCACTATTGAAGAAATTGAGACAATTACAGAATTCTACAGTAGTCCAATCGGACAATCTATGATTCAAAAATTCCCCCTCATATCAGCTGAATCTATTCAAGCAGGTACAGTTTGGGGACAAAAAATGTTTGAAAAAATACAGCAGAATTTCAATCAACCACTTGCCGATAAATTCAATTTACCAACAAAGGACTGTTCTTTATTAAAGAATGGAAAATTTAGATATTTTGACACCCAGAACAATGAGATAATTGTAAATCGACAAGACGGTATTCAAGAAGAAAAAGTAAACGGAAGTTTATATAAAATGAAAGTAGAATGGATGAACGATTGCCAATACAAAGTTTGGAATTATCAAGAAGATGGAGACTACACAGATATTAAACCATTCATTGTGACAATTTATGAATACACAGATAGTGCCTATAAGTTTGTCTACAAGCAAGAATATGGAAGTGAATACTTTGAGGGGGAAATGGAAATTTTAAAATAAAGCAGTTGCCAACACCGTGTATAATTAATTACTAGTTAACTACCGACTTACGAAAATTCCGCTGGAATTTTCTATCCGTAATTTGTTTGCTAAATTAGTTGCTTAAACACGCAACTAACCATACACAAACACGTTGTACTCAAGCTGTGAAAACCTATGAGAGCCATTAAAATCTTCATTCTATTTATATTATTTAGCCAAGTTTCATTTGGACAAAATAAATGCGGAGATTTTAAAAATTACGAGGAATCTCAAAAGTGGATTAAGGAAATCAAACAGTTAAATCTTGAAGAGCGTAAAAACAAAATCTTCAACAGAATTAAATGTGAGCAAGAATCGGAACAAAGCGAAATTGACTTTTCGCTTACAATAATTATAGATGGTGGAATTTTTTCAACAGCCAATGACATTGCAAATGAACAATTTGAAAAATTGAAATTAATTCCAGCTGAAAGCATTGAAATTACGCAATCTCTATGTGAATCCGAGGGAATTTATCCTGAAAAATGTAATCTTGGATTTGTTCTTATAAATCGTCCTAAAAAACCAGTACTTAACGAAATAACTGAACTCAAAAACATTCGGATAAAAAGGCGAAAAGGAAAAATAATTATCAAATTGGAATCTGAAATTGAGGACGACATTAAATTTGAATTAAACCATTTACTAAAAGGACATAGCACAACACTCTTTGTTAATACCGAATTGAAAAAAGGAAATAACAGATTTGTTTTTAAAAGGAGTAATAATTTGCAACTTGTCGAATTAGAAATAAACGGAAAGAAATTAATTATAATAATATAAAAGCCAGCGTACAACACCGTGTATAATTAATTGCTTTGGTCGTTGCTTATTTGGAAAATTCCTTCGGAATTTTCTCGCGTTCGTTTTTGTTTACTAAATTAGTTGCTGAAACACGCAACTAACCATACACAAAACCGATGGAATACATTCAGCGAAAAAGCTGACCAAAATGGTTCCACAACTGCGTTGTTCCCACCCTTTTGGTTCATGTATTCCATCTCAGGGTTAAACCAAATTACTACTACAGCCCTATAATTAATAAATCGCCATGGACGGGCGTCGAGCCAAAACATCACACCATCGTTGGTTAAAAGTAATTTGGATTTGCGCATCGAATTCTCAACCTAATAAATTCTACAATATACACCCCGCTTTGCGGGCCTAATTGACAATCAATAATTTAAGATTATATCGAAGACCATTTCTCAAATTATTGATGAAGAATTTATTATCTTTTCATTCTCAACCCAGAACTGCGTTTAACCCTGAGTTGTGGGCAATTAGAAAATGAAAAATGTTAAATTCCAGAACAGAAAGAAAGGCAATACATTCAACAGCCAATTATTTTACTGAAATAGGTTGGTTTTTTAGAGAACAACCCATTCTTGATTTTGGAATAGATGCTTTCGTTGAAATCGGAAAAAATGATAGACCTTCTGGAAATTTTATCGCGTTACAGATAAAAGGTGGAAAATCTAATTTTCACAAGGGTAAAAATGGATTGACATTTTACTTTGACGAGACTCATAAACAATACTGGTTTGAGGTTGGTAATACTTTTCCTGTTTTTATAATTATCCAAGACCCACTAAACGATAAGTTATATTGGGGTGGAATTACCAAGAAAACAATAAAAAAAACAACGAAGCATTGGAAAATAATACTTCCCTTTTCAAATGAGTTAATAAACACATCTAAAATAGAAATTGAGAATGTTTCAACCTCACATAAGGCTTCGTCATCATATGCAGAAGACTACTCATATTTATTAAATAAAAACAGAGTATCAAAGCCACTTATCGATATAAGAAATCATTCAAAATTTGGACTTCAAATAAAATTCAAACTTGAGAATAAACCTAAGATTATCAACCTTAACTATAAACCAGAAAAAGATGAATGGGACAATAATAAAGGGGAACTAAAATGGAACAATCCTTATCATTACGTAATTGACGATATTAAAAAGTATGTATTAGGATTTAACAATAATAACGAGGATTCTGAAAAAGCAATAAATCAAATTGAACTTCAAATCAAAACTGGAGGAATAAGTAAATTAGCTGAATTTCTTTTTGATTGGAATAATAGGGATAATGATGTTCCTAAATATTCAAATTTTGTTGAAGCTTTTGAATACTTTCTTGAATCAGAAGGTAAAGGTGGAGAGTTATATGTATTACAAACAGTTGGGGAAGTAATATATTTTAGAACTGGAGGTGTAGAATACATAATAAATACCTATGAAGGTAAAATAGAAGAACTAAAATACTTAATAGAGAAAAGAGCCTATTCCGAGATTTACACAATGACAAATGAAAATATTTGGAGTGAAATATACTTGGACGCAGGAATTGAAAAAGCTTATTTTATTCCTGTTATGCATAATCTATGGGAGGAATACTGGGATAATCTCTACAAAAGAATAAAAAAAGAAGTTGGTAAAACTAATCATTTGGATAAATCCAAAGAAAGGTCTTGGAGGCAATTTCAAATTTTCTCAGAAAGTTACAATGATGTAGGAGATGTAATCAAATATGCTTATGCTTTAGATGATATGGATATTTACCCCTTAGCTGTAGTTTCAATGATGAATATTTTTGATGCTGATGTTTGTTATTTAGAATATTGTGAGTACGAATTTGAAATGGGAGATTGGGAAAGTATATGTGTGGATGACGACTATAACAAACCTATTTTTCATATTAAAATTAACGAACTTTAGACAAAAATAACTGCCCACAACAATGGCTATAAGTAACTGCTTGTTCTCGCCTACTTCTGAAAATCCTTTCGGATTTTCAGCTTGGTGCGTACTTGCTAAGTTAAGCGCTAACCCCCGCAACTAATCTTAAACAAAACCGATGGAATGAATTATCCGCCAATTTCAATTTCATTAAATAGGTATTCATTTGTTCGCTACGCTCAGGTCGCCACAGGTAAACTTGAATTACATCTTTGGGGTTAAAAAATATTCCTCAAAATATTTACAGAGTATTTTAAGCTTTTGGATGTTTTAAATCTGTTCCATCAGCTATTCTAGCTTATTGCAATATTTTTTATTTGGGACTTATCCTGAGCTTTAAAAAAACCTTAGTCAAGGTTTGTCATTCCAATAAGTTATCGTAAATTTGCAAACTCTTTTTCGGAAGAGGAATGTATAACCTATTGCGCTAAATAGCGTGATTAATAAATAAATTAGTGTGGACACATTAAGCTACAAAACAGTTTCTGCAAACAAAGCTACCGTTAATAAGGAGTGGGTTTTAGTAGATGCTGAAGGACAAACTTTAGGTCGTCTAGCTTCTAGAGTAGCAATACTTCTTAGAGGAAAGCACAAAACTAATTTTACACCACACGTTGATTGCGGCGATAACGTTATTGTTATCAATGCAGAAAAAATCAACTTAACAGGTAACAAATGGACAGATAAAAGTTATATCCGTCACACAGGTTACCCAGGTGGACAAAGAAGTTTAAGTGCTACTGAGATGTTTGAAAAAGATCCAACCAGACTGGTAGAAAAGTCGGTAAAAGGAATGCTTCCAAAAAACAAATTGGGATCAGTACTTTTCCGTAATCTAACAGTTGTGGCAGGTTCTGAGCATGCTCACGAAGCTCAAAAGCCTAAAACAATTAAATTAAACGACATTAACTAATGGAAGTAATTCACAAAATCGGCCGTAGAAAGACGGCTGTTGCCCGTGTATACGTTGCTAAAGGAAAAGGTAACATTACGGTGAACAAAAAAGACATGGCGGAATACTTTACTACTGGAACACTTCAGTACAAAGTAAACCAACCTATTACCATGACTAACAATGATGGCAACTTTGATATTACTGTTAACGTATATGGAGGTGGTATCACCGGCCAGGCGGAAGCAATACGTTTAGGATTATCTCGTGCAATGTGCGAGTTAGATCCTGAAAACAGAGCAATATTAAAGCCAGAAGGTCTATTGACTAGAGATCCTAGAATGGTAGAGCGTAAGAAATTCGGACAGAAGAAAGCGCGTAAGAAATTCCAGTTCTCTAAACGTTAATATCCAAAATCACTTAATTCAGAATCTGAATACTCAGATTCTGAATTACTTTAAATTACCCGCCACGAGTTGGCAATTTTATTGAAAATCGAAACTGAAATAATTTCAGTTCATTAAAACCAGTTATTGTTGCTCATCACGGTAAGACGTGAGAGTTTAGTTTAGCATCTAAATGGTTAAGGCAAGCAAATGCGACCACTTAATCATTGCTAATTCAACAGAACGTAAACTATTACAAAATGGAAAAAGTAGAAGTAAAAGAACTACTAGAAGCAGGTGTACACTTCGGTCACCTAACACGTAAGTGGAATCCAAACATGGCCCCTTACATTTATATGGAGCGTAACGGCATCCATATCATCAACCTTTACAAAACTGCAGCTAAGATTAAAGAAACATCTGAAGCATTGAGCAAGATTGCTGCTTCAGGAAAGAAGATTCTTTTCGTAGCTACAAAAAAGCAAGCCAAAGATATCGTTGCTGAAAAAGCTGCTGCGGTAAACCAGCCATACATTACTGAAAGATGGCCAGGTGGTATGCTAACTAACTTCATCACTATTAGAAAAGCTGTTAAAAAAATGGCTTCTATCGATAGAATGAAAAAAGACGGAACGTTTGACTCTTTATCAAAGAAAGAACGTTTACAAGTTAATCGTCAACGTGCAAAACTAGAAAAGAACTTAGGTTCTATATCTGATATGACGCGTTTACCTGGAGCTTTATTTGTGGTTGATATTATGCGTGAGCACATTGCCATTAAAGAAGCGCAAAAACTGAATATACCAATCTTTGCCATGGTTGATACTAACTCTGACCCACGTCAGGTTGACTATTTAATACCGTCTAATGATGATGCATCAAAATCTATCGATAAGATTTTATCTATCGTGACTTCAGCAATTGAAGATGGGTTAAATGAAAGAAAGGCTGAAAAATCTGAAAAAGAGGCTAAAAAAGCTAAAAAAGAAGAGCCAAAAGCAAAGGCAAAGACTGAAGCTAAACCAAAAGCTGCTAAGAAGAAAGCTGTAGCAGCATCGGAAGAAGAAGAATAAATAACATTTATAAAAATATTAAAAGTCATTTAGTTCTTTTCAGGTTTGAAAATTAATTGAATGACTTTTTAAATTTAGAAACTATGGAAAATACTGTAAAAATTACAGCAGCAGAAGTTAACAAACTAAGAAAAGCTACTGGTGCAGGAATGATGGATTGTAAAAAAGCCTTGGTTGAAGCTGAAGGTGATTTTGACAAAGCCATTGACGTATTACGTAAAAAAGGACAAAAAGTAGCTGCTAAAAGAGCAGATAGAGAATCTTCTGAAGGAGCTGCAGTCGCTAAAATTAATGATGACAACACTAAAGGTGTAGTGATTGTATTAGGTTGTGAAACTGACTTTGTTGGTAAAAACGAAAACTTTTTACAATTAGCTAGCGACTTCGGTGATATTGCCATCAACTATAACACTAAAGAAGAATTTTTGGCTGCTGATTTCGGCGGAATGACTGTTGCTGAAAAATTAGTTGAGCAGACTGGTGTGATTGGTGAAAAATTAGACATCAACGCATTTGAAACTTTAGAGGCTGCTTATGTTGGAGCTTATGTTCACATCAATAAGATTGCTGCTATTGTAGGTTTATCTAATGCCGTTGATAATGTTGAAACTTTAGCTAAAGATTTAGCAATGCAGGTAGCTTCAATGGGAGCAACGACGTTGTCTTACAAGGATTTTGACCCTGCATACGTAGCATCAGAAACTGAAGCACGTATTGCCGCTATCGAAAAAGAAAATGAAGAATTGGTAAGATTAGGTAAGACTCTTAAGAATGTACCTCAATATATTTCTATGTCTCAATTAACAGAAGACGTAATAGCACAAGCTGAAGAGGATGCAAAAGCTGAATTAAAAGCTGAAGGTAAGCCTGAGCAAATCTGGGATCGTATTTTACCTGGTAAAATGGATCGTTTTATCTCAGATAATACCACTTTAGATAAAGAGCAGTGTCTATTAGACCAAAACTTTATTAAAGATGAAAAATTAACGGTTGCTAACTATGTTAAAACCTATGGTGACGTAGAGGTAACAGGATTTCAACGTGTTACTTTAGGATAAAACCAAAAGTATTAAACTGTTAAAAGCCACTCAATGAGTGGCTTTTTTTTATTTCTATACTTCATTTCTTGTTTAAGGCACAATCAACAGTTCTGTATAATTTTTCACTTTTAAACACCATAATATTTATGTAGCTTTGCTTAGCCAAAAATCACTAAATTGGCATAACTCAATAATCATTCTTAATGAAATTTAAACGCGTCCTCCTAAAACTTTCAGGCGAAGCCTTAATGGGAAATCGACAGTATGGCATTGATCCAGAGCGTCTTTCAGAATATGCACAAGACATTAAAAGC
Organism: Winogradskyella sp. A3E31; assembly: GCF_046720935.1. Lineage (NCBI taxonomy): Bacteria > Pseudomonadati > Bacteroidota > Flavobacteriia > Flavobacteriales > Flavobacteriaceae > Winogradskyella > Winogradskyella sp. A3E31. The sequence continues at coordinate 7,349 of NZ_JBHNWH010000001.1, forward strand.
ATCATTGATCTTGGGGTTGAAGTCGCTATTGTCATCGGAGGTGGAAACATATTTAGAGGAGTAGCAGGTGCAAGTAATGGTATGGACCGTGTACAAGGTGACCACATGGGTATGTTGGCAACTGTGATTAACGGACTTGCTTTGCAATCTGCTTTAGAAGACGCAGGAGTACCAACGCGACTGCAATCAGCAATTAAAATCAATGAGGTTGCAGAACCCTTTATCAGAAGAAAAGCATTGCGGCATTTAGAAAAAGGGAGAGTCGTTATTTTTGGAGGCGGAACAGGGAATCCTTACTTTACTACGGATTCTGCAGCAGTTTTGAGAGCTATCGAAATTGAAGCTGATGTTATTTTAAAAGGAACACGCGTTGATGGTATTTATACAGCCGATCCAGAAAAGGATACATCGGCAACAAAATTTGATTTTATTTCTTTTGACGATGTGCTTAGAAAAGGCCTAAAAGTAATGGACACAACTGCTTTTACACTTAGTCAAGAAAATGAGTTGCCTATTATTGTTTTTGATATGAATAAAAAAGGAAATTTATTAAAATTGATATCTGGTGAAAAAATAGGCACCCACGTCAATTTATAAAATAGTATTTTTGGCTTACAATTTGATACCCGTATGTTAAATTCAAAATTATGAACGAAGACATTAAATTTATATTAGACACCGCTGATGAAGCTATGTCAGCAGCTTTAAAACATCTCGAAAAGCAACTGGTAAATATTAGAGCTGGTAAAGCAAGCCCTTCTATGCTTGGAAGTGTTATGGTTGATTATTATGGCTCTCAAACTCCATTAAATCAAGTAGCAAACGTCAATACACCAGACGGAAGGACCATTAGTGTTCAACCATGGGAAAAAAGCATGCTTCAAGAAATTGAACGTGGAATTATGTTGGCCAATCTAGGATTCAATCCAATGAATAATGGTGACATGATTATTATTAATGTGCCACCTTTAACTGAGGAGCGACGTAGAGATTTGGCAAAACAGGCAAAGGCTGAAGCTGAAGATGCAAAAGTTGGAGTTAGAAATGCCCGTAAAGAAGCTAACAACGATATAAAAAATACAGATGTATCTGAAGACCTTCAAAAGAATGCCGAAATAGACGTACAAGAAATGACTGATAAATACGTTAAGCGTATTGAAAGCATTTTAGATGTCAAGGAAAAGGAAATTATGACGGTCTAATCACTGTCATTTTTTTTATCATTTCAATCGAAAATATTACATGGTCAAGTTTGTTATTGTTATCATTCTTTGTTTTTCAACAATAGCAAATGCTCAAATTGACCTAGCCCAGCAAGACTCCATTGCTAAGGCTAAAAACGATTCTATACGGAAAACGGAGTTCATCAAAAATATTGGAGTTGGTTATTTGCCGACCAAATATTTTAACTTCGATTTACGCTATCTCATTAAATTTAACCAGTATGAAGGTTTTAGAACCGGTTTAGGGGGTGTTACCAACGACAACTTTTCTGAATCCTTCAGGGTAAATGGCTACCTAGTCTATGGATTTAAGGATGACCGCTTTAAGTATAGTATTGGTGGAGGTGTACGAATAAATGAAGAACGAAGCACATGGATAAATGCCTCTTATACAGATGACCTACAAGAAACAGGAAGCTCTACATTTTTAACCGACAAACGTTTTTTTACTTTTTTTGAACCTCGCTTATTAAACATAGATCTTTTCCACAGGCATATTACAAAATCAATTTCACTAGAGCATAAAATCACAAATCATTTATTATCTGAAACTGAATTTTCACTCAGTAAAATAAATCCAACGTATACGTATAGTTTTCTGCTAAATGGGGTTGCTTACAACACATTCGATTTAAGCACAGCCCGTATTAGTTTGCAATGGAGTCCTTTTTCAAAGTTTGAGGTGATAGAAAAACGTGTTGACGAAGTCATCAATGGCTATCCTAAATTTACATTTCAGTACACCAAAGGTTTTAGCGATATTTTTAAAAGTGATTTTAATTTTGGTAAACTCGATTTTAGAACCGTCCAAGTTTTTGATTATGGTAACGCTTCAAAAACCAGTTTTACACTTGTTGCTGGTTTAGCTGATGGCGAAGTGCCACTGACCCATCTTTACCATGCCTACCCCAACAATATTACTAAAGATACTGTGCTACAACGTTTCTCTGTAGCTGGGCTCAATAGTTTCGAAACCATGTACTTTAATGAGTTTTTTAGCGATCGGTTTATGACTTTTCAAATGAAACATTTTCTGCGTCCATTTAAGTTTTCAGAATGGTTTAAACCGCAATTGGTACTTATATCGAGGCACGCCCTGGGCAATATGCGCAGTAGGGATAGACATATCGGAATACCTTTCGGCACTCTCGACCAACTCTATTCAGAATCAGGGTTTGAGATCAACAAACTACTATTCGGATTTGGGCTTAGTTTTGCCTACCGATATGGCGGTTATCACCTCCCTGAGTTAGAGGACAATATCGCATTTAAATTCACCTTTAATATTTCGCTTTAAATAGCTCTTTTATACTGTTAATTCGCTAGATAGTCCTAAGCTTTTTTCTACCTTTGCCGCTGATTAAAGTTTTATGATCAAACCATTTACAGCAGGTTTCTGGGAAGTACTGGCAAGGCTTATTTTACGTAATAAAATCGCAATTCTTATTACCGTAATTCTATACACCATTTTCTTTGCTATGCAATGGAAGCATATGCGTTTTACATATACTGAAGCGAATCTACTGCCAGACGATCATGAAGTTAACTTAGTTTACAATAATTTTTTATCCATCTTTGGAGAAGAAGGGAACCTTATTGTTCTTGGTGTTAAAGACTCCTCTGTTTATACTGTTGAAAATTTTAACAAATGGAATCAACTCGCTGAAGATTTTAAATCATTTGAAGAAGTTGAAACCGTTATTGCCATTAAGGACCTTCAAAAACTAGTAAAGAACAATGATGAAGAGCGTTTTGATTTAAAGCCTTTTATTAAGGATTCTATTGTCTCTTCGAAACAACTAGATACACTTCAAGATGCCTTGTTTAAAAAGTACCCTTTTTATGACAATTTTCTCTTTAACAAGGATACCAAAACATTAAGAACAGCAATCTATCTCAAAAAAGAGATTGTCAATACTCCCGCTAGGAAAGCCTTCATCATGGAAACGCTTCAACAAAAAATTGAGGAGTTTGAAGTAGACACTGATTTAGATGTTAGAATTTCGGGTATGCCGTATATACGTACCTTAAATTCGCAAAATATAGTTGATGAAATCGGGTTGTTTATTGCTGCAGCTTTATTTGTAACCTCGCTCATATTTTTCCTATTCTTTAGGTCTTTTAGAGCAACGTTAATTTCCTTAATCGTAGTTTGTATTGGAGTAATGTGGACACTAGGCATCATCGGATTACTTAATTACGAAATAACTGTATTAACCGCCTTAATTCCTCCACTAATTATAGTGATTGGGATACCCAACTGTATATTTCTTATTAATAAATATCAGCACGAAGTTCGTCTTCATGGCAATAAAGTACGCTCATTACAACGAGTTATTACCAAAGTGGGGAATGCTACATTGATGACCAACGTTACAACAGCTTCTGGTTTTGCGACGTTTATTCTCACAGAAAGCAAACTGCTAAAGGAATTCGGTATTGTAGCTTCCCTATCCATTTTGGCTATATTTATGCTATGCCTCTTTATTATTCCGATTTTATACACCTTTTTGCCCTACCCAAAACCACGACATTTAGAACACCTTAATAAACGTTGGATTAACGGCTTTGTAGATTGGATGGAGTCTATGGTAAAGCATAAACGCATCACTATTTATGTGGTGTCCTTAATACTGCTTATTACAAGCCTGTTGGGTATAAATACTATTAAAATTTCTGGAAGTCTTATTGAAGACATGCCTAAAAAAACTGAGTTTTTTGAGGACATCCGGTTTTTTGAATCTGAATTCAATGGCATTATGCCTTTAGAAATTTTGATCGACACCAAACGTAAAAAAGGGGTGATGAAGTTAGCAACACTCAAGCGTATGAACGAGCTTGAAGAGTTAATCATAGAAACCCCAGAACTATCTCGCCCAATCTCAGTGGTGAGTTTGGTGAAATATTCAAAGCAGGCGTACTATAATGGCAATCCTAAATATTACCAATTACCAACGAGCCAAGAAAATAGTTTTATTCTGTCGTATGCCAAGAATTCAAATTCTGATGTAGATCTTTTGAAAAATTTTGTCGATAGCACCGGACAGTATGCGCGTATCACAACTTTTATGAAGGATATTGGTACAGATAAAATGGAACGTATTGAGGAGGATCTTCAAACAAAAATAAACAAACTCTTTCCAGAGGAACGCTATGAAGTAACTATGACGGGCAAGGCTTTAGTGTTTCAAAAAGGGACAAAATATTTGGTAAGAAACTTAGTCATTTCATTGACATTAGCGATTGTGTTGATATCACTGTTTATGGCCTATATGTTCCGTTCGTTTAGAATGATTGTCGTTTCACTAATACCAAATCTATTGCCATTACTGGTCACTGCAGGCTTAATGGGATATTTAGGAGTGCCAATTAAGCCTTCAACCATATTGGTGTTCAGTATTGCATTTGGTATTTCTGTTGATGATACCATCCACTTCTTGGCAAAGTACAGGCAAGAGTTACAAGCCAATCATTGGAAAATCCGAAAATCAGTGTATGCCGCATTACGAGAAACTGGTGTAAGTATGTTTTATACGTCTATTGTTCTGTTTTTTGGCTTCTCGGTATTTACAATTTCTAGCTTTGGAGGCACTGTAGCGCTCGGAGCTTTGGTTTCCGCAACACTGCTATTCGCAATGCTTTCTAACCTTTTGTTATTGCCATCGCTACTATTGTCATTAGAGCGAAGCATTGCAAACCAAAATGTATTAAGGGAGCCTTCGATAAATATTATTCCTGATGATGGCGAGGGTGATGATATAGAATCAGAAGAAATACAACAATAACAATTATCTTTGCATTTAAATTTCTAATATGAAACCAAAAACTGTTGCAGAATTATTATCAGATGATATTACTTTACAACAAGTAACTATAAAAGGATGGGTAAGAACTTTTAGGGCTAATCGATTTATTGCACTTAACGATGGTTCTACTCTAAATAACATTCAGTGCGTTGTCGATTTTGAAAATTTTGATGAGGCGCTTTTAAAACGCATTACAACTGGTGCTGCCTTAGACATAACTGGTGAATTGGTTGAAAGCCAAGGAAAAGGGCAAAAGGTAGAAATCGTTGTAGAAACATTAGAGGTTTTGGGAGATTCTGATCCCGAAACGTATCCTATTCAACCTAAAAAACACTCTTTTGAATTTTTAAGAGAAAATGCGCATTTGCGCACGCGCACAAATACCTTTAGTGCGGTGATGCGTTTGCGCTCATCACTATCTTTTGCTATTCACAAGTATTTTAATGAAAATGGATTTTATTACATGCACACCCCGATTGTAACTGGCAGTGATGCAGAAGGTGCTGGCGAAATGTTTAGGGTAAGTACTTTAGATCCAAAGAATCCCCCTCTAAATGAAGATGATTCAGTAAACTATAAAGAGGACTTTTTTGGAAAAGAGACTAACCTCACCGTTTCTGGTCAATTAGAAGCAGAAACCTATGCCATGTCGTTAGGAAAAGTGTACACTTTTGGCCCAACATTTAGAGCTGAAAACTCTAATACATCGAGACACTTAGCAGAGTTTTGGATGATTGAGCCCGAAGTCGCTTTTATGGACTTGGACGGCAATATGGATTTGGCTGAAGATTTTATGAAATCAGTGGTTGGCTACGTTTTGGAACACAACGCCTCTGATTTAGAATTTTTAGACCAACGTTTATTTGATGAAGAAAAAACAAAACCACAGGCTGAACGGAGCCCAATGCGCTTAATAGAAAAGTTAAAATTCATCACCGAGAATAACTTTAAACGTGTCAGTTATACTGAAGCTATTGATATTCTGCGTAACTCAAAACCTAATAAAAAGAAAAAATTCAACTATATCATCAACGAATGGGGAGCTGATTTGCAATCTGAGCATGAACGCTTTTTAGTTGAAAAGCATTTTAAATGTCCTGTTATTTTATTCGATTATCCAGCAAATATAAAGGCATTTTATATGAGGCTTAATGAAGACGGAAAAACGGTAAGAGCCATGGATATTTTGTTTCCCGGAATCGGTGAAATCGTAGGTGGTTCTCAGCGTGAAGAGCGTCTAGACGTTTTAAAAGAAAAAATGGCGGCACTCGATATCCCTGAAGAAGAATTGTGGTGGTATCTCGATTTAAGAAAGTATGGAACTGCTGTTCACTCAGGCTTTGGTCTTGGTTTTGAACGTTTAGTGATGTTTGCTACAGGTATGACCAATATTAGAGATGTCATCCCATATCCACGTACTCCTCAAAATGCAGAGTTCTAAAGCTATATTTCAAGTTAAATAAGGCAATAATCCGCCAAAGTTTTTAGTACTTTTATAGTGTAAGCAAATTTCGTACATGGCATTAAAGCAGTATTTACAATTTAAACTTTCACAAAAGCTATCTCCTCAGCAAATTCAGCTGATGAAGCTGATTCAATTGCCTACGCAAGCTTTTGAGCAACGTTTAAAACAGGAGTTAGAGGAAAACCCCGCATTGGATACTGGTAAAGAAAAAGATGCAGAAGAGGATTCCTTCGACGAATTTGATAATACAGAGGATGATTATAATGACAATGAAACCATAGAAGCGGAAGATATTAATGTTGACGACTATCTAAGTGATGATGAAATTCCAGATTATAGAACCAACGTCAATAATTATAGTGCTGACGATGAAGAAAAATCTGTCCCTTATGCTGCAGGCACATCTTTTACACAGCATTTAATCAACCAACTAAATACCTTTAGATTAAGTGACCAAGAATATGAGATTGCTGTCTTTTTGGTAGGTAGTGTTGATGAAAGTGGTTATATACGTAGAGATTTATCGGATATTACAGATGATTTAGCCTTCACTCAAAATGTCTATACCACGCCTGAGGAAGTCGAAAAAGTATTAGATATTGTACACCAACTAGACCCTGCTGGGGTTGGTGCTAGAGGCCTACAAGAGTGTTTAAGTATTCAATTGCATCGTAAAGAGCAGCATCCAGATGTAGAACTGGCAACAAACATTATAGATAACGCTTTTGAACAATTCACAAAAAAACACTACAAAAAACTACTTCAAAAGTTTAGTATAACGGAAGATCAGCTTAAAGCTGCCATTGAGGAAGTTGAACGCCTTAACCCAAAGCCTGGGGGAAGTTACTCTGGCAATAATCGGATAGTGGAACATGTAGTACCTGACTTTGCCATTAAAATTGTAGATGGCGAATTAGACCTAACCCTAAATGGTCGTAATGCACCAGAGTTGCATGTATCTAGAGAGTATAATAATATGCTTAAAGGCTATAAGGAATCGAAAGAAAAATCTAAGGCCCAAAAAGATGCAGTCCTTTTTATAAAGCAAAAATTAGATGCTGCTAAGTGGTTTATTGAGGCGGTTCGTCAACGTCAACAGACCCTTTTTGTAACTATGAGTTCAATTATGAATTACCAAAAGGATTACTTTTTAACTGGGGACGAACGCCAACTAAAGCCAATGATTTTAAAGGACATTGCTGATGAAATTGAAATGGATGTCTCTACCGTATCTCGAGTGGCTAACAGCAAATATGTCGATACTCCTTATGGCACTAAGCTCATTAAAGAGTTCTTTTCAGAATCCATGACCAATGATCAAGGAGAGGAAGTCTCTACTCGAGAAATTAAAAAAATACTAGAAACCGTCATTGAAGAAGAAGATAAACGTAAGCCATTAACCGATGAAAAATTAGCTGGTATCCTTAAAGAAAAAGGCTACCCCATTGCAAGACGTACGGTCGCTAAATATAGAGAACAATTGGACTTTCCTGTGGCAAGATTACGTAAAAAGATATGACATTTTAATATGAAAAATCATATCCTAAAAAGTATCTCATATATTTTTCACCCATTGATAATGCCCCTCCTTGGTGTGGTTTTCTATTTTTCTAAAACCCCAAGATTTATACCAGATATCATTATTAAGGCAAAACTATTTTCAGTTTTTATACTTACCATCATATTACCAATATTGATGTATTTTTTGCTGAAAACGATAAAAAAGATAGACAGCATTCACTTAAAATCGACACAGGAACGCGTCGTCCCACTTGCAGTTAATATTTTTATCATCGCACTAATTATCACGAGGATATTCCCTCATAACGAAGTAATTGAACTTTACTATTTTTTTGTTGGTATTCTCTGCTCTACAATAGCATGTTTGTTTCTGGCTTTTTTAAAAGTGAAAGCGAGCATACATATGTTAGCAGCATGTGGTTTTTTTATGTTTATAGTAGCCTTGAGCGTGCATTTTAAGATTAATGTCAACGGCACTTTAGCTATTATGATGATTATTTTGGGAGCTATAGCAACCTCTAGGTTACATCTAGAAGCCCATACCAATGCAGAACTCGTTATCGGAAGTTTCATTGGGCTATTCCCTCAGCTTATTCTGCTTAAGTTTTGGTTATAGGATATAAAAGATTATTCCGATTTTAATGGCTTTTAAATCTATAGGTTTGCCATCAATTTGAGCGTCATTCTTAAAGAGGGGGTTAAGTCCATAGTACAGTTGAAAGTTCCATGTGTTATAACCTGCGCTTAAAGTTAATCCATATTGCAGTTCGTGGAAGTCATCAATGTTAGATACGTTTTCATCGCCTATATTACTTCTAAATTTAGCAGTGTTGTATATTAAGTAGCCTACTTTTAAGCCTGTATAAATACGCCAAAATTTATAGTCTGATGGTGTTGATGTCCGCCAACGTATTTCTAACGGTGCTTCAATAAAATATCGGGTAAATTTATTCTTTGAGACATTTATAGTGCTTTCATCTATAATGGAATAATCATAGTCGCCATTAGTTTCAGAAATTCTTAAATTTTGATTATATGAGTTGGACGATAGTCCTAGTCCAAGGCCAATGGCCCAGTTTCTTCTTGTATTGATTGGCATATCTCTAATAAAACCAATATTAAACCCTGTTGAAATGCCGCTTTGCGAGAACCCATCTGGATCCTTGTTTAAAATGTTATAGGAGATAGAAGCATAAAATTGATCTTCACGGTACTTAGTATCTAAAGAGTCTTGTGTGATGTCTTGTGAATTACAGAATGTGTAAACAAACAATAAAACTATAGTGCACTTTTTTCCCATACTATAAATCTACAAATTAAGTCACAGTCTTTCATAAAAAAAGCGCTATGAAAATCATAGCGCTTTAAATAAATTAAGATTTTTTATTATTCATCTTTTTTGACTCCTGTGACGTACATCACCTTTAATGCGTTGGCTTCCCTAAGCTCTTGCTTAATATCAGAAACTAAACCAGCATTGGTGTTTTTATCGACTTTAAAACCAACAACGATTTTATCTTTTAACTCTTCACGAGTCCCAGCAATAAATTCGTAAACTGCAGGTTGTACATCTTCTAAGTTTGCAAAAGAATCGTTGATTTGAATACGGGCTTCAGTTCCCATATTCTTATAAGCTTCACTAGGTTTCCCAGCATAAATGAACATGGTTCTATCTTTTTCAAGTTTTTCAACTTGATTTGCTACAGGAAGTTCATTCTTTATTTTTAATGAATTGTCTCGCATTACTGTTGCTACCATGAAAAAGAAAAGCAACATAAATACAATATCAGGAAGGGATGCTGTTGAAATCCCAGGTGTTTCACCCGATTTACCTTTTTTGAATTTTGACATAGTGTTGTTACTTTTTAATTTTCGGTAGGTTCAGCTTCAGATAACTTCATCGGAAACAATTTTTTAATCGTTTCGATGCGTTCATTTAGCTTCTCATCCTTATTAAACTGATTCTTTTCTTTCTCTGCAAGCATATCTGCAAATGAACGATTGTACAAACGTTGTGCTTCTCTTTCTCTTAAAAAGTTGTAAGCAGCAACAAGTTCGTTCTGTACTTCGATATACTTTCCATAAGTGGTTTCCCTATCGTGCTTTAAAGAGACAATTGCCTTATCAGGGTGATCCGATGATGATGGATCTCTATCCCCTTTACAATAATCACAGCTTTGTCCTTCTGCATTAACTCCTCCTCCATTATCCAAATACTCAATCGCAGCTTGTCGTAAGTCTTTAACTTGCATTTCTTCATCTTCTACAAGAAGTTGATCGTGCCTGTTTAAAAGAACTGTAAACAAGTTTTTCTGCTTAATAATTGGAGGCTCTACTTCTGAATCATCAATAGGAGGCAAACTTCTTAATATACCTTTATCTTTTTCAATTGTTGTTGTTACAAGGAAGAAGATTAATAGTAAGAAAGCAATGTCAGCCATTGACCCTGCATTAACTTCTGGTGCTGATCTCTTTGCCATACTCTATTATTTACTGATTATTTTTTTAGCTCCTGAGCCTATCATTACAATAGCTGCAAAACCTAATAAGATATAAAATGCTACTAAGCCAGCTCCAGACATCTGAATTTCATTACTTGTTGCTACCTTATCTCCATACCTAAAAAGGTGTTTGCCATTTGCCATTATAGGATTCTCAGTGTCTGACAAAACATAAGAAATTATCAATATTGCAACAAAGGCTCCTACTCCTATTAACGTACTTTTTAGTGATGCAGTATTTGAAAATAGATTTTTAACAACAAAAATCACAACAAATAACAGCACCAAAAACAGCATCGCATAAGCTACGTAAGCCATTGGATCTACTATGACAGAATCTCCTGCCTCGGCAGCGGCCTTGATGGCATCATCTCCTTTTGAGATGATTCTTACTAAGAATACAATTCCTAGAACACCAAGTAAAGCTGCTACTATTTTTAATATTTTATGCATAATATTATTATGTTTTTTGGTTTATTTCTTTTTGTATCTCACTAACATGTCCATTAAAGTAATAGACGCATCTTCCATATCATTTACAATACTATCAATCTTAGCGATGATATAATTGTAGAATATTTGAAGAATGATAGCCACAATAAGACCAAATACTGTTGTTAAAAGTGCTACTTTAATACCACCTGCTACTAAAGAAGGTTGCATATCACCAGCTGCTTCAATTTTATCAAAGGCTTGAATCATACCAATTACCGTACCCATGAAACCAAGCATTGGTGCCAAGGCGATAAATAATGAAATCCAAGAGACATTCTTTTCTAATTGTCCCATTTGTACACCGCCATATGCAACGACTGCTTTTTCGGCTGCATCGATGTCCTCATCTGCTCGGTCTAAACCTTGATAGAATATAGAGGCAACAGGTCCTTTTGTATTTCTACATACTTCCTTAGCTGCTTCGATACCACCAGATTGCAGTGCGTCTTCAACGTTTTGGGTTAATTTTTTAGTGTTTGTAGTTGAAAGGTTTAAAAAGATAATTCTCTCAATAGCGATCGCCAGTCCAAGAATTAAACATAATAATACAATACCCATAAAGCCAGGGCCACCTTCAATAAAACGCTTTTTCAATTCTTGATGAAAACCCAATTCTTCTGCTGGCTGCTCTGCCGCGTCATCTTGAGTTATTGTGGCAACAGGTGTTGTTGCTGCTACTGTTGTTGCGTTGGCATTAACAGTGCCAATAGCCATTAAGCAAGTAATCGCTAGGATAGAAAATAATCTTTTCATTGTTCTAAATCTTAATTTTATTAGTTAAAGTGTTAAAGATAAAAAAAAAATGTAACTATTACTGAAAATATAAGCAGAGAGGAAGGGATTCGAACCCTCGATACCCTTTTGAGGTATACACACTTTCCAGGCGTGCGCCTTCGACCACTCGGCCACCTCTCTGTATTTCAAAAAAAATTACAGATCGCCAAATAACAAAAAAAACTTTAAACGCTGAAATTTGGAACGTTAATTTTAAGACATTTCCCCTCTTAGTGATGTTTCAAAAACACCTTTAAAATCGGTAATTTCCTCAGTATGACCTAATAAGTACATCAGCTTGGTAATGGCCGCTTCAGTGGTCAGATCCTTTCCTGAAATTACCCCAATGGATTTTAAGTCGCTGCTCGTTTCATATTGCCCCATAATAACTTTACCTCTTACACATTGCGTGACATTAACAATATGTATTCCATTTGATATTGCTTGTTTCAACAACCCTATAAACCATTGCTCAGTACTAGCATTACCAGATCCATAGGTTTCGACAACAAGTCCTTTAAGGTCTTTAGTATTTAATATGGCTTCAACAATTGGTCTAGAAATTCCTGGAAATAGTTTAAGGACACCGACATTGGTATTTAATTTTTTATTTACCTTTAAATGTAAAGAAGGACTTGGACGGTTTAAAAAAGATGTGTTAATATTAAGGTGAACGCCTGATTCTGCCAAATCTGGATAATTAGGAGACTCAAACGCTTCAAAATGTTCGGAATTTATTTTTGTCGTTCTGTTGCCTCGATATAATTTGTATTCAAAATATAAGCCTACTTCGCGAATGACAGGACTACCATTTTCGTGTTGTGATGCCATCTGTATGGAAGTAATTAAATTTTCCTTTGCATCTGTCCTTAAGTCTCCAATAGGTAATTGTGACCCAGTGAATATAACAGGTTTTGCTAAGTCTTCTAAAATAAAACTCAGGGCTGAAGCTGAATAGCTCATGGTATCACTGCCATGCAAGACCACAAAACCATCACATTTAGAATAGTTTGATTCTATAATTTCTGCTATTGTAATCCAATATTTAGGCTGCATATTGGATGAATCTATTGGTTCTTTAAAGGCTATTGATTTAATATTACAATCTAACAATCGCAACTCAGGGATACGTTTCAATATATTTCTAAAGTCAAAAGCTTTTAGGCTTCCTGTATCGGCATCCTTTACCATACCGATGGTGCCACCAGTATATATTAATAGTATGTTAGGCTTTTTCATCATTAAACACCGAATATGGCTTTTGAGTTTTCTGTGGTTTGTTTTGCTATGGCTTCAGGACTTAAACCATAAAGTTCTGATAATTTTTCTAATACCTTAATAATATAAGAACTTTCATTTCGCTTTCCCCTGTATGGTTTAGGGGCTAAATATGGCGAATCTGTTTCAAGCACTATATGTTCTAAATCTATTTCGCTTAAGAACTGGTCTATTTTTCCATTTTTAAAAGTAACAACACCACCAATGCCAAGCTTCATATTAAAGTTTATGGCTCTTTCGGCTTGTTCCTTGGTTCCTGTAAAGCAATGAAAAATACCATACAAATCATCTGACGTTTCAGATTCTAAAACATCAAAGATTTCATCGAATGCTTCACGACAATGAATCACAATTGGCAATCGGTATTGCTTTGCCAGTTTAATCTGGTGTTTAAAAGCTTTAATCTGAAGATCTAATGTCGAAGTGTCCCAATATAAATCAATACCAATTTCTCCAATAGCATAGAAAGGCCGCTGTTTTAATAAATCTTCAACATGTTGTATTTCTTTATCAAAAGATTCTGGTTTTACATGGGTTGGATGCAATCCGGTCATCAAAAATATGTTCTCAGGGTATTTTTTTTCTAAAGAAAACATGGCTTCAGTATAGTCTGAATCAATTGCCGGAATAAAGAACCGTTTTACATCTTTTTCAATCGCATTTTGTACGACCGCATCTCTGTCTTCATCAAAAGCTTCGCTATATAAATGTGTATGTGTGTCCGTAATAATCATACTGCAAAAGTAAATGTTTATAATCTTATATTTACAAAAACGAAACTATGGAATTACTAAAGGATTTCCTTTTGGCCAAAGGGTATTCCAAAACCAAATTAAAGTTCACTAAAACCAATCATTTTGAAGTACGCGTTAGAATCAACGGTAAAAAAGGAAGGTTTATTTTAGACACTGGTGCATCCAACAGCTGTGTCGGCAACGAAGCCATAGACCTATTTTCTCTAGAAGTTGAAGATTCTGAAATAAAGGCGGTTGGTGCGGGTGCATCTAATATGGATACCAAAATGTCTAAAGCCAATAGTTTTAAAATCGGAAAGTGGAGAGCTGACAAATTACCCTTGGTTATTTTTAACTTAGACCATGTGAAAAATGGGTTGATAAGTCATGGTGCTGATCCGGTTGATGGTATTATCGGAGCAGATATTTTAAAATATGCTAATGCTATTATTGATTATGAGAAAAAATACCTCTATTTAAAATTATAATACTAAAATTTGTGAGAATTCACTTATTATAGTTAGATTTAAGTATAGCTATAAATCACCCTTATGAATCTATCCATACTCATTGCAGATGACCACCCTCTTATTTTAAAAGGATTGAAGGATTACTTAGAAGAGCAAAAATTTAATGTTGTAGCTAGTGCAAAAAACGGAAAAGAGGCATTGGCTTTAATAAGGGCTTTAAAACCTGATATTGCGATTTTAGACATTCAGATGCCCTTTTATACTGGCCTTGAAATTGCAGAACTATCTAAACAAGAAAACCTACCTACAAAAATTGTTTTAATAACCCTTGAAAAAGAAGAGCAGTACTATAACAAAGCATTAGAGCTGAATGTTTTTGGCTACATTCTAAAAGAGTTTGCACTCGATGAAATTGAACATTGTATTGCGGCCATCAATAACGGCAAATCTTATTTTAGCCCAGAGCTCACCGATTCTATTGAAGCTCAACCTGAGGCTCCTAAAAACATTTCCAAATTGACTGCTAGAGAAAAGCGGATTTTGAGATTTATTGCTGAAGAAAAAACAGCTAAAGAGATTGCTGAAGACCTCAACATTTCTTCCCGTACAGTGGAGAAGCATAAAACCAATATTAGAAACAGGTTAGAGTTAGATTCTAAAGCCACCAGCTTATTTGCTTTTGCAAAGGAGAATTTAAAATACTTATTAGAGATTTAATTTAACTGTGCGTGCATACAAAATACGTAGAACTACGTATATACATTTAAAAAATAATACAGACCTTTATATAGCTATTAATTGTAGCTTAATATTTGCTTATTAGGCTTAAGGATTGAAAGCCCTGATAACCTCAGGGCTTTTTTTGTTATGCGTGCATATAAAATACGTAGTTCTACGTATAGTTTCGTGTTGAAAATTACTTCAATTTTACAATGTTATTTTAATTATATAGGGTGAAATAACAGCTATTAATAAGTCCTTTTAGGATTTTTGGGCCTTGAATTTGTTTTCAAGGCCTTTTTTGTTTTAAAAAATGACCAGAATCAGCGATTGAAGATTTTTCTTACACAAAAATTAAGAAAACACTAAAAAAATACGTAGTTCTACGTATTGATTGGCTCAAATACTTTTCTGAATTTTATAATGCTATTAATCATGCCCCAATAAAAGGTAAAGGGCTTTGGATTTTAACCGCATCTAAGGCCCTTTTTAAATAATTAAGTCCCCTAAATAATGAAGAATATGAGAAAAAATGAACGTATATTTTTTATCCTTATAGTAGTAAGTTCTGTAACAATAATAACAGCAAATGTTATAGTCAATTTCTTCAATTGATTTATTAGTTAATTTAGTTAGTTAGTTCCCGTTCGGGAGAAAAAAAGCGCAATTTGGTCAAATTGCGCTTTTTTAGTTTTTTATGAGATTAAATTACAACTCAAGAGCCTTTTTAACCTCATTATCCATCAATAATTCTGTTGGGTTTTCTAAAGCTTCTTTTACTGCCACCAAGAATCCAACAGATTCTTTTCCGTCAATAATTCTATGGTCGTAAGACAAGGCTACATACATAATTGGTCGTATTTCAACTTTTCCATCTACAGCAACTGGCCTTTCTACAATATTGTGCATTCCTAAGATGCCACTTTGAGGAGGATTAATTATTGGAGTCGATAACATACTACCAAAAACCCCACCGTTGGATATTGTAAACGTTCCACCGGTCATCTCATCAACTGTGATTTTACCATCACGTGCACGAAGTGCTAGTCGTTTAACTTCTGATTCTACACCTCTAAATGATAAGTTCTCAGCATTTCGAATTACTGGTACCATTAAGCCTTTAGGTCCTGATACCGCGATGCTAATATCACAGAAATCGTAAGACAGCATTTCCTTACCGTCAATCATTGAATTGACTGCAGGATACATTTTCAACGCTCTTACAACAGCTAAAGTAAAGAAGCTCATAAACCCGAGACTTACACGGTGTTTTGCCTTAAAGTCCTCTTTGTATTGTTTACGCAATTCAAAAATTGGAGACATGTCGACTTCGTTAAACGTCGTCAACATTGCTGTTGTATTCTTGGCTTCAACCAATCGCTCAGCTACTTTTCGTCTTAACATGGACATCTTGCTTCGAGATGTTCCTCTATTTCCACCTGTTGGTGTTCCCATAGATGGTACTGCATTAACGGCATCGTCTTTTGTAATTCGTCCGTCTCTTCCTGAGCCAGAAACATCTTTAGCATCTACCCCTTTCTCTGCTAATATTTTTTTAGCTGCCGGGCTCGCTGTACCAGAGGCATAAGATTTCTCTTTAGGGCTTGGCGCTTTTTCAGAATCTTTAGAGTCTGAAGTTGCCTTATTCTCTTTCTCTATCTGCTCTTCAACCTTTTTATCATCTCCACCCTCGTCACCTCCTTTGTAGGTCTCGGATGCAGGGGCTTCAGCATCGGTATCTATTAAACACACAACAGCACCAACTGCCACTGCATCTCCCTCTTCTGCTTTAAGAGTAATTGTACCGCTAGCCTCAGCTGGCAATTCTAATGTTGCCTTGTCGCTATCTACCTCAGCAATGGCTTGGTCTTTTTCTACATAGTCACCATCTTGGACTAACCATTCTGCTATTTCAACTTCGGTAATCGATTCGCCCGGCGAAGGCACTTTCATTTCTAAAATCATCGTAATCTATTTTATTTAGCTCTGATTTATGTTTTTACTAATTATCTCTGGTTGTTTTTGCTTTTATCAAAAACGTAATCTATAACTTCTTTATGCCTCATTTTAGAACGCACCGAACTACCTGCCGCAGGAGATCCGTAAGGCCTTCTGCTAGCAATTCTAAAATGTTTAGCGCCTTCAAAATTCATGAGAATATGACCATAAGCACCCATGTTTCGAGGTTCTTCTTGTGCCCAAACAATATCATCGGCATTCTTATATTTTTTTAATACCTCATTCATTTGTTCGGTTGGTAATGGAAAAAGTTGTTCAATCCGTACCAAAGCAACATCCTCTCGCTTCAAGTTTTCCCGCTCTTCATCCAAATCATAATAGAACTTTCCTGTTACAAAAACCAGTGTTTTCGCTTTATTCGCTTTTACCTGTTCATCATCAATCAACATTTGGAAACTTCCTGTTGCAAATTCCTCTACAGTTGAAACTACCTTAGGGTGACGCAATAAACTTTTTGGAGTGAAAACGATCAAAGGCTTTCTAAAATTAGTCAACATTTGCCGTCTCAACAAATGGAACATATTTGCTGGCGTTGTACAATCAGCCACATACATATTATCCTTAGCACACAATTGTAAATAACGCTCCATTCTACCTGATGAATGCTCAGCTCCTTGTCCTTCGTAGCCATGAGGCAGAAGCATTACAAGACCGTTTTGGGTTTTCCATTTGTCCTCGCCAGAGGAAATATATTGGTCAATCATTATCTGAGCACCATTACTAAAATCCCCAAATTGTGCTTCCCAAATAGTTAAGGTTTTTGGGCTCGCCATGGCATATCCATAATCGAAGCCAACAACACCATATTCTGACAATAAGGAATTATAAATGCTAAATGGTCCTTGTTCTTCTGCAACATTTTTAAGTAAAACTATCTCTTCTTCACTATCCTCTACTTTTACAACAGCATGTCTATGGCTAAACGTTCCTCGCTCTACATCTTGACCAGAAATCCGTACGCCGAAACCTTCTTTTAAAAGGGTTCCGTAAGCCAAGTGCTCAGCCATTGCCCAGTCTAAGCGATCTTCATCGAACATGGTTTGACGAGACTCAACTAAACGTTGAATTTTACGAATAAACTTCTTGTTCTCTGGTAATGTAGAAATGGTTTTAGTAATATCCTTTAAGGTTGATTTTGAAACTGTTGTATCAATAGTTTTCAACATTTCCTTTTCATCAACACTCTTATAATCTTTCCACTGCTCCTCCATAAAAGCAGTGATGACTGTTTTATCTTCTTTTCTAGAGTCTTCTAGATTTTCTTCGAGCTTATCTTTATATTCTTTTTCAATCTTTTTAACGTGATCTTTATCAATCACATTTTCAGACAACAATTTTTCGGCATAAATATCCCTTGGATTACTATGCTTAGAAATAGCCTTATATAACAAGGGTTGTGTAAACTTTGGTTCGTCACCTTCGTTATGTCCATATTTTCTATAACCCAATAAGTCAATAAAGACATCTCTTTTAAACTCCATCCTAAAGTCTAATGCAAATAAAATGGCGTGTACTACTGCTTCTGCATCATCAGCGTTAACATGAAGTACAGGAGACAACGTTACTTTACCAACGTCGGTACAGTAAGTACTAGACCTTCCGTCTAAGTAATTTGTGGTAAAACCAATTTGGTTATTGACCACTATATGAACCGTACCATTGGTTTTATAACCATCTAGCTGAGCCATTTGTACAACCTCATATACTAAACCTTGTCCGGCAATGGCTGCATCTCCATGAACTACAATTGGCAACACCTGCGAGGCATCTTCAATCTCTTTCTTTTCTTGCTTTGCCCTAGTAATCCCTTCTACGACTGCACCAACAGTCTCTAAATGTGAAGGGTTTGGTGCAATACTTAAATTTATTCTTTTGCCAGAGTTGGTTTCTCGATCACTAGTCCATCCTAAATGGTACTTTACATCACCATCAAAAACCTCTTCTTCATAATCTTTACCGTCAAATTCACTAAAAATGTCTTTGGCCGATTTTCCAAAAATATTGGTCAAGGTACTCAAACGGCCTCTATGTGCCATCCCCATTACAAACTCTTTGACACCATAATCAGCTGCTTTTTCAATCATAGCATCTAGTGCCGGAATGAGCGATTCATTCCCTTCGAGGGAAAACCGTTTTTGACCGACATATTTGGTATGAAGGAAGTTCTCAAAAGACACTGCCTCGTTAAGCTTTTTTAAAATGGTCTTCTTTTCTTCGTTTGAAAACTTAGGCTGGTTATCATTAATGTTCAGCTTATTTTGTATCCATTGAATTTCTTCGGGCTTACGGATATACATATATTCTATCCCAATAGAATCGCAATAAATACTTTCTAAATGTTTGATGATATTTCTAAGGGTCATAGAACTCAACCCAAGAATCTCACCAGCAGAAAAAGTAGTGTCCAAATCACTTTCGGACAGCCCAAAATTTTCTATAGCCAATGTCGGGGCATACTTTCTTCGTGCTCTTACAGGGTTAGTTTTTGTAAATAAATGCCCTCTGTTTCTATAGCCTTCAATAAGTTTAACCACCTGAAATTCCTTTTGAACATGTTCAGGAATCTGTGTGCTAACACCCTCTATGATCTCACCATCTAGACCATAATTTTCTGAGCCAAAATCGTAGCCTTGAAAGAAGGCTCTCCAACTAGGTTCAACACTATCAGGGTTTTCTAAATATTGGTCGTATAATTCAGCGAAGTATGCAGTATGCGCTGCGTTTAAAAAGGAAAATTTATCCATTGTTGTCTGTAAGACGTTTACGTTTCAGTAAATTTTAAACAAAAGTACAACTTTTGAAAAAAACAGTATCCATTTTATTATATTTATAACAACTGCAAGTTCAAAATTTTAGCATGGAAATTCTGAAATCCAAACCACCCCACCTACTCCTTTTATGCTTGTTGCTATATTTATGTTCAAACCAATGCTCTTTTTCGCAAAACAGAACTACCTTTTGGAACAATGTACAGTTTGGAGGAGGTATCGGTCTTGGTTTTGGGGATGGCTTTTTTAGCGGCACATTAGCACCAAGTGCGCTTTACAGGTTTAATCCGACTGTTGCAACGGGCATAGGTCTTAATGCCAGCTATAGCAGACAAAAAAATGTCTTCTCATCTACTGTTTTTGGAGGAAGCTTAATCACTTTGGTTAACCCGATTCCAGAATTACAAGTGTCTGCAGAATTTGAAGAACTTTATGTAAATCGAGATTATGAAGAAGGCTTTTTTTCAGCGACAGGAGAAGATTCTTATTGGTACCCGGCATTATTTATGGGCATTGGTTATAGCACCTACAATGTAACTATTGGTGTGCGCTATGATATTTTGTATGACT
The DNA here is from genome assembly GCF_046720935.1 of Winogradskyella sp. A3E31. NCBI lineage: Bacteria > Pseudomonadati > Bacteroidota > Flavobacteriia > Flavobacteriales > Flavobacteriaceae > Winogradskyella > Winogradskyella sp. A3E31. The sequence continues at coordinate 27,693 of NZ_JBHNWH010000001.1, forward strand.
CAGATAAGAGTATTTACAATAATGCGTGGATGCCTTTTGTGAGGTTTTGGTTCTGACTTCGACAAGCTCAGTCACCATATTTTGAAAGTCTCAACTACTGATTCCCCTAAGAATAATGATTTTTAAACCACACTTTTTGCCACTCACGTTGCAAGATGAGAAAAGTAACGTCTTCCGAGAGTTTTAAAGTATCTATTCCGTCTAAATTCCTAACCTTAGCTTCTGAAACATCTACGATGTAAAGTAGATTCAAATAATCTGCGAATTTATTCTGAATAAGATGAAAGACTTCTTCTTGCAAGGTCAGTTTTAAACTCAAGGGGAGTGTGGCTTTATTAAATTCTAGATCGACATTGGCATACAACAAGTCCTTATTGAGCTGTACAATCAACCTTTTGTATAGCTTTAATTCAGTAGCTTCCTTAATTAAGGATTCAAAATTTTCTGGCAGTGTCATTAAATGGTTCTGGTCATCAATTCATTTCCAAATCGTTTCAGTAATTCTTTTTTGGACTGATCTATATGGAGTGTCTCAAGAACTGTAAATGCTTTTTTTGTATAATCTGTAACCGCATTTAATGTTGCTTTTTCTGCCCCCGAATTAACATATAATGCCTTAACCCTCTTTACTTTTTCTTCGGAGGATATTTTCTCGTCTGCTGTAACATGAATTAATTCTTCTTGTTCCTTTATAGAGCCTAACTCCATCGTTTTTAAGTACAAATAGGTTTTTTTATTCTCAATGATGTCCCCACCAACTTGCTTACCAAAGGTTTCTGGTTTACCAAAAGCATCCAAGTAATCATCTTGTAACTGAAAAGCGATACCCAAATAGCGGCCAAAATCGTAAATAGATTCTTGATCTTTATCCGACGCCTTAGCTACAATCGCCCCCATTTTCATGGCAGCACCAACCAAAACTGCGGTTTTGTATTCAATCATTTTTAAATATTCGGAGATGGTAACATTGTTTTGTGTTTCAAAATCGATATCATATTGTTGCCCCTCACAAACTTCTAAAGCGGTTTTACTGAACAGTTTTGCTAAAGCCCTAAACGTTTCAGAATTGTAGTTTTCAAACAATTTGTAAGCCAAGATCAGCATGGCGTCACCCGATAGAATACCCGTGTTCAAATCCCATTTTTCGTGTACGGTTTGTTGACCGCGACGTAGAGGAGCATCGTCCATAATATCATCATGGATTAATGAAAAATTATGAAATACTTCAACTGAGAGTGCAGCATCTAGGGCCTTGTTATAGTCTGACCCAAAGATTTCGGAAGTCATTAAGGTTAATACTGGACGTAAACGCTTTCCTCCTAATTGAAGAATATAGTTTATGGGTTCATATAAGGTTCTCGGCTCTTTATTAACTGTGAATTTTTCGAGATAAGATGTAAAGGCCAGTTGATACTTTTCAATATACTCCATAAAGCAAAAATAATGGAATTGCCTTTCTAATCATAGCTATTTATTTCTAATTGAAACTAAGGTTAACAATGTTAAATAATCATTAAAACTTTGGAAACTTTTTTCGTTTTTAAAGTTTCCTAACCTATATTTGCACTCTTACATGAAAGATAAAATTATACATAAATCGGTTGACTTATTCTTAAACCTTGGTTTTAAGAGTGTTACCATGGACGATATTGCCAATGAAATGGGCATATCGAAAAAAACAATTTACGTTCACTTCCCGAATAAAACCAAGTTAGTTGAAACTGTAACATTTACACTTTTTGAGACCATTTGTGATGGTATTGATTGTATCTGCGAAACATCTAACAACCCTATTGAGGAATTATATGCCATAAAGATGTTTGTGATGCAACACCTTAAGAATGAAAAGACATCTCCTCAGCATCAGCTTAAAAAATACTACCCTCAGATTTTTGAAACATTGCGTTTAAAGCAGTTTGAAAAAATGCATGAATCTGTTGGAGAAAGTTTACAAAAAGGTGTGGACACGCAATTATTTAGAAAAGATATCGACATTGATTTTATCTCCCGGATGTATTTTAATGGTATGACAGGTATTAAAGATGATTCTATTTTCCCTCAGGAACAGTTTAATATGGAATATTTAATGGAAAGCTATTTAGAGTACCACTTACGAGCCATTGTTACAGATAAGGGCTTAACTATTTTAAACCAATTTATTAAGAAAAATCAATCATAAATCATGAGAAAACCACTCATAACCCTACTAATATTTCTTGTCCCAGTTATTAGTTTTACTCAAGAAGTCCCCAATAGTTTTACATTGGAAGAAGCCATAGCTTTTGCATTAGAAAACAACAGAACTTCAAAAAATGCTCAGCGCGATATTGAAGCCGCAAAAGAGCAACAATGGGAGACTATTGCCACAGGTTTACCACAAATTGATGCTAGTGCCAGTTATCAGAATAATTTAAAACAACAAGTGTCTTTGGTTCCTGCAGAATTTTTTGGTGGACAAGAAGGGGAGTTTGCAGAAGTTGTATTTGGTACAAAACAGAATGTCAACGCTACAGCGACCCTAAATCAATTGATCTTTGATGGTTCTTATTTGGTGGGGCTTCAAGCCTCAAAAGTATTTTTAGAAATTTCGAAAAATGCTAAAGAAAAAACAGACCTCGAAGTCCGAAAAATGGTCATCAATGCATATGGCAACGTACTCATCTCTCAAGAAAGTGAAGCAATTCTTGAAAAAAATAAAACCATTCTTGCCGAAAACTTAGATGAGACCCAAAAAATCTATGAAAATGGCCTTGAAGAAGAAGAAAGTGTAGAACAATTGCGTATTACACTGGCTGAAATAGAGAGTGCATTAAAAAATGCCACAAGACTTAAAAACATAAGCCAACAGCTTCTTAACATTACCCTTGGAATAAATATCAATACAGATATTTCCTTAACGGATTCCTTAGAGAACCTTGCTGCCAAAAACGTGTCATTGGCATTATTAACAGAAGATTCCTCAGTTGAAAACACTATAGATTTTAAGATAGCACAGAACGATGTTCGCTCAAAAGAACTCATGGTTAAGCTCGAAAAAAGTAAAGCACTACCGCGACTTACGGGTTACTTAAATGGCGGGTATTTAGGATTTAGTGATGACTTTACGTTTTTTGATAGTGACCAGAATTGGTCTGGGTTTTCATCCTTCGGACTAAACTTAAACATCCCCATATTTAGTTCGTTTGGAAGAAAAGCAAAAACACAACGTGCTGAAATCAATTTAGATATCGCTGAAGAAAATCTTACAGAATTAGAACAGCAAATTAATCTTCAAATTGAAACTGCCAAGAGCAATTACCAATTTGCCATAGAAGATTATAACATAAAGAAAGACAACCTGCAACTTGCTGAACGTATTGAAGCTAAAAATCAAACCAAATTCTTTGAAGGTATTGCTTCGAGTTTTGAGTTGAGACAAGCGCAAAACCAATTGTACTCCGCACAAAACGCTTACCTAGAGGCAATGCTCAATGTTATCAATACCAAAACTGAATTAGAAACAGCATTAAATCTACCAAACAATAATTAACCCGCAACAAACTTAAAGACAATGAAACAGTTAAGTCTAATACTCATAACCACATTAATTCTTGTTTCCTGTTCAGGAAATAAAAAAAATTCTATAGAAAGTGTTCTCGAAACAGGGGACCTTAAAACACTTAGAGAAAAAAGAGGTGCTCTTGTTAGCGAGCAACAGTCACTCAATGATCAAATAAAGCTTTTAGATGATAAGATCAAAACAATGGATACCATTAAAAATGCACCATTAATCACTACATTTAAGGTCAGTCCTGAAGTTTTTAATCACGTTATAGAATTGCAAGGGAGCGTAACTACAAAAAATTTATTGACCATTACACCAGAGTATAACGGCATATTAACCAATGTCTATGTAAAGGAGGGTCAGAAAGTAAGTAAAGGACAGTTATTGGCTAAAATTGATGATGGCGGATTGAGTCAACAAGTTGCACAATTACAGATTCAGGCAGAGTTGGCAAAAACGACTTTTGAACGTCAAAAACGACTTTGGGATCAAAATATTGGTAGTGAAATTCAATATTTACAAGCTAAATCTACTTACGAATCACAACAAGAAGCCGTAAACCAATTAAAACAACAAATTGCTAAGACTAGGGTCAATGCCCCTTTTGCTGGTACTATTGACGATGTAATAACAGAGCAAGGAAATGTTGTTGCTGCTGGGCAATCGCCTCTGATGCGTATTGTAAACTTAGACAATATGTATATAGAGACCGACGTCCCTGAACGCTATGTGTCAGATGTCGTAACAGGGAAAAGCGTTAGAGTAAACCTTCCTGTATTAGGAGAAACTATAGATGCCAAGATACGTCAGACCAGTGATTTTATAAATCCTGCAAACCGAACTTTCAAGGTTGAAATTGGAATTCCTAATAACAACAAAACTATAAAGCCAAACCTCACAGCTCGGCTAAAAATTAATGACTACACCAACGAAAACGCTTTGCTAATTCCACAAAGTGTCATTTCAGAAAATGCAGAAGGGGAGCAATATGTATATGTGGTCAGTAATAAAGGGTCTGATGGCATTGGAAAAGCAACTCGTGTGATTGTTGAGACTGGTCGCCAACAAGGAGATGTCATCGAAATTTTAAGTGGTCTTGAAGAGGGTGCTGAAATTATTAAAGAAGGAGCGAGAAGTGTACGTGATGGACAGTCAGTCGAAGTTTTGAAAATAGATGAGAGTCATTAGTAGAGAGTCATTAGTAGAGAGTCGTTAGAAACTAAAAAATTACAGATATGAAAGACATTAAATTCAGTTTTGAAGATTTAAAAGTTTATCAAAGCGCCTTAGATTTCGTAGATAGCACCTATAGAACTACAAACAATTTTCCGAAGAAAGAAATGTTTGGATTAAGTTCACAATTCCAAAGAGCCTCTGTTTCAATTGCTTTGAATATTGCTGAAGGTTCTGGAGATACAAATTCACAATTCAATAGATTTCTGAACATTTCCAAAGGCTCAATAAAAGAGTGTGTGGTTTGCTCAACTATTGCAAAAAGACTCAATTACATTAGTGAAGAAATTGACCAAAATAACCGACAAAAATTAGAGGAATTATCTAAAATGACATCTGGTCTTCAAAAATACTTAAACAAGTCTAACGTCTAAAAACTCAAGACTAACGACTTCTAACTAACGTCTAAAACTATAGACAAATGACTAAAAACAAAAAAAATACCGAAAAGGAATTTGGCTTATCATCGTGGGCAATCAACAACAAAACCACAATGTATGTTCTCATTGCTGTATTCTTCTTTTTGGGTGTTTCAGCTTTCTTTAGCATGCCCCGAGAAAATTTCCCGGAGGTAAATGAAACGAAGATTTATGTAAGCACTGTGTTTCCTGGTAATACTGCCGAAGATATTGAAAAGCTTGTGACCGATCCTTTAGAAGACCAACTAAAAACGGTTAGTAATGTCGTAGAAATTACATCGACATCCCAAGAGGATTATTCTATGCTGATTGTTGAGTTTGATGAAAATATTACTGTAGAACAAGCAAAACAAAAAGTGAAGGATGAAATTGACTCTGAAACTTCTGGAGAGGATTGGCCAACGTTTAATGGTGCAAAAGTAGAACCAGATGTGTTTGAGTTAAGCTTGTCTGAGGAAATGCCAATCCTAAACATAAATATCTCTGGAGATTACCCTGTTGAAAAACTAAAAGAGTACGCTGAATATCTTCAAGATGAAATAGAAGATTTACCAGAAATAAAAAAAGCAGATATCCGTGGTGCCCAAGATAAAGAAGTTGAAGTGGAAGTGGACATCTATAAAATGATGGCTGCCAAAGTAACCTTTAATGATATTTTAGGAGCAATCAGTCAAGGAAATTTAACCCAATCTGCAGGAAACATTAAAGCTAGCGGACAAAGAAGGACCATTAGGGTCATTGGAGAAATTGAAAAACCTTCCGAGCTCGAAAACTTCGTTGTAAAATCCGAAAACGGAAATGCAATTTACTTAAAGGATGTTGCCGATGTTTCTTTCCATGAAGAAGATAAAACTACGTTTGCTAGAAAATCTGGAAAGCCCGTTGTAATGCTCGATGTAAAGAAGCGTGCCGGGAAAAACATGGTGGCTGCTGCTGAGAAAATTCAGGGGATTGTACAAGAGGCCATTGAAAGTGAATTTCCACAAGATTTGGAAGTTTCAATTACCAATGATCAATCTTCTGTTACTATAGGACAAGTAGATGACCTGGTCAACAACATCATCTTTGGTGTTATTCTCGTCGTTACGGTATTAATGTTCTTCTTAGGTTTTAAGAATGCGCTTTTTGTTGGATTTGCCATACCCATGTCCATGTTTATGTCTCTTATGATTTTAAACATTATTGGCTATAGCTTAAATACCATGGTGCTTTTCGGGTTAGTTATGGGACTAGGAATGTTAGTAGACAACGGAATTGTGGTTGTAGAAAACGTTTACCGACTGATGGAAGATGAAGGAATGAAAAGGATAGAAGCTGCAAAAAGAGGAATTGGGGAAATTGCATTTCCTATTATAATATCAACAATGACGACAGTTGCTGCTTTTGTGCCATTGGCATTTTGGCCAGGTATTATGGGTGAATTTATGAAGATACTCCCTATTACACTTTCTGTAGTTTTAGGTTCTTCTTTATTTGTTGCAATTTTCTTTAATTCAGTTTTGGTATCCCGATTTATGAGGATTGAAGACAAGGATATGCCCTTAAAACAAATTATAAGGACTACTATTATCGTTGCAAGTATTGGTTTGTTGATGCTCATTTTTGGTGGCGCTTATCGAGGCTTAGGTACGGTTATGGTTTTTACAGCCATTATGTTATGGGCCTATCGATTTTTCATTAGAAAGTGGGCCAATAATTTTCAGAATAAATCTTTGGTAAAACTTGAAAATTGGTACGAGCGGATGTTAACTGGTGCGCTTTCAAAAAGGCGCCCGTACTTTCTAACAGCAGGAGTGTTTTTTCTTTTAATTGCTGCGTTTATGGCTTTCGGAATTTCAGTAAGCCAGCAACGTACAAAAATTGAATTTTTCCCAGACAACAAACCCAATCAGATTATTGTTTACATAGAATACCCTGAAGGTACGGCCATTGAAAAAACCAATGCTATTACCAAGCAGATTGAAGAGCGGGTTTATGACGTCATCAACCAAGATCAGTATATGGATGATGGTCGGAACTTTTTAGTTGAAAGTGCAGTGTCCCAAGTTGGGGAAGGTGCCGGAAATCCACAAACTGATGCTGGCTCAGCAGCTGAGATGCCTCACAAAGCAAAAATCACGGCCTCAATGCGCGAATTTAAATACCGTCGTGGTGAAGACAGTGAGTTACTACGCCAAAAAGTACAGGAAGCTTTAGTTGGGATTTATCCAGGTGTGCTAATTTCTGTTGAAAAAAATGCAGACGGACCACCCGCTGGTGCACCAATAAATATCGAAATTGAAGGTAAGGATTACAACGAACTCATCGCAACAGCTGAGCAGATGCGTAATTTTATCAACTCCAGAAATATTGCAGGTATTGATGAGCTTAAAATTGATGTGAATAAGGATAAACCAACGATGCAAGTGGAAATTGATAGAGAAAAAGCTGGTGAACTAGGTGTTTCTGCTAAACAAATCGGGGATCAATTACGAAATTCAATTTTTGGGTCTAAGGCAGGTATTTATAAAGAAGATGGCGACGACTTTGATATTTATGTAAGGTTTGATGAAGACCTAAGGTATAACACAAGCGCATTGTTTAACCAAAACATCACCTTTAGGGACAACACAGGTCAGATAAAGGAAATTCCTTTGTCTGCAGTAGCCAGTCAGAAAAACAATTCAGGATTTAGCGCTATTAAGCACAAGGACACTAAACGTGTGGTAACGGTATATTCTGCATTAGCTCCCGGCTACACAGATGCAGGAGCGATAGTTACTCAAATTCAAAATGAAATGAAAAGTTTTGAAGGGCTACCGTCCGATATAAAAATAGATTATACAGGCCAAATTGAAGAACAGAACAAACAAATGGCATTTTTAATGGGAGCATTTTTTACAGGCTTAGGATTGATATTCTTCATATTGATATTCCAATTTAATTCCATTTCAAAACCAACCATCATCATGCTCGCTATTTTATTGAGTTTAATTGGTGTGTTCGGTGGTATCGTTATTACAGGGAGTGCCTTTGTGATAATGATGACCATGGTAGGTATTATTTCTCTTGCTGGAATTGTAGTAAACAACGGTGTGGTCCTTTTAGATTATGCACAACTTATAATTGACAGAAAGAAGAATGAATTAGGTTTAGATAACGACGAGTATCTTTCAACTGAAGATCTTTTTCACTGCATAGTAAAAGCTGGTAAGGCACGTTTAAGACCAGTAATACTAACAGCAATTACAACAATATTGGGGTTAATTCCTTTAGCCATTGGTTTAAACATCAATTTCTTTACGTTATTCTCAGAATTCAACCCTAACATTTATATGGGTGGTGATAACGTCGTATTTTGGGGTCCTTTGGCTTGGACAGTAATCTATGGTTTATTGATTGCTACTTTTTTAACCCTAGTTATTGTACCTATTTTATTCTTCTTAAGTATGAAGTTGAAAATGTGGTTGCGTTCTAAAACGAAGCTTCAAGACTCTAAATTAGAAACTCTCGAAACAGCTTCATAAAAATTAAAAAGCCCTAACAAATTTTGTTAGGGCTTCTACTTATCTATAAAAGAGCTATTACTAATTCAATTGCTCTGTAAATGGAGTAGGGAATGCATCTATAACATTATCTCCTGCTCTATCTAACGGAATATTGGATGCGTTTAAAAGACCTAATCTCCTTAGATCTACCCAACGGTGACCTTCAGCCAATAATGAGTAACGTCTTTGATTTAAGACTTCAGCTAATAAGCCCGCATTGTCAATTGGACCTACATAATCTGGTAGCCCAGCAGCATTTCTAACTGTATTTATTGCCACTATAGTTTCTGCATTGTTAGTTCCAATATTTGCCTCAGCATAGATTAAAATCAACTCTTCATTTCTAATTAAATATACAGGATCTACATTGCTGTCATAAACTGCAATTTGATAGTCTGCAGATAATCCATCAAACATTGTCCCGCCAGGAAGTTCTATTGCTTTTTCTGCAACACGAGTATCACCAGCTTCAGCATCAGCAATCCAAGAATCATGTACCATAAACTCTTGACCTGATTGTAAAGGAACATGGAATTGAGCATTTGATATATCGTTACCTGTGAGTCCAAATATATGTGCTGGTCCATTGTATAAATCACCACTAATATCAAAGAAAGAGTCATTTAACAACGTAAGTGCCATACCATTATTACCTTGGTACAATGCCACACGTGCTGCGAGTGCTCTATTAAATTCAGCAAAAGTTGCTGCTGTATCAAAACCAGCAAAACCATCACTAACGGAAATAAAATCGGACGTCGCATTAGACAAGTCGGTATTAGCTTCGTTTAATAAACTCATAATTCCAGTTAGTGCATCATCATAACCCACATTTGGTCCCAGATTATCAGGATCGGCAACATCCAAACGAATTCCATTGGTATATTGACGGTTTGCAACCATTAAAAGCGCATAAGCCTTTAAAGTTTTAGCGTATCCATAATAAGCATTCTTATCCTGGTCTGAGAAACCAGCAACAGAATTTTCAACTGCTTCAATCAAAATATTAGCCGATTGAACAACTTTATACCAAGCTGCATAAGCTCGAGTAGTTAAAAATCCATTATTATCTAAAGGACCTTTAAGAATTTCACCCGTATAACGAGGATCAACGCCTGTGAGGTCGTAATATTCCCTACCTAATATACTCACTGTATCATAATGGAAGGCTAAATCGTTTCTCATTACGGCTTCTAATCCTGTAGCTAATAATTGGATGTCTGCCGCACTGGCACCCTCTGCAAAACTACCTACAGTAGGTGCATTGGGATTTTCAATTTCATCTAATTCGCAACTCGAAAAAATAAGAGCTACGAAAACAAAGACGGATTTTATTATAACTTTTTTCATAATTTCTTTTCTTTTAGAAGTTAACATTTAAATGGAAATTAACAAATTTAGAAACTGGATATGGAGTTACCTCCACATTGTTAGCCAATACATTATTTCCAAAATTTGACACTTCAGGATCATAACTATTATAATCGAAAATGTTTATTAGATTTCTCCCTGAAAGACCTATCTTAACTTTTTCAGTATATGGAATCAACCCATCAGGTAGAGTATAGAACACTCCAATTTCTCTTAATTTTAAATAGCCCGCATCCTCTATAACTGGATCAGGGTTTACAAATGCCTGGCTTGCTCTATAATCTCCATTAGACAACTGTCCACTAGGATCTAAACCAGTATCATTATAATCCCAAGTGGTCCCAGCTAAATCATATAATAAAGTAGTTAAGTTGATGTTATCACCTCCTTTTTTCCAATGCCACAAAAATGTAAAATCGAAAGCCTTGTAGCTGATTTCATTAAACCAAGACATCTGGAAATCTGGTTCTGCATTACCATATACAAAGAAACCATCACCTTCGGGGTCTCTTCTAGCGATCTCTTCTGCCGTAAAGTCTGCAGGATTATATGTTCCCACAATTTGTGTTGCACTTTTTCCTTCTTGGATTAAAAAAGTTCCTAAAGAAGCTGCAAACCCACCATTTGTAAATGAAGGCACATCTAAGCTAGTTACTTCTGATTTATTTTTCCACCACTTAAAACTTGCATTCCATGAAAAATCATCCTTTTGAAGAATGTTAGCGTTTAGACCTAATTCAACTCCTTTATTTTCAAGCTCTCCTCCATTAACAACTTCTGTGGTGAATCCAGAAGATGTAGGAAACTGTGATTGGATTAATAAATCTTTAATGGTCTTGTTATAAAAAGAAGCTTCTAAAGTAAACCTATTGTTTAAGAGACCAATATCTAGACCGAATTCTAACTCCGTCTGTCTTTCTGGACCAATATCAGGATTACCTCTTAAGTTACCTGGACTCAATCCTGATGTTCCTCCAATAAATTGTGCATTCATTAATGAGAATCGATCATTAAAATTTGGAAAACGTCCTGCTTCCCCATAGGCTATTCTAGGTTTTAATGAACTAATTTCATCGACTGACCAAAAATCAAACTTATGTAAATTCACAGCTAAATTTGCTTTCGGATAATAATTAAATTCATTTGCATCACCATTATTTGTCGATTTGTCCGCTCTAATACCAAGAGTTGCTATAAGTTGATCATTATAATTGATTTCCTCTTGAGCAAAAAATCCTTTATCTCTTTGTGGTCTTATAGTTTGCTGCGTTGAAACGTTTGTTGATTGTCCCAAATTAGTTTGGGAACCATTTAAACCGGTTGCAATGGTAATGACCGTATTTCTATCAAAGTCTTGAAGGAAGCTACCTACTTGAGTTGTAAACGATAAACCATTATCTAAATCTAAGTTGTGTACCAAAAAGGCAGAAAGGTTATAATTTGTGTTTACTGTAGTTCCTGAAATAGATACGCCTCCTAGAGAAGATGGATCTCTAAAATAAGTCAACCCGCTAGGGAAAATACTTGTGGTTCTTAAAGTATATTGATCAAAACCACCTTCTAAAACTAATTTTAACCTTTGGTTATCTCTTGTTAGTAACTTAACATTAGTTTTAGCACTACCTATAAATCGGTTAACTTCCTCCCTATTTGTAGTTAATGCAACTGTTTCTAGGACATTTGATCCAGCACCACCTTGAGGATAAACACCATCAACTGGTGACAAATCTTCCCATGGATACGTAAACGCTAATGCATAACCAACTGTTCTGTTAGCATTACCATTATTAAAAAACCCTCTATCTGATTGAGAATTGATATAATTGGTTGTTACATATAAATCTAGCCAATCATTGAATCGTTGTCCAATATTAAGTCGAACAGAACTTTTTCTATATCCTGTATTATCTACTAATCCAGGTTCATCTCTGTGTGTAGCGCCAAAAAAGTAATCGGAATTTTCATTAGCGCCTGATGTTGAAAAGCGTGTAGTGGAAGACACTACCGTATTATCAAAAAGCTCTGCTTCATAATCTCTTAGTGTCGGGTTATTAGGACCACCTAAAGCTGTAATTTGAGCTTGCGTATAATCTCTTAAACCTAATAACTGTGTTGGGCTTCTAAACCCAAAAACTTGAGAAAAAGAAGTTTGTGGCTTTCCTAGTTTACCACGTTTTGTAGTTATAATAACCACACCCCCAGCTGCTCTAGAACCATAAATAGCCGCCGCAGAAGCTCCTTTAAGTATTTCTACATTTTCAATATCAGCTGGATCAATATCTGCAATACGGTTAGAGGCATCATCTTGATTTGTCGATGCGTTACCTCCACCTGCAGCTTGACTTACTACATTATTACCTAATCCAATTGAGGAATTGTCAACATAAACCCCATCCACTATAAATAAAGGTTGTTGATCTCCGAAAATAGAAGTTACACCTCTAAGTCGCATAGAAATACCACCACCAGGTGCCCCTGAGTTTGCTTTAATTTCTGCACCATTAAATTTTCCGTAAAGTGCGCCGTCCAGTCCAGATTGAACTGTCACACCAGTTAGTTCTTCTGCCGAAACCGATGCCACTGCGTTAGCAGCATTAGACCGCTTGGTTGATGAGGCCAAACCAGTCACAACAATTTCATCCAATGCGGTAGCAGATTCTGCCATTTGTACATTTACAGTAGAGGCAGAATTCACAGAAACTTCTTTGGTTTCATACCCAAGGTACGAAACGACCAATACCGCTGGAAAAGAATTCACATTAAGTGAATATTCCCCATCGAAATTTGTTGTCGTCCCATTTGAAGTTCCTTTTTCTAATACTGTAGCACCCGCTATCGGAATACCAGTTGCTTCGTCTGTAATTGTACCCTTAACTTCCTGAGCCAAAAGACCCAAAGGAAATAGAAAGAGTAAATACAAACACCATTTTGAAAGTAATGTTTTCTCCATTATTTTATTATTAATTGATTAATTCACCCAAATATCTGAATAATTATTAATATTTAGTAATAATTTAATGATTTATTCATCGATTTAATAACCTTATCTTTTTCATTCATTATAAAAGTATATCCAATATTATAGGTTTTAATTTCTATAGAAATGTTAATTTTGCCAACTATTAAATGTCAATAATTTATAATGTATAGAAGTCATACTTGCGGAGAGTTAAGCATCGAAAATGTTAATACAGAAGTAACACTTTCTGGATGGGTACAAGGGGTTAGAGACAAGGGCTTTATGATCTATGTGGATTTAAGAGATCGTTACGGCATTACTCAGTTATATTTTGATGAAGAACAAACCTCAGAAGATCTATTTAATAAGGCTCAAAAATTAGGGCGAGAATTTGTTATCCAAGTTAAGGGGAAAGTTGTTGAGCGATCATCCAAAAACCCAAATATCGCTACTGGTGATATTGAACTATTAGTTTCAGAACTAATGATTTTGAATAAAGCGTTGGTACCTCCTTTCACTATAGAGGATAAAACAGATGGTGGTGATGATTTACGTATGAAATATCGTTACTTAGACATTCGTCGCAACCCTGTCAAGAACAATCTCGTTTTTAGACATAAGGTAACTCAGGCTGTTCGAAATTATCTGTCTAGTGATGGATTCGTAGAGGTTGAAACCCCATATTTAATAAAGTCAACTCCTGAAGGTGCTAGAGACTTTGTTGTGCCTTCTCGAATGAACGAGGGTCAATTCTATGCGCTCCCCCAATCTCCTCAGACCTTTAAGCAGCTACTTATGGTTGGTGGTATGGATAAGTATTTTCAGATTGTAAAATGTTTTAGGGATGAGGATTTACGTGCTGACCGTCAGCCAGAATTCACTCAGATAGATTGTGAAATGGCCTTTGTTGAACAAGAAGATATTCTTAACACTTTTGAAGGTTTAACTCGTCATTTACTAAAAGAGATTAAAGGTGTAGAGGTTGAGAAATTTCCTCGACTACTCTACGATGATGCTATGCGTTTATACGGCAATGACAAACCAGACATTCGTTTTGGAATGGAGTTCGGTGAGCTAAATGAGGTTGCTCAGCATAAAGATTTTAATGTGTTCAATTCCGCCGAATTGGTAGTTGGCATAGCTGTACCAGGAGGAAATAGCTATACAAGAAAAGACATTGACAAGCTCATTGATTGGGTAAAACGCCCTCAAGTTGGTGCTTTAGGAATGGTCTATTGCCGTTGTAATGACGATGGTACTTATAAATCTTCAGTCGATAAATTTTATGACCAAGACGACTTGGCAAAATGGGCTGATGTGACAGGTGCAAAACCTGGCGATTTAATTTGTGTATTATCTGGAAAAACCGATAAGGTAAGAGCACAATTAAGTGCCTTACGTATGGAAATGGCCGAACGATTAGGATTGAGAAAAGCAGACGAGTTTGCTCCGCTTTGGGTCATGGATTTTCCATTATTAGAATGGGACGAGGCTACAGAACGCTACCATGCCATGCACCACCCATTTACATCACCAAAACCTGGTCAGCTAGAATTATTAGACAGTAAGCCTGGGGAAGTTAAAGCCAATGCCTACGATTTGGTGTTAAACGGCAATGAAATTGGTGGAGGTTCTATCAGAATTCACGACAAGGCTATACAAGCTATTATGCTCAAACACTTAGGGTTTTCTGAGGAAGAAGCCAGAGCTCAATTTGGATTTTTAATGGATGCTTTTGAATATGGAGCTCCACCACATGGGGGAATCGCATTTGGTTTAGATAGACTGGTTGCAATTTTGGGTGGACAAGAAACGATTCGAGATTTTATTGCTTTTCCAAAAAACAATTCAGGAAGAGATGTAATGATTGATGCACCAGCTCCAATAGATAAAGAACAACTCACTGAACTCAGCTTAAAACTTGATTTAAAATCTTAACTTTAAGACCTGTCTGGTTTTGACTTCAACAAGCTTAACCACAAAAAACCAAACAGGTCTATAATATGCCAACTAAATCAGCATTTTTTAAACAATTACTCATTTGGAGGTATAAGCATATTTCTGAAAAAAACTTCCTGTATTTACTAAGTATTGTTATTGGTTTATTAGCTGGGGTTGTTTCTGTTACTTTAAAGAATATCACCTTCGGTATCGAGTCAATTTTGGAGAGTGGCTTAAGCTTTACAAATAAATCGCTATACTTTATTTTGCCCATTTTTGGGCTTTGGTTGGTTTATCTTTTTGTAAAGTATGTTTCCAAAAAGCCAAGCAAACATGCCATTCCATCTATACTTTATGCACTTTCTAAAAAAGATGGGCTAATACATCGTCGTAATATGGTGCTCCCTCTTATTACTGCTCCACTAACGGTTGGTTTTGGTGGGTCTGTTGGTCTCTTAGGTCCTGCAATTGCTTCTGCTTCTGCTGTGAGCTCAAACCTTGGACGATTACTTCATATCGATAGAAAAACAAGAAGTCTTTTAATAGGCTGTGCAGCGGCAGGTGCTATAGCTTCAATTTTTAAATCCCCTATTGCGGCTATAATTTTTGCAATAGAAATTTTTAGCTTAGACCTCACCTTCGCCTCTTTATTGCCCCTACTAATAGCTTCTGTATCTTCTGTGTTGACCTCATATTTTTTTCTTGGGGATGAAGTTCTTTTCAATTTTAATGTTTATAATAAGTTTGAAATAAGCGACACAGTATTCTTTATTGTTCTTGGCGTTTTTACAGGTTTTGCCTCTATATTTTTCTCCAAAATATACTTTGGTGTGACTTCAATATTCAATCGATTAAAATCCTCAAAACATAAACTTATTATTGGAGGGCTGGCTATAGGACTTATGCTCTATTTTATTCCTCCCCTATATGGTGAAGGCCTTGGATTTATAAACGATTTAATGTTAGGTAATGATTTAAAGGCTCTAGGAAAAACTCCTTTTGATGCCTACACCGATAATATCTGGGTAGTGATTGCACTGCTTTTTGGGATAACTATCTTTAAGGCCATTGCCATGACCACTACTTTTGCTGCTGGCGGGACAGGGGGTATAATTATCCCAACGATGGTTATGGGAAGCTCTTTAGGAAATGTTATTGCAAAGTGTATTAATAATCTTGGACTTAATTTTCAGGTGTCTGAAGCTAATTTCACCTTAATCGGCATGGCTGGTTTGATTGCTGGTGTGCTTCATGCCCCACTCACGGCTATATTTCTTATTGCTGAAATAACTGGCGGTTATCAACTATTTGTTCCATTAATGATTACGGCTTCAATTTCATTTATGATTAATAAAAATGGCTTAGACCATACCATCTATACCAAAGAATTGCTTGAAAAAGGGGAATTGATTACCCAAGATAAGGATAAAAGTGTATTGACATTGATGCGGTTAGACTCCGTGATTGAAAATGATTTTATCGCTTTACATCCTGACCAGTCCTTAGGAGAAATGCTCAGGGATGGTGTTTCAAAATCGAGCAGAAATCTGTTTCCGGTGACTGAAGAAGATGGTACTTTCATTGGTATTATTTTACTAGATGACATTAGAAGCGTAATGTTCGATCAATCGTTATATGAATCAACAACAGTAGAGACTTTTATGCACAAACCCCCTGAATACATATTCTATGATAAGGATTCTATGGAGAAGGTGATGCAAAAATTTCAAGACTCAGGGGCATGGAATTTACCCGTTATTAAGGACAATAAATACCATGGTTTTGTGTCCAAATCTAAATTATTGACAGCTTACCGCAAGGAATTAATTAATTTTACTTCGTAAACAAAAACACTTTAAACAAAGAAAATGAAACTAATAAAAACCCTAACGTTTATAGGCTTTATTGCTTCTTTTGCAAGCATAATCAGTGGTTTTATTCTTGAAGTTTCATATTCTGAAAAGCTCATAGGTTTCGGGGTTATTGGTCTATTTTTATTTGTTTTTCCACTTTTCATTTATTATCGCTGGAAGGGAAAGAATGTTAAGGACTATATGTTAACACAAGAAAATCTTGATAAAATGAAAAAAAACCAAGAAAATAAAACCTATTGATTATCAATCTTTTGAAAAAAAACAATTTCTTAACACTGTTCATTAATTTTATTTTACCTTTGTTTTTTTAATTTTTATTTATTTTATAATGACTGGAACAGTTAAATTTTTTAATGATTCAAAAGGATTTGGATTCATTACCAACGAAGAAACAGGAAAAGACATCTTTGTGCACGTATCAAACCTTAATGGTGTAGAATTACGTGAAGGAGATCAAGTAGAGTACACAGAAGAAGAAGGTAGAAAAGGTATGGTAGCTGCAAATGTGCAGGTATTGTAAGTATATATTTTACAAAGGTTTCAACGCTCAACCACTGGTTGGGCGTTTTTTTTTGCACTAATTTAGATTTCGCTTTTCAACAAAAAATCGCTTTAACAGTTGTGAAGCTTCGTTTTCTAAAATACCCCCAATGACCTTCGTTTTAGGGTGTAACTGAGTCCCTTTAGTTTTATACCCTCGATGCTCATCCCTTGCGGCGTAAACAATTTTAGAAATCTGGCTCCAAAATAGTGCTCCTGCACACATTTGACATGGTTCTAAAGTGACATACAGCGTACAATTGTGTAAATATTTTCCTCCAATAAAATTAGCGGCTGCTGTTATGGCTTGCATTTCTGCATGAGCTGTTACATCATTAAGGAGTTCTGTTAAATTATGGGACCTGGCAATAATCTTATCGTTAACAACAATAACGGCACCTATCGGAATTTCACCTTTTTCAAAAGCAAGTTCTGCTTCTTGAAGGGCTTTTTTCATAAAATAGCTGTCGTCGAATGGGATCAACTTATTAATATTCTTAATGTTTTACAATTTTGGTATTAAATTCAATGGTACCGCTTTCAATCTTTAAAATATAAACTCCATCTTGCAAAGATTGTAGACTAATCTCAGTGTTAACACCCATATCTTGTTTTGATTTAAAAATTTCTCTTCCATTTAAGTCAACTAAAGTTAAAGTTACATTATTTAATGGCTCTTTTAATTTAATGTATACAATTCCGTTTGTTGGATTTGGATAAATGTTTGCAAATGTAGATTCAAAACCTACATCACTTAATGTGGTACAATTAACTAATGATGCATCATCTGGAGGAGGCATTGAAAAATCTTGAGTTTGATCAGTCCTACTAGAACTAAGACCTTGGTCAGCATTAAACCCTAATCCTCGATTTGAAAATATTTCCCATATCATACATTGATCTTCACCACCAGTCATAATCATATCAGCTGCCAATATTGCGTCTCTACCATCTACAAATCCTGGACTACAAGGCTGAAGCTTTAGAGCCTCTATGACAATTTTCATCACCTTATTATTGCCTCCATTACCTTCATATAGATCTGAATCAAAACCGTATTTATCTATATATGCCCACGTCAAATCCCAAAGTGTTGTTGCCCATACAAAACCAACGCCATGAGGTTGACTTAAACTTTCATTGTTGGTGTCAGCATAAGTAAATGGATTAACAGCAAAGTCGGTACTATATCGTGCTGGTCTAATTCCTGGACCATCGCTGTTTTGATTTGCCGAATATGTTCCAATTCCTCTTCCTTCAGTAGATATATCAAAGGCATTCATTGTCACCATCAACCCAAACCAGTCGGACCATCCTTCGCCCATCTGCTCGTCATTTTGCAAGCATCCTGAATTATTGGATCCTCCTGTTAGTCTTGTAGATATGCCATGACCGTATTCATGTGCTATTATCCCATTGTCAAAATCACTATCAATTTCAAACGGACCTGTCCCGTCATTAACTAGGGATGCGCTTACATTTTGACCTCCTTTTTCTATTGCTCTAACAATATCCTCTCCATCTGCCTGAGAAATCATAATAGAAGGAATGGAAACATTTTCCCCATCAGAGCCTGGTGCCATACTAAATGGCTCACCACCAACATTATTTATTACAATAACGGCAATCGCCCCAGCATTTTCAGCACTCAAAACTTTAAACCCAAACTCACAAGAACCTCTATTAATTACAGCTATATTTCCTGATATTTCAGTAGCATTCACAATCGAGTCACAAGCATCAGCACTATCCCCATCGACTGCTGCATCTTCTACGATAACTAAATCAGCGGTTATTGGGTTAGTCGTTAGCTCGGGTCCAAATTGTGCTTCTACACCAATGTAATTTCCAGCAACAGAACTGTTATTTATAATAAGGCGCTCACCTGGAGGACCTGACCAAAGAAACATTGTCATTACAGGATTATTACCTTCGGGTGGAGTTCCAAAAGTTGCATTATTTAGACCACTACCATCTTGTGCGTCTGCAAAAACAAAATCACTGCCAAGCCCCCCATTTCCGTAATTGTTCTCTTGAAAATTTCCACTTTCTTCATCAAAACCATGATGATACCATATATCGTGCATCATGTTATTAATATAAAATAAATTAGTTATGGCGGCACTTTGATATGCTGAAGGCTCTTGATCGATTTCTAACGGAAAATTAAAGTTTAAGGCAGCAGTTCCATCTGGCGAAAAACCTATACCGTTGTTGCCATCAGAATCCTCTTGGGCCCAAACATTGTTCCCTCTTGTAATTGTAAACTCTGGCCCATTAGATCCGTTTGTATCGTGCCATCCAAAAGGAGAAGCAACAGTACTTGCTGGATTAGACACTATTTCCCTCTCTCCATGATTAGGGCTTTCTATTGGAAGAGTAAAAACATTATAAGCTGCACCATCGCCAAAGAATAGATTGTTTTCTTTTCCATTTAAATGATCATAATCGCTATGTGAAGAATTTTCACTATTAGTACCTTTTTCAAAACTACAATTGAGTATGTAATCTTTAATATCTAAAATGTCTGAAGTGTTTGCATCTATCCTAACATTCCACCAGTGTATGCCATCTAAAGTATAGATTGTAATGTCCCATGATAATCTTAAAAGACCGTTATCATTATAATATACTTTTTTAACTGGGATTTCTCTTACTGAAATATTTCCGGTAGAAAAAAGCTTTTTATGCGTTGTATCTTCTAGGATTATTAGGTCACTAACCTGTCCAATTCCAAGCTCAGAAGCAACTTTATTTATGGCACTGATTGCTGTAATATTTGTATTTGATGTTAATGCCTTTTGAAAAATATTACTTAAAAATCTATTTGAGAAGTGAATGACTTTATCATCTTTAATAGCAATAGTAGAAACAGCGTTATATATTAAAATCCCATTGTAAGCCTGATTAAGGTATAAATAATTTATACCAGAGCCTTTAGAATAAAATTCATTGGTTATATATAAACTTTGAATATCTTCAGCTTTATAGTTATAGTTTTGAATATTCGTTTCCAAATAATCTGTAACAACCTTTGCAAATTTAGATTCTTCGATCGGTTTTTGACCAATACAATAGAAAGACGATAACAACGTAATTAATACCATCTTAAATTTAAAATTATTCATAGAGAACACATGTTTTTTTTAATTCGTCTAATTTAATTACTAATCCTATCTTTTTAGACAAAAATTTTGAATTTGTCGAATGTATAAAAATTTATTCAATCCTTTATTTAACATCTTTAATAGTTGAATCATATTTGGTACAGTTCATTTGTTCGTTCATAATACCCAATTAATCTTGTACTTTTACAACGTGAAAAAACTGTTACTTCAACATATAAATATCCCTAAGGATTTAAGACAGTTAAGTCCAAATGACTTACCTCGACTTGCCAAAGAATTACGAGAGTTTATTATCAACATTGTGGCCACAAAAGAAGGTCATTTAGGCGCGAGTCTTGGTGTTGTGGAATTAACTATTGCCTTACATTATGTGTTTAACACCCCAGATGACTTGTTAATTTGGGATGTTGGCCACCAAGCCTATGGTCATAAAATTTTAACTGGTCGGAAACATAATTTTGACACCAATAGACAGCTTGGTGGACTCAGTGGTTTTCCTAAACGCAGTGAAAGTGAATATGACACTTTTGGAGTCGGCCACTCGTCAACTTCAATTTCGGCCATATTGGGTATGGCTATTGCTTCAAAACTTAAAGGTGAAAACCGACAACATATCGCAGTAATAGGTGATGCTTCTATAGCAAGCGGAATAGCATTTGAAGGTCTTAACCATGCAGGCGTCACTGATACCAATATTCTAATTATTCTTAATGATAATGCTATTGGCATTGACCCAAGTGTCGGTGCTTTAAAGCAATATTTAACCAATGTAAAAAAGGGGACACAAAAGCAGGATAATATTTTTGAAGCTTTAAATTTTGACTACTCAGGACCAATTGATGGGCATGATTTACCTAGGCTTATTTCAGAACTTGAACGCTTAAAGACTGTCCAAGGGCCAAAGTTTTTACACGTCATCACCATAAAAGGCAAAGGCTTAAAACAGGCTGAAAAGGATCAAGTGAAATACCACGCACCAGGCAAATTCAATGCAACCACAGGTGAACTTGTTGCCAAATCAGACATAAAGCTGCCGCCAAAATTTCAAGATGTTTTTGGAGAAACCATTGTAGAGCTGGCAAAAAACAATGAAAAGATTGTGGCGATTACTCCAGCGATGCCTACAGGAAGCTCTTTAAAATATATGATGGAAGTCATACCAGATCGTGCTTTTGATGTAGGTATTGCAGAACAGCATGCTGTAACCATGGCTGCTGGTATGGCCACACAAGGCCTAATTCCCTTCTGTAATATTTATTCAACATTTTTACAACGAGCTTACGATCAGGTCATACATGATGTAGCCTTACAAAAGTTACCCGTTATTTTTTGTTTGGATCGTGCCGGATTGGTAGGACAAGATGGTCCAACACACCACGGTGTTTTTGATTTGGCCTATTTACGTTGTATCCCTAATATGGTTATTGCAGCACCGAAGGATGCCATTGCCCTTCGTAATATTATGTACACGATGCAAAAAGGTTTTGATTTTCCTATCGCGATTCGTTACCCTCGTGGTCGAGGTCGTCTTATGGATTGGAAATTACCTTTTGAAAATATTACAATCGGCAAAGGAACTTGTTTGAAAAAAGGGTCTAAAGTTGCTGTCATTTCAATAGGAACGATGGCAAATAATGTAGAAGATGCAATTCTAAACTCTGAAAATATGGAGCTGATTTCGCATTACGACATAGGTTTTTTAAAACCTTTGGACACTGACTTATTACATGCAATTTTTAAAAGCTATAAAGGGATAGTCACTGTTGAAGATGGGACTATTATTGGCGGGTTAGGGAGTGCCATTACCGAATTTGCTAACGAGAATGGGTATCAGCAACCGATTAAAGTGTGCGGAGTAAAAGATGAATTTATTGAACATGGTACAGTTGAGCAACTACATGCCATCTGTAAAATTGATTCAAAATCTTTAAAAGACAAATTCAACGAGTTACTCCTCAGTCTCTAAGTCAGTTGTTGCAAAAGATTCGTTGGTCCCCGATTTAGTAATCTCCTGTTCTAAAGGATATTCTAATTGTGCTTGTCCCTTATAAGACAGATCGTCAATAATTAATAAGCAGGCCACAACAGCAAAGAAAATGACTAGTGCTCCGAGTATATTATTCTTCATAGTCCATAGATTTGGGGTTAATGGGACGCTAAACTAACACAATATATCGTTAAAAAACAAATTTAATCGATGAAATGCATTATTTTAACATTTATTAGACTAAATCGTATTCCCTTTTAGCCTGTGAAACAGCAACATAGCATTAGAGTCAGATAACTTTGAAATGAATAAACAAATGGACAACAAATTGTTATAAAGCGATTGGTCTGAAAGTGTTACGGTTTCAGGTAGTGTTTGTAGAATCAACTTGTCATAACTTGATAATTGTCCATTATATTTTGAAGATGCCAATTTAGTCATCACTTTAAGCAACCCATTTAGCACTTCGTAGCCAGCAATTTCTTTATGAATAACTTCCTTGGATTGATATACGTTCTTTATACTTATGGCAATAATATCACTGATTTGTGCTTTATAACTGCTAACGTCTAGTAAAGCATATTGAAAATCACCTTTTAGAATCTCATCTTCATGTGTCATAAACTGTTCTACGGCTTCATTGATGAGTGTATTTATAGCCAGTGCTCTGAGATAACTTACACGATCCTGAGTGGTTTTTAATTCATGGTATTTACTGGTATTGATTGAATTTTTAACCAATTTTATTAAATATTCTAAAGCATAATCTTCATCTATGAGACCGAGGTTTATCCCGTCTTCAAAATCGATTATAGTATAACAGATATCATCAGCTGCCTCTACTAAATAGGCTAAAGGGTGTCGGCAATAACGCACTGAATTAGTATCACGGGACATCAGACCAAGTTCTTTGGCAATGGCATCAAAGGTTGATTTTTCGCTTTGAAAAAAGCCATATTTTTTATCAACAATGTGTTTTGTCGGTTTCTTTGGAAGAGACTCTTTGGGGTATTTCATAAATGCACCAAGCGTGGCATAACTTAATCGCAGTCCCCCTTCTCTACCAACCCGACTTTCTGTTAAGATTTTAAAGCCATTGGCATTGCCTTCAAAATCACATAAGTCTTGATATTCTTTATCCGTTAATTGCGATTTAAATTGTTTGCCGTCACCATCTTTAAAAAAAGCACCAATCGCCTTTTCACCAGAATGACCAAACGGTGGATTACCAATATCATGTGCCAAAGCTGCTGCTGCAACAATAGCCCCAAAATCGTTCATTTGATACCCGTGAATATTTTTAAGGTGAGGATGCTTCTCTAAAATTCGTTTTCCGACTTGCCTTCCTAAAGAACGACCTACAACACTCACTTCGAGGCTATGGGTCAACCGAGTGTGAACAAAATCTGTTTTAGATAATGGTACAACTTGAGTTTTATCTTGAAGACTTCTAAACTCAGTCGAAAAAATAATTCGGTCGTAGTCTACTTCAAAACCCAAGCGGGTTTCGTCCTGTTCTTTTCTTAACCTTTTATTGGTATCCCCGTGTCTTTTTAAAGATAATAATTGCTCCCAGTTCATGCGTTTTTGATAAAGCACGAAGATAGGTATTCTGACTAAAAAATGTCAGTATAAGTGCTTGAAAATCCTTAAGAATTTACCCTCTAATCCTGTTTGCCTGAAGTTAATTCATAGCCTTGATTGATCCCTTTTTCAATCGCTGGCACACCTCTTTTCATCCAAACTGGCATGGGTTCCCCTTTTAAATAATAGTCAAAAAACTGAGCCATTCGGATATTAAAATCTTTACGGTTCTGTAATTTTAATGGCCAATGTGGCTCATCGTTATAGTTTAAAAACCAAGACGGTTTTTGAAGACGTCGAAGCGCCATAAAAAATTCTATGCCTTGATACCATGGCACGTGTCCATCGGCATCGTTATGCATAACTAAGAGCGGTGTGTTTATTTTGTCAATATTAAAAATTGGTGAGTTTTCGATATAGCGCTGAGGATATTCCCATGGCGTACCACCAATTCTACTTTGAGTATGTTCGTATTGAAACTGTCTGCTTAAACCTGTCCACCAGCGAATACCTCCATAAGCACTTATCATATTCGGTACAGGTGCTCCTGCTTCAGCTGCTTTAAAAATATCGGTCTTCGTGACCAAATAAGCGATTTGATAACCACCCCAACTATGTCCTTGCACTCCGATATTATCCTTATCAATAAAGCCTTTTTCAATTAAAGAAGTTACACCTGGGATAACACAATTATAAGCACTCTCACCAGGATAACCAATACGGTACTGTACATCGGGATTAAAAATTACATAGCCTCTACTAGTATAAAAACTGTAATTAATGGTAGAACGACCTGGGTTTGGAGCGCGATGACGGTGCAAACCATCAGAACTACGTTCGTAGAAATTTACAATCATCGGATACTTTTTGTTAGGGTCAAAATTCTCAGGCTTAATGAGCATGCCTGTTAATTCAATCCCATCAAGCGATGTCCAGTTTACCAATTCTGAAGTCCCCCAGTTGTACTCACTTTGTTGCGGATTGGCATTTGATAGCACAGTAGGATTTTTAAAACTTAAGTCTGAATATCTTATATCTGGAAATTCAGTGAATGATTCGCGAGTAAAAATAATAGCATCATCATCTTGAGCTTTTTGAAGTCGAGCATAACGATATGGCCCAGAAACCAATGATTTTAATTGTCCATTCTTCATATTCAATTCTGCAAAACCAGAATCTTTTGAATCTTCATTAAATACAGATAGCATCCATTTTCCTTCTGGATTTAAAAATCGTTCTTCATCATCTAATTGTATGTATCGGTATTCTGTTTTTGAAGCCCTTCCATTAGTCAGTTTTTTTGATGTTCCCGTATCAGGATTAAAGCTCCATAAATCGTATCTGTCATAAAGGATTAAGGCATCATCATCTTCGGTCCAGCCAGCAGACCCATACGATCCAGGATCTCTTGGTGAATCATTTAATTCATTATAAAACACTTTCCCTTTAGTGAGGTTGGTTAACTTTGAAGTTGCTAAGTTTACCGTAACCCAAGTACTGTCTTTAAAGTTATATCCGTATGCGTATTTGCCTTTTGGGCTTAATCTTAAATTTCCTCTAAAACCTTTGAGAAGAGGCTTTATTTCTCCTGAACTAACATCAACTGACGCATAATCCTGGCGGCTACCACCTTCCCACTGCACTTCAATTTCATAAGGTAAACTGGTGTTGACGAGTGCGTACTTTCCATTGCCTTCGTCTCCAAGTCTTGCATCAGGAAATTCAGTTGTTCCAACTTGGGTAAGCTCATTTGAATTAAGGTCAAGTGCCGTGAGATAGGTTTTCTTTCGATCATCTTCTAATTGCAACTCTTGCACCGTGTATAAGGTCGGTTCGTCGTAGGTCCAGACCTCAACATTAACAATCTCTTCGTCAATTAAGGTGGTGTCCTTTATTATAGGGTTTGCTGATAAACCGAAGTAAAGTTTTGATTCATCCTTTGAAAAGGCAATACTTCCGTTTGAAGATACCATATAACCATCGGGAGCAGAAGGATTGTCTAATTGCTTGTTGGCAGACGCATTACCTTGATTCCAAAAATATAATTCGTTAGGGCGTATTTGAACTTTAGTCGTATCTGTATCGACCACAAAAGCCAGTTTTTCTCCACTTTCACTGATACTTAAGTTATGATATTTTGCCTTCTTTGAATTGTACACCGACGTTATTATGTTTGAATCCAAATCTAAAACATAAACTCCTCCATCAGTATCTGTATCAATACCAGTCGTAACATAGGTTAGTTTTTTACCCTCTTCTGCAAATTTGTAATCAGTAACAAACTTAATGGTATCTTCCCTGCCTGATGCCAATGCTCTTATCACAAGGTGGTAACCATTATCCTTGCTTACTTTTTTGGTTTTCTTTTTATCTTTTTTATCCTTTTCGGAACCTGAAGTGCTATCTGTTTTTTTTGCTTTTACTTTTATTTCCTCTAGCGTGTAAGCGATATGCGAAGACAACTTTTCTGGAATTTTATAAGACTTTACATTCGGTATTTTAGTCAAGGACTTAGAATTCAGGTTATAAATACCTAAGCTATCTTTAGGTAGTTCTTCTTTCTTTGTTTTTATACGTTTTAATTCTACAATACTATCCTTCCATGGTTTTACTGAAAACACTGCAAAGTTACCGTCGTAAGTAAACTTGCCTTGTCCTGACCGTTCGTGTTCAAAAACAAGATTGCCTTTTGGAGATTTTATTTTTAAGTGGCTGTCTTTTTCCCCTTTCTCCAAACTGTACATCACATAATCCCCATTGGAAGAAATAGAGCTATTCTCTATAGAGTTCCATATTTCAAAATCCTTATGGTCTAATATTTTCTTTTGAGCAAAAGTGAAAAAACTGAATAATACGAACGGAAGAATAAAAGTGTATTTCATGGTCAATGGTTTAGTCATACACAAATATAAGGTATTACGAGTGACGATTCCAATGGAAATAATCATGCAGTAATAGAGATGAAAAATTAAGAAACAACCAATGTTAAGAAAACGTTTCTAATCGTCTTTTTCTATTAATGATTCTCTAACCTTAGCATAACCTTTTCATCACCAATCAATAATTTTTAATTAACCTAAAAACTTTAGCTCTGATGTTTCTTTGCAGCAGAATTTAAAACTTAAATAGTCTTACTAAATTTTTACTCATGAAAAAATTACTTTTAATCGCATTAATAGCTTCATCACTAGTTTTTACTGGTTGTTTTAAAGATGATGACACTCCTATCATTATTGAGGAAACCACAATAATTAACAACAACAATCCAGATGGAGGAGGTAACGGTAGCGTTGAGACTGTTGCTGTTACAGGCTTACTAACTGGAAACACTACTTGGACATCTGACAAAATTTATCAACTAAACCAAAAAGTTGTTGTATCAGATGGTGCAACCTTAACTATTAACCCTGGTACAATTATTAAGGGTTCTCCTGGTACTGGGTCTTTAGCATCTGCTTTAATCGTTGCTAGAGGTGGTACTTTAAATGCACAGGGAACTGCTGATCAACCAATCATATTTACATCGACTGAAGATAATATTACTGTTGGTCAAACCGCAGGTACAAACCTAGATGAAAATGACAAAGGTCGCTGGGGCGGATTGATTGTTTTAGGTTATGCACCTTGTTCTTTCTCAGGTGATATTGCTGAGGCTCAGATAGAGGGAATTCCTGCTGATGATACATTCGGTCTTTACGGCGGAACAGATGCTGCTGACAGTTCTGGTAATTTACAATATATCTCTATCCGTCATGGCGGAGCTCTAATTGGTGAAGGAAACGAAATCAATGGCCTTACTTTAGGTGGTGTTGGTTCGGGCACAACCATCAGTAACATAGAAGTAGTTGCCAATGTTGATGATGGCATCGAGTTTTTCGGAGGTACAGTAAACGCTTCAAACTTATTAATATGGTCTCAAGGAGATGACGCTATAGATATTGATCAGGCGTATTCAGGAACTGTAGATAATGCAGTAGTCGTATTAGGTGACATTTCTGACCACGCTTTCGAAATTGATGGTCCAGAAGGAACTGGTACAGGCTTATTTACTTTACAAAATGTGACTATCATTGGTAATACAGTTACGTCAAATGGTGAATATGCTGATTATAGAAGTAATGCCCAAGGTACAACAAGTAACATTTATGCTTTTGGCTTTAAAGATTCTTCGGATGTTGAGTTAGATAATGATGGTGTAGCTACTAATTACAACAATGGTGATTTAACGTTTGGCACATGGGAGATTGTATTGCCTGAAGGTGTTACAGATGTTAATTCAATCTTTAAAAACAATGCAGAAACAGTAACGGTTACAGGTTTTGGCTCTACTGCATCTGCAGTAACTGCTGGCAACCAAACTGTTGGTGCAAATACATCTATGTTAAGCTGGACGTACGCAAATATAGCTGGCGGATTAGGCTTCTAAAATACTTTTTATCACATAGGCCCATCACTTACTTTTTTAAGTGATGGGTTATATTAATATATACATGAAAAATATACAAAACGTTTTAACTTTTGTTTTCATTTTTATGACTTCTATTATGTTTTCGCAAGGAACAGTTGCCGGAACATTAATTGATGGTGAGTTTAATGAACCTATGGCATTTGCCAATGTCTTGGTTAAGGGAACTACAAAAGGAACAACATCGGATTTTGATGGTAAATATGAACTGGAATTAGAGGAGGGCACCTATACGTTGGTTTTTTCATTCGTAGGTTATACTACCAAAGAGATTTCTGAAGTGGTAATAACAAATAATGAAGTAACAACGCTTGATGTTGTTTTAGAAACTAACTCTTTAGATACTGTCATTATTACGACGACCACAAAACGAAATACGGAAAGTGCAGTACTTAATCTTCAGAAAAAATCAGTTGTTGTATTGGATGGGCTTTCAGCTCAAGCTATAAAAAGTACTGGTGCAAGCAATCTGGCAAGTGCTGTAAAAAGTGTCCCTGGAGTTTCAATTGAAGGTGGAAAATATGTCTATGTTCGTGGATTGGGAGACAGATATACCAAGTCTATTTTAAATGGTATTGATATTCCTGGATTAGATCCGGATAGAAACACGATTCAAATGGATTTATTCCCTACTAATATTTTAGACAATGTTATTGTACTTAAATCAGCTTCGGCAGAATACCCTGCGGATTTCACTGGAGGTATCGTAGATATTGTCACTAAAGATTTTCCGACAAAAGCTGAATATACTTTATCATTGGGAGCCGGCTATAATGCTGATATGCATTTTAATGATAATTATTTAACGTCAACAGGCAGTGAAACAGATTTCTTTGGTTATGATGATGGCACTAGAGATAGACCTATCAATAGATATCAGCCTATTCCTGACACTTCAGAAGGCAGACTACTCTTAACGACTTTGACCAATAGATTTCAAAAGGAATTAAGAGCAAAGCAAGAGGTAAGTGGTATGAACTATGATTTTGGCTTTACTTTAGGAAATCAGTATGATGTAGGTGATGATAAACTCGGCTACCAGACCTCTTTTTCTTATAAGAATGAGACTATATTTTATGAAAATCGTGTCGATGGAGCGTATATCGTTAATCCTCAAGACCGCTCACAAAATGAACTTATCGCTTCCTTAGATTCTCAAGGGTCAGAAGGCATTAATAATGTCATTTTAAATGGTATGTTGGGCTTAACGTACAAAACTGAAAAAGCAAAGTATAAAGCTAACATATTACATATTCAGAATGGTGAATCCACAGCAGGTTTCTTTGACCAGATTATTTCTCAAGATGGTACAGGAGGTGCATTGGAGCCGTTGACAAAAAATTCGATTACTTACACTGAGCGTTCCATTACAAACTTGTTTTTCTCTGGAACCCATAGATTGAATAGTATAGAAGATGAAAAAGCATTTAATTTAGAATGGAAATTATCGCCAACCTTTTCTAAGGTTATGGATAAAGGCCACAGAATTACTCCATTGCAACAATCGGATGACGGTGATTCATTTTTGTCCGCCTCTGCAGCTACCTTACCTATACAATTATGGAGAAACTTATTAGAGGAATCCTGGGCAGGAAAAGTAGATTTGGATAAAACTATCGAATTATTTGATAGACCAGCTAAATTGAAATTTGGAGGAGCATTCACGTATAAGTTCAGAGATTTTAGTATTGATGATTATACGTTTAATATTAGAGGAAGCCAAGCGTTTATTGCTGGTGGAGATGTTGACGATTTACTAGATGAAGATAATGTGTGGAATCCCACAACAGATGCCGGAACATATCTTGTTGGTACAGATACGTTTAACCCGATTGACGCTTATGAAGGAGAGCAACAGATTGGTGCTACTTATTTTTCAGTTGAATTTAACTTAAGCGAAAAACTTAAAACCGTAGTTGGACTTAGGGCGGAGCACTTTAGATCGTATTATACAGGTACTCCAGATAATACTCAGATTTTTGATAGAGAGCTAATTTTAGACGAATTTGATTTATTTCCGTCGACTAACTTTATCTATGCCTTGAATGATGACTCTAACATGAGAGCTTCATACTCTAGAACGACAGCAAGACCATCATTTAAAGAAGCATCGGAGGCTAATATATTTGATCCTATTACCAATAGATTATTTATCGGGTCTTTAGATCTTAAGCCTACTTATGTCAATAACTTTGACTTAAGGTATGAGCACTTTGGAGAACGAGGACAAATGTTTGCTGTCAGTGGATTCTATAAAGATTTTACCGACCCAATAGAGCAGCGTTTCTTTTTAGAAGCCGCAACACAATTAACAGTTGCAAACTTAGGTAATGCAGTTGTTTATGGAGCAGAATTTGAGTTCCGCCAACGCTTAGGGTTTATTTCTGAAGGGTTAAACAATCTAAAATTTAATGCTAATGTTTCTTTAATAAAATCTGAATTAACCATGTCAGATGCTGAATTTAATGGAAGGATAGCTGGAGCTAGAGATGGAGAAACGATTGAACGCGAAAGAGAATTACAGGGTCAAGCGCCATATCTTATTAATACAGGGTTAGATTATAACAATTCTGATATTGGCTTACAGACAGGATTGTTTTACAACGTACAAGGTAGAACTTTAGAAGTGGTTGGTATCAATCAAACACCCGATGTATATACTAAACCATTTCACAGTTTAAACTTTACATTTAATAAGTCCTTTGGAGAAAAGAAAAATTCATCCATTGATTTTAAAGTAAACAACATTTTGGGGAGCACAAGGCTTAGTGAATTTGAATCTTTTAGAGCGCAAGATCAAATCTATACCTTAAGAGAACCAGGTACTGAGATTTCTTTAGGATATTCCTTTAAATTTTAAAATAATAATTTTGAGTTAGTCAAAAAAAAGAGGGCTGCAATAATTGCAACCCTCTTTTTTTTATCTTATTTAATAATCTAATTTCTTACGGCAACTTTCGTTTTACTATCCCATTTGTTAACACTTACAATTCTAGAATCCAAGTAATCAACTTCTCTTAAAGTATCATCACTCCAAAAGAACCACTTGCCCACTTTTTTTCCATTATCATATTTACCTACAGCAACTTTGTTGCCTTGCTTATCAAAACTGGTCCATGTACCATGTAATTTTCCTTCTTCATTGAAAGTACCAATCTGTTCAACTTCACCATTATCGTGAAAATAAGTCGCTTCCGTTACATCACCTTTCTTCTCTAATTTAGGCTGTGTCTTTTCTTGAGCAAAAGTAAATCCAACACAAAGTATCATTAAAATTACACTTATCTTTTTCATATTTATGGGGGTGTTATTTGTTAACTATACAATAAAAATACTATTAAATTTACATTTAGACAACATTTGCTTAACATTAAATTTACATTGTGTTTGTATTGCGCTGTTTTTCAGAACTTTATATTTTATTGATAACAGGCTATCATTCTTAATAATTAAATAATGTTGGCTTTACAATAGAGTTACTTTAAGTGCTCACATTTGTAATGTGTTGTATAACACGATTTAGTATTTCATATAAACTATTAGTTTTTGTCGACTTAGTTATTATGACTTCTAATCAGCTGCCTCTATCTGAGGCAGCTTTTTTTTGTTCTAAACTTAATCATTAAGAAACATTAAGTTAACATTAGAATCAGTTCTTTGCAGCGACAAAAACTAATACATAAAAATGAAATTAAAAATTACTCTAGGAGCGATTTTTCTACTTGCTCTTTACGTTGCACCTGCTCAAGAAATTAGCGATACATCATTTGGAAAAGGATTACTGAATTTTACTGCTAAAGACAGTTCTTTCAGTGTTAAATTTGCCCCACGTTTTCAAGTGCGATCGGTCTCTTCATGGGATTATGATGGCAACCAATATGGAAGCCCCGAGCACAATTTCATAGTAAGACGTGCCAGATTAAAATTTGACGGTTTTGCTTACAGTCCAAAATTAAAATATAAAATAGAATTAGGTTTATCTAATAG
This sequence comes from Winogradskyella sp. A3E31, assembly GCF_046720935.1. NCBI lineage: Bacteria > Pseudomonadati > Bacteroidota > Flavobacteriia > Flavobacteriales > Flavobacteriaceae > Winogradskyella > Winogradskyella sp. A3E31. The sequence continues at coordinate 60,252 of NZ_JBHNWH010000001.1, forward strand.
AGATATCTCAGGCGCTAACCAATTCAACAGAAATACACCGCGTTATATTTTAGATGCCGTAATTATGTGGAATTTTGCAGGTAATTGGGAACTGTGGGCCGGCCAAACCAAATTACCCGGAAACGTAGAGCGTGTTGTTTCTTCAGCAAATTTGCAACTCATTGACCGATCTTTATTAAATAGTCGATTTAACATTGACCGTGATTTAGGGGTTCAATTAAGACATAAAACCAAATTAGGAAGCAACTTTTTAATGAGGGAAAAACTGTCTATCTCTCAAGGAGAAGGACGTAACGTTACCGAAGGAAACGAAGGTGGGTTGCAATATACTGGTCGATTAGAGTTTTTACCATTTGGAACTTTTCAATCTAAGGGAGATTACAGTCAGTCAGATTTAAAGCGAGAAGAGACTCCTAAACTTATGATGGGTTTTACATATAATTACAATCAAAACGCTGTTAGAGAAAGAGGTTTTGCTGGCGATTATATGATTAGAACAGATGGCTCAATTTATGAAACCGACCAAACTACAATCTTCGCAGATGCCATGTTTAAGTACAATGGATTTTCATTTATGGGTGAATATGCTAAACGTACTGCTGATGATGAAATTGCAACAGAAGCTGACGGTTTTACGCCAACAGGGGATATTGTTTTAACAGGAAGTGCTTTAAATTTACAAGCGGGTTATTTGTTTAAAAACAACTATGAAATCGCTGCACGATTTACAACCTTAGAATTTGAAGATGTTACTGGAGCTTTACCAAGAAATCAGTATACCTTAGGCGTAAATAAATTTGTGGTTGGCCACAAACTAAAAGTCCAATCTGATTTTAGTTATACAAGCTTGGATGGAAATGATGACAACATTACTTTTAGGCTTGGATTTGATATTCACTTCTAAATAAAACATAACAATTAGATAACTTTATTTTAAAAATCTAAAACGATATTTGCAGACCTTTTTAATTAAAAAATTATGGATAATATTTATTTATTAATGCTTATTGCCATTACTGTGTTAGCCGTTGCTGACATAGTTGTTGGTGTTAGTAATGATGCTATTAACTTCTTAAACTCAGCTATAGGATCCAAAGCATTATCAATGCGCACAATAATGATTGTTGCCAGCTTAGGTATTTTTATTGGAGCCGTATATTCTAGTGGACTGATGGAAGTAGCACGGAAAGGTATTTTTGTGCCAGGAGAATTCTATTTTAACGAAATCATGTTCATTTTTATGGCTGTGATGATTACTGATATTCTCTTGCTAGACTTCTTTAACACCTTAGGTTTACCTACATCTACAACCGTTTCTATTGTATTTAATTTACTTGGTGCAGCCGTTGTAATGTCTCTAATAAAGATTAGTGCCTCAGACTCAGAAACAGTTTCAGATTTATATAGTTACATAAATACTTCCAAAGCTTTAGAAATAATTTCGGGCATACTCCTTTCGGTATTTATAGCATTTACAATTGGGGCGATTGTTCAATGGCTATCGCGCCTTGTTTTCACATTTCAAAATGAAACAAAAATCAAAAGCTTTGGTGCTATTTTTGGTGCAGTAGCACTTACGGCCATTACCTATTTCATTTTTTTAAAAGGATTAAAGGGCACACCTTATTACGGTGAATTAAAAGGAAGTATTGAAGGAAACGAAATATATATTATAATCGCTGGGTTTTTATTCTGGCTCATTTTTTCTATTGCTTTTGAAAAGTTTGCAAAAAAAACCATATTACTTGTCGTCATTGCAGTAGGTACTTTTGGTTTGGCTTTAGCATTTGCTGGTAACGATTTAGTTAACTTTATTGGTGTACCAATGGCTGCGTACCATTCTTATGAAGCTTGGGTTGCCTCTGGAGTTGAGGCCTCAGCGTTCTCGATGGAAGTCCTAGATAAAAAAGTACCTGCAGAACCATTGTTGCTATTTATTTCGGGAGGTATAATGGTGGTTACTCTGTGGCTTTCTAAAAAAGCGAAAACGGTGGCAGAAACTGAAATTAAATTATCTAGCCAAGGTTCAACACAAGAAAAATTTGAACCAAATGCTCTATCTAGATGGGTTGTAAAAGGCACAACTAATATATCCTATGGTATAGATTTTTTGCTTCCTAAAACAGTACAAGACAAAATAAGTTTACGTTTTCAAAATCCAGAATTAAAAATGGGAAAGGCTGAGCGCCTAAACGCACCGGCTTTTGATATGATACGTGCTTCGGTAAACTTAATGGTTGCCGGTATATTAATTGCTATTGCAACCTCAATGAAACTACCGTTGTCAACTACCTATGTGACTTTTATGGTGGCTATGGGTACTTCATTTGCAGACCGCGCTTGGGGTAGAGAAAGTGCTGTATATAGAGTTGCTGGAGTATTGAATGTTATTGGTGGTTGGTTCGGTACTGCTATAGGTGCTTTTGTAGCATCAGGTATTGTTGTTTTCCTTATCAATTGGAACCCAAGGGTAATGACCCCTATACTTTTAATGATAACTGTATTTTTACTGTACAGAAACTATAAGTCACACAAGAAAAGCACAAACAAAACTGTGGATGAAGATAGTTTAGTATCCTCAGACATATCATCAGTGCAAGGGGTTATCCATGAAAGTGCTAATAATATTTCTAATGTTGTAAAACGTAGTAATAAAATTTACAGCAATGCTATTAATGGATTATCAAAACAGGATCTTAAATCCTTAAAAAAGAACAAAAAACAAGTTGATAAACTTTCAGCTGAAATTGATGAACTAAGAGACAACATATTCTATTTTATCAAAAACTTAGACGAATCAAGTGTGGGTGCCAGCAATTTCTACATAAATATTCTCGGATATTTACAAGACATGGCACAATCTCTAGAATACATTTCTAAAACCAGTCATAAGCACATCAACAACAATCACAAAAAACTGAAATTCAGTCAAGTTAAAGAACTGAAAGAGATTGATGATCAATTAGATAACTTATTTACAGAGATTAAAGCTGCTTTTGATTCTAGGTCTTTTGAGCAAATAGGTCAGTTGTTACAGCAGAAGAAATCTGTATTTGATTTAGTGACTGATAAAATCGTGAAACAAGTAGCTCGGACAAGAAATGAAGAGTCTAGCCCAAAAAACACGACGCTTTATTTTAGCTTACTACTAGAAACTAAAGATCTATTAACAGCAAGTATGAACTTATTAGAAGAGTATCATAACGCACATGACAGTTCGGTTGAGCCTGCAAGTATAGCTGTTGAAGAAGAATAAAATCCTGTTTATACCCTAAAAAAGAGCCTCAATATTGAGGCTCTTTTTTTATGGTTTGAAAAAAAATTATCGATAAAACGTCTAAAATATCGGTATGTGCGTATATAGAGAGAAGAGACTTTTTTATTAATCCTAAATAAACACAATGAAAAAAATTTCAATTCTTTTAGTCACTACCATTTTATTAAGTGCCTGTGTTTCAAAAAAGAAATACGTGGCCTTAGAGCAAGAGAACGGTGAACTTAAAAGCGAACTAACCAAAACACGAGTAGAAAAAGAAGACCTTGAAGCTAAATTTGCAAAAATTCAGGCAAGAGTCGATGAGTACAATAGCAAAATCAACTCTTTAAATGAAGACGTTGAAGGCTTAAAAATTGAGAATGATGTAATGTTGGAAGTCAATGATGACGGTTCTGTTATTTCAAACGAGGCGAAACGCAAGATGAGAGCAACGCTTAAAAATGTTGATCAGATGAAATTAGCCAATGCAACAACCTTAAAAGATTCTATGAATTTAGCAGTACAGTATAACTTAGCGCAGGCTATGGATACTAGCGATCTCGATGAAGATGAAGACATTGCTGTTGATATTAACAATACTGTAGTTATGATTTCTATTTCTGATAAAATGTTGTTCAACACAGCGAGTTATAGAATAAGTAATAAGGCAGATGCTATTTTACAAAAATTGGCAGATGTTATTAATTCTGAAGAAAGTATTGATGTTATGGTTGAAGGTCATACAGATCCACGTAGTATTAATACCGGAAAGATTGCTGATAACTGGGACTTAAGTGTGTTGAGAGCAACTTCTGTTGTTAGAAAATTACAAGATCAATATGATGTGGCTCCAGAAAAATTAATAGCTTCTGGACGTAGTAGTTACCAACCTTTAGTAGATAATGATACTCGTGAAAATAGAGCGAAAAATCGTAGAACACGTATTATCTTACTACCAAACATTGACAAATTCTTTGCTTTAATGGAAGCAAACTAAATAATCCATAACGATTAATAGCGAAAAAAGAGCATCCAGAAATGGATGCTCTTTTTTATATGTTAAATATGGATTGATTATAATAAAAATAATCAATCATTAACACAATAAAATTATGTATAAAATGAATTACTATGCCATACCAGAGTGTTTGGTATTTACTTCTTAAATACCCTAATAACAATCCAAAAGGAAAAATCCATAAAAGAGATATAAACGAAAAGTGAATAAGGGCAAAAATAAACGCAGTAGCTATTATTGTAGCTTTTGTACTGATGATGCCCTCCAATTGGTTAAACAAAAATCCCCTGAACGCTAATTCTTCAAAAACTGGTGGAGTTATTGCAACGAATAGAATAGCCCATGGTAAAGGGTTATCTAAATACATATAGGAATAAAAATAATTCTCCCCTATTGATTCAAATAAATGTGTGTTAATAAATTCAATTGAAAAATAAACTGTTAAAGCCGATACTATAGGGAACAAAAAAGTAAAACCTATAATTTTAATATTCAGTTTAGGAAGTTGATACAACTTAAGAATTCTTTTATAATCTAAAAATGAAAATCCTAAAACCAAAAGGGCAAATACTGTTTCAACAGCTAAATCTAAATTTAGGCTTTCAGGATATTCTGAAAATAAAAAATATGCTATAACGGCATAGAGTAAAAACACAACATAGAATACTATAACAAGGTTTATTGACTCATTGCCTTTTTGCCTTTTTGTTTTTTCAATTGCAATTCCACAATTAGTACAAAATTTACTTTGACTTTGCAGTATAGTGTTACATGCTTTACAGCTATAATTAATTAAAGAACTCTCCAAAAGCTATTTTTTAATTGATGAAGCCGAATAGACTCCTTTTGCTAAATAAGCAATAATAATAATTTTAAGAATGATACCTTTTATTATAGTTGAAGGATCAAAAACTGCAGCAATAATTATTGTCGTTATGTAAAGAAAAAGACCCAATAAAATTGCAGTTAGTGGTTTTTTAGAAGTCCAAGAAGCCAAAAGCACGTAGATAACACTTATTATACCATTAGTTAATAAAACTGCAATATCTTGATCTGTTAAAAAATAAATTACACCAAAAATAAAAGTAATCCCAGCCATTACATAGAGCACATTTCTTGCAGATTTTATCTTTTTATCTGCATCCATATGCTGATTATTTTCCATGGCTCTTCTCGCATGAAATTGAGCAACTTCCTTATCGCTTCCATTTTCAGGGAACCCGCATTCTGAACAAAATACATTAGCAGGGTTCATTGAGGTTTTACAGATAGAGCATTGAGGCTCGTCCAATGATAAAACATTAAGCTCTTCCATTTTGGGGCTATTTGATTGGTTAAAGCTTCAATATATAAAAAAAGCTATTAATTTAGCCTACAAATAAATACTTAGCACCATGAAGTTTCTTTTCCCTCTCTTTATTTACTGTACTATATTTAGCTTAAATGGGCAAAACCTTACTGGGATGGAACTATTAGAAAAAACTATTGCTTATCACGACCCTAATGGAAACTGGACAACATTTAATGACTCTATGACTGTAGTCATGACTACACCAAACCAAAGCCCAAGAACAAGTCATATAAAAATCAATTTACCTTCCGAGTATTTTAAGGTAACTGCGATACGTGATAACAAAACAACTTCCTATTTGCTTAGAAAAAACACGTGCATAATATCAGCGGATGGTAAGATTTTAAGTGACGAAGAAGCCAAAGCAAAGAAGATGACCTGTGAACGCAGTGAGTTTATGAAAAACTATTACACCTATTTATATGGGTTGCCCATGAAACTCAAAGACCCAGGTACAACTATTAGTGAGGCTGTTGAAACCAAAAGCTTTAAGGGCAAAGACTACCTAGTTTTAAAAGCATCTTACGATAAGGAGGTTGGTACGGATGTTTGGTATTTTTATTTTAACCCTAAAACATACGCTATGGAAGTCTATCAGTTTTTTAGAACTGACGAAGATGGTAATGCCAAATTAGATACTGGTGAGTACATTCTACTTAAAGAAGAGGTAATAGTTAATGGTATTAAAATGCCTAAAGTACGTGCTTGGTATTACAATAAAGATGATAAATATTTAGGGACGGATACTTTGGTTGAAAATTAAAAAAAGCACCTCAATCAATAAAGATTGAGGTGCTTTTATAACACTTAAATAGAGATTCCTTTTTACAAAGGAATTTAAGAACCACACATTAAGCAATCATCTCCTTCACCCTCTTTTGCTTGGGCAATTAAAGCTTTCATTTCTTCTGCTGTCATTGGTTCTACTTCTGTTGTTTCTTGGACAAATTTAGCCGCAGTTTTTGCAGCCTTTTGTTTTTGCTGAGCTACAACAGTAGTGTCTTTAACCTCAACCACTTCGGCTACAGGCTCTTCTTTTTTCTTATTATCTAAAGTAAACTTAATGGCATCTACGGCACTCTTAGTACGTAAGTAATACATGCCAGTTTTTAAGCCACTCTTCCATGCATAAAAATGCATAGACGTTAACTTAGCCATAGTTGCACCTTCCATAAATAAGTTTAAGGATTGTGACTGGTCTATAAAGTACCCTCGCTGACGAGACATATCGATGATGTCTTTCATACTTAGTTCCCAAACGGTTTTGTACAATTCCTTAATATCATCTGGAATAACTTCAATACCTTGGATGCTTCCATTGGCACGCATAATATCTTGCTTTACGCCTTCGTTCCAAAGACCGAGCTCTACCAAATCTTCTAATAAATGCTTGTTCACAATGATAAACTCACCAGACAATACACGACGCGTATAAATGTTAGACGTATATGGCTCAAAACATTCATTATTTCCTAAGATTTGAGACGTCGATGCTGTTGGCATTGGCGCTACTAAGAGTGAATTACGCACACCATGTTTCTTCACATTTTTACGAAGCTTCCCCCAGTCCCAAAGACCACTTAATTCTTCATCCTTTATGTTCCATAAGTTATGTTGAAACTTACCTTCGCTAATCGGTGACCCTTTATAAGACTGGTATGGGCCATCTGCTTTTGCCTCTTCCATAGATGCTGTTACCGCAGCATAGTAAAGCGTTTCAAAAATATCTTGATTTAACTTTTTGGCTTCGTCACTGGTAAACGGCAACCTCAATTTAATAAAGGTATCCGCCAATCCTTGTACTCCCAAACCAATTGGTCTGTGACGCATGTTAGAATTTTCCGCCTCTTTTACAGGATAGTAATTACGGTCAATAACCCGGTTAAGGTTCTTTGTAACGCGCTTCGTGATTTTGAATAATTCCTTATGGTCAAACTCGCCATTTTTGATAAACATCGGCAAAGCAATAGATGCCAAGTTACAGACAGCAACTTCATCTGGAGAAGTATATTCTAAAATCTCTGTACACAGGTTTGAAGACTTAATAGTCCCTAAATTCTTCTGGTTAGACTTACGGTTTGCAGCATCCTTATACAACATGTAAGGTGTCCCTGTTTCAATTTGGGATTCTAAGATTTTTTCCCAAAGTTCTCTCGCCTTAATTGTTTTTCTACCTTTCCCTGCCTTTTCATACTTAGTATATAACGCTTCAAATTCTTCACTGTGAGTATCAGCCATCCCAGGACATTCGTTAGGGCACATCAAGGTCCATTGGCCATCTTCTTGTACACGTTTCATAAATAAATCTGAAATCCACATCGCATAAAACAAATCACGCGCTCGCATTTCTTCTTTACCATGGTTTTTCTTTAAATCCAAGAAATCGAAAATATCCGCATGCCATGTTTCTAAATAAATTGCGAAACTACCTTTTCGCTTTCCACCACCTTGGTCTACATATCGTGCCGTATCATTAAAGACTTGTAACATTGGAACTATTCCGTTAGATGTTCCGTTGGTGCCAGAAATATAACTTCCAGTAGCTCTAATATTATGAATAGACAAACCAATACCTCCAGCAGATTGCGAGATTTTTGCGGTTTGTTTTAAAGTATCGTAAATCCCTTCAATACTGTCATCTTTCATAGTCAATAAAAAACATGAAGACATCTGTGGTTTTGGTGTACCAGAATTGAATAAGGTTGGCGTAGCATGTGTAAAGTACTTTTTAGACATCAGCTCATAGGTTTCAATAGCTGATTCTAAATCGTTAAGGTGTATCCCTACAGAAACACGCATCAACATATGTTGTGGGCGTTCTGCAATTTGACCATTCAATTTTAATAAATAGGAACGCTCTAAGGTTTTAAACCCAAAATAGTCGTAATTAAAATCACGGTTATAGATAATTGTAGAATCTAATCGATCTTTATTATCCATAATGACCTTGTACACCTCATCAGACAATAGAGGGGCGTCCTTACCAGTTCTTGGGTTAACGTATGTATATAAATCTTCCATGACTTCACTGAAAGATTTCTTAGTGTTTTTATGTAAGTTCGATACCGAAATACGTGCTGCTAACTTCGCATAATCTGGATGACTTGTGGTCATTGTTGCGGCAATCTCGGCAGCCAAATTATCCAATTCACTCGTGGTTACTCCATCGTAGAGCCCTTCAATAACTCGCATTGCGACTTTTACTGGATCTACAAGTTCGTTTAATCCATAACACAACTTTCTTACCCTTGCGGTAATTTTGTCGAACATCATTGGCTCTTTGTGGCCGTCTCTTTTTACTACATACATACGTTTAATTAGTTTTTAGTTTTTTTGATACACCTTCAAAAAAATGGTTAATTAGTCAGGTTGAAAGCAAGGATTGATAGTAAATTCCTCACTCACAATAATTTAAATTTTTACACAAATCGTGTATTCCCTTTTAAAGCTAGGGCTGCTTATATTTTATAAAACTCTAAATAGAGGGCTGTTTAGAAATCTGCGTCGAACTTAAATTTGTCCTTCTCCTCTTCCTTATTAAGAACACCTGCTTTTTGATATTCTGAAACTCGCTTTTCAAAGAAATTGGTTTTTCCCTGTAGCGAAATCATATCCATAAAATCGAATGGATTAGCCGTGTTGTATTCCTTCTCACAATTCAATTCTGTCAATAATCTATCAGTAACGAATTCTAAATATTGCGACATTAATTTTGCATTCATACCGATTAAACTCACCGGAAGGGATTCCGTAATAAATTCGCGCTCAATGTCTAATGCATCAACAAGAATTTCGCGGATACGCTCTTTTGGCACCTTATTGATTAAATGCTCGTTATGTAAGTGTACTGCAAAATCACAGTGTACACCTTCATCTCTAGAGATCAACTCATTTGAGAATGTCAATCCTGGCATAAGGCCTCTTTTCTTTAACCAGAAAATAGAACAGAAAGCGCCAGAAAAGAAAATACCTTCAACTGCTGCAAAAGCTATAAGACGCTCAGCAAAACTTGGAGATTCTATCCACTTTAAAGCCCAATCTGCTTTCTTTTTAATTGCTGGAAAATTCTCTAGGGCATTGAATAGTTTATCTTTCTCAACTTCATCTTTTACATAAGTATCGATCAGTAAAGAGTATGTTTCGCTATGTATGTTCTCCATCATAATCTGGAAACCGTAAAAGAATTTAGCTTCACTATACTGAACTTCGTTTACAAAGTTTTCCGCCAAATTTTCATTGACAATACCGTCACTAGCAGCAAAAAATGCCAAAATGTGCTTAATAAAATAACGCTCATCGTCGCTTAGCTTATTCGTCCAATCCGTAAGATCTTGGTGTAGGTCAATTTCTTCTGCCGTCCAAAAACTTGCTTCAGATTTCTTATACCACTCCCAAATATCATGATGTTGAATAGGAAATATAACAAATCGGTCTTTGTTTTCTTGTAAAATTGGCTCTACTGCTTGCGACATTTTTTCTTAATTTTTTAGTGAATGAATTTGATAAAATTTTCGTGTGATTCGGGACTAACAAATATTCAAAAATGAATAGGATAATGAAAGGTTATTTAAAATTCGTTGTCAACAAGTTTTTAACAAAGAAAAGAAATGGCTCTATGAACTAACATATTCAAAAATTATCATAAACACCTGACTATAAGCCTATTAAGATAATTTAAATTTAAATTTTTATGTAAGTTATTTCTTATTAAATAAGTCTTAAGCAACAGTAAAAAGGGTTGTTCTTAAACTTATTAAGACCTCTTGTTAATATGACCAAAATGCCCTATAAAATGAATGGAATTCTTCAGTAAAAAAACTGAAATTATTTTTGAAATTTTTCTTGGGCTACTTTTTCGAGCTCAGAAAACCAATCTTCTCCAAACTTTCTTATCAAAGCATCCTTTACAAATTTATATACTGGGACTTGGAGTTCTTTTCCTAATGTACAAGCATCATCACAAATCTCCCATTTTTCATAATTAACGGCCGAAAACTCTGAATAATCCTTAACACGGATTGGGTATAAATGACACGACACTGGTTTTTTAAAGTCAATAAACCCTTTGTTGTATGCCTCCTCTATACCACAAAGTGCAGTTTTTTTGTCGTCAAAAATAACATAAGCACAGTCGGCTCCATCAATCAAAGGGGTTTCAAAATCACCAAAAGCTGTTGTAATACTTGTGCCTTGCTCTTCTATGGCAGCAACACCTTCTTCTCGTAAAAGTGGCTTTACTTTAGGGTAAATATCTTCAAGAATCTCCGCCTCCTCCTTATCTAAAGGTGCACCCGCATCACCATGGATACAGCAGGCGCCTTTACATGCCGATAAATTACAGACAAAATCCTTATCGATGATGTCTTCAGAAATAATGGTTTTTCCAAGTTGAAACATGGTGCAAAAATAGATAAAGTTTTGACTTTAATCGCAATTCAAATACGTTCATAATTAACTGGGATCGATTTACATTTTCACTATAAAATCTATCTGCTATTTATTACAAAATCAGTTAGACAGCTTAGTTATTGACTATAGAGACTCATTCTTTTGCAAATACCTATATGTCTCCTCGAGCGTAGTCGAGAGGTCTTTATAATTATCTGTTTTTAAATAGGTCTCGACTACGCTCGACCTGACAGTATTTATATTACAATCAACTCCTTTTATACTTATAACTTAATGATTATTTCATATTGAAAATCCATAATTAAAACCGACCTTTGCGGCGAATTTTAAAAGCACAGTTATGGAGTTTAATTTTAAAGAAATATTTACAGCATTTATGGTGTTATTTGCTGTTATCGATATCATAGGGAATATTCCGATTATTATTGATTTAAGGAACAAGGCTGGACATATTCAGAGTGAAAAAGCATCTATTATATCTGGGATATTGATGATTATCTTTTTATTCTTAGGAAAAAGTATTTTGAATCTTATCGGAGTGGATGTCAACTCATTTGCTGTTGCAGGTGCATTTATTTTATTTTTTATTGCCCTAGAAATGATTTTAGGAATTACACTCTATAAACAAGATGAAAGTACTTCGGTAACCGCTTCTGTTTTTCCGTTGGCTTTCCCTTTAATTGCTGGCCCTGGTAGTTTAACTACTTTATTATCCCTTAGAGCTGAATTTAGAATTGAAAATATCATTGTAGCTGTAATTATTAACGTTATTGTTATTTATATCGTTTTAAAGACATCTTCTAAGCTTGAAAAAATCATCGGGAAAAACGGGATTAACATTATAAGAAAAGTTTTTGGTGTAATTTTGCTAGCCATTGCCGTTAAATTATTTACACAAAATATTAAGGCACTATTTATCTAAATAAATTATGAGACTATTAATCCTAATTTGTTCAATAATTGCCATTGCGCTTATTGTATTCAATATAACGAAACTGAATTTTGATGCATTATTTAAAGGCGAAAGCTTTACAGCAGTATTGACTATTATTGCTGGACTTTGCGCACTTATTCTGCTTCAAATCCTAAGGCTCTCTAGAAAAATAGAAAAGCTACAAAAGAAGAGATAGTATGCAATTTGATGCTTTAATCGTTGGCGGTGGGGCCGCCGGACTTTCTTGTGCTTTGGTATTGGGTTCTGCAAAGCCAAAAGCCTATGCTTCTGGCAAATCCATCGGGATTATTACACATCAAAAAACATCACATTTGCAAAATGCATTGTTCAAAAATGTTTTGGGACTACCGCCTGGAACTTTGGGTAGCGATATTTTAGAACAGGGTAAAGCACAGCTTAGAACATTGTATCCTCATGTTGTTCAAATTGAAAAAGAGAAAGTGAAATCTATTCAGAATAATGGAGAATCATTTATTGTAGAGACCAATAAGAATATATATTCCACAAAAATAGCAGTTATCGCCGTAGGCTATACGGATCTATTGACCATAAAAGGATTAGAGTTGTATGTAGCTCCTCACCCTAGAGCTGCGGTTGAAAAAAACAGAATTTGGCTAAAAAACGAAGACCATCTTATAACTAAAAACTTATATGTAGCTGGGACTTTGGCTGGCTGGAGAAGTCAGTACGCAATGGCTTCTGGTAGTGGAGCACACGTTGCTACTGATATTTTAACGCTTTGGAATGATGGGAAACATACCAAAGTACACGATAAGGTGGAATAATTAGTTTTTTTGAAAAATAGTAAGGTCACTTCGAGAATCTCTGTGACCAAAAGATTAATCTTACTGATCAAAGTATTGACTTTCTCTGCTTAAAAGAATAAGTTCATCAATCATGATGTCTCTTTTATTAATGATTTCTTCGAAGGCATTATCATCATAAAGCTGTCGGGCTAAAGTCGCTTTTATTAAAAGTTTAATGACATCATTATAGGCTACAAAGGTGATGTTTGTTCGCTCTCTTCCGTTGACATAATCCTGAAAACGCAGCACAATATCATCACTGACTTCAAAATTGTCGATAAAATCACGCTTGGTAACTCCTTCGTAAACACTTCTATCCTTATCTAACTCCTGAAACACGAAAAAGCCAAAGTGTCCCATTCGTCTTAAGTAATTAATCGTTTCATTAGTAAATGCTTTATCTATAGGAACAAACACATCGGGGATTATTCCTCCACCACCATAAACTACTTTACCGTTTGGCGTTATAAACTTTAAAGAATCGGCGATTTCAATATTTTCAGAGTCCGTGAGCTCACCCGTTCTTAAACGCTTGTAATAATCGTTGAAATACGATTGGGAATTACCATTATCATAAGGTTTCTGAATGGACCTCCCTGTTGGCGTATAATATCTTGAAACTGTCAACCTCACCGCGCTTCCGTCACCTAATGCCATTTCGCGCTGCACTAACCCCTTGCCGTAACTTCTTCTTCCAACGATAACGCCTTTATCATTATCTTGTAAAGCACCAGCTACAACCTCACTTGCCGAAGCAGAATTTTCATTTATTAAAATGTATATGTCGCCTTCCTCAAAGTCTCCTCGGTTGGTGGCATAGGTTTTTTCAACCTTACCCCTTTTGTTTTTTGTAAAAACAATCAATTTATCATCCTCCAAAAACTCGTCAACAATCTGTTCAGCAACACTTAAAAACCCACCAGGATTATCCCTTAAATCTAGTGCTAGTTTTGTCGCTCCCTTATCTTGTAACTTATCCAAGACCTGCTTAAACTCCCTATAAGTAGATTCCGCAAAACGATTGATTTTTATATAACCCAAATTATCCGTCAACATATATCCTGCCTCAACACTTTTAATTAAAATGTTAGAGCGCTTTACCTTAATATCCAAAAGTTCTGGTTCACCTCGGCGGTACACTTTAAGATTTAATGTGGACCCTTTTTTTCCTTTTAATTTAGAAAGAATAGAATCGTTATTGGATAAATCGCCGTAAAGAGGTTCTCCGTTTGCAGAAATAATTCGGTCCCCACCTTTAATACCTGCTCTTGCACTTGGCCCGCCTTCTGTTGGGCGTATCACTGCAATAGTATCCCTGTATGGATAGAAGTTAATGCCTATGCCTTCAAAATACCCTTTCATATTCTCCGTCACTCGTTTGAGGTCTTTTTTGGGGATATAAGTAGAATGTGGATCGAGATTATCTAAAATACCGTTTACAGTCACATCAACAATACTGTCGGTATTAACCTCATCAACATACTCGTAATCAATATAATCTATAAGTCTGTTGAGTTTATCTTTTTTGCTATTTGTTGTAAAAAGTCTATCAGAAGTATCCGAAAAATTCAGTCTTCCACCAAGGAAAACGCCAATAGCAATTGCTGTTCCTAGAAGTAGTGGTATGTATTTTTTAGAATTCCTCATTAGGCTTCTACATTTTCAATGAGTTGCAAATCAATTCCTGCCTTCTTTAAAAAACGCAATCCAGAATCATCTTTATAAGCTTGAGAATAGACCACTCTAATAATACCGGCTTGGTGGATTAATTTACTACAGTCCTTACATGGAGACATTGTAATATACAACGTTGCCCCCCTACAAGACTGTGTTGAGGCTGCCACTTTTAAAATGGCATTGGCTTCAGCATGCAATACATACCACTTTGTGTAGCCATCTTCATCCTCACAGTAGTTTTCAAAACCTGTGGGTGTACCATTGTAACCGTCCGAGATAATCATACGATCCTTAACTATTAAAGCACCGACCTGCTTTCTTTTACAATGGGAGAGTTTGCCCCATTCCTCTGCAATGCGCAAGTAGGCTTTATCGTATCGTAATTGTTTAGATTTGGACATTAAATCTCGTGTCTTAAGAATGTATAACGAATATACTTTGTTGATATTTTACATAGAAATGTGGTCAGTTAAAGTTTTACCAAACTTTAAAAAATATTGTTTTCAATTAGCATCGGAATAACAAGTCCTACGACCACAGCTGAAAGTACCATTACCCAATCTCTTCTTGAAAACCTAAAAAGTGTCTGGAACAAGTAGCTCAAAAACAATACCACAAAGACTATAATGATTTGAGCAATTTCTATCCCTAAAGCAAATTCTACAAGAGCCAATATTTTACTATCTGCATCGCCAAAGAGCATATCGAACTCACGTGCAAAACCTAATCCGTGGATGAGCCCAAAAAACAAGGCTGAAAAAAACAACAATCCTATTTTTTTGTTTTTATCGTTCTTCCCTGCAGTGAATACATTGTAAACTGCAACTATGAATATGGTTATAGGTATTAAAAATTCTACTAATCTACCATTAACACTAACAACATCGTAAGCCGCTAAAACTAAGGACAATGTATGTCCTAAAGTAAATAAGGACACCAATAACAATACCCGCTTCCAGTCCTTAAACAGATAAGGAACAGCCAAAACCATTAAAAACAATACGTGATCGTAGCCATTAAGATCCAGTACATGGTTTATCCCTAACTTAACATTAAACCAAAAATCTTCCATTTAAAATTATATAGAATGAACCCAAATTTACAATTATTGGCGAATTGGTAAAATTATTAATGAATGGGTTTTTATGAAAGAAGCATTTTCCGAACATAGATTTACTTTTGTTTAACGTTTTCTTTTAATTATTTAACATTATTTATGATAACCTATCCGTCCAATCTTAAAATCTAGCCGTATATTATATATAACCTTAAACCAGACTTATATGACACTTCAACATAAAACTTCAAATACATTTATTGTTAATGATTTAACAGATTCTGATATTGGAGACATTCATCAAAATACTTCTGATTATCATGCCACTTTTGCTAGTACAAAAATATCTAGAGCAATAACGTTAACTACGTTGAAAATTAAAACCTCTGATGAGGTTAATTTAATTTTTGAAGATTCTTCAAATAAGCCATTAAGATTTTTGTATTGCCATAAGGGTGATCTTTTTATAAACCTTGTCAACCGAAAAAGGAAATTATCAAGCTTTCAGAATGCTATTTTATATGATAATGAATCGAATATTGAATTAGCATTAAAGTCTGACTCAAGCTACAAATTCAGCATTATTTCCTTAAATAAAGACCTAAGCACCTATTCACCAGAAGAATCTGGTCTTTTAGCAAAATTGTTTAATACAATCACTAAGGGAAATACCAACAAAATACGCTGCTACATAAGTTCGCGTAACCTCGCCATTGGTATGGCATTAAAAGGTCTGGGCGATTTAGATGGTGAGAAATTTGGCGACAAACTGGTTTTAGCTGGTAAAATTCGTGTTATACTGGGGCTAGAATACCAGCAATTACAAAAAGATCTTAATCCAGAAAACACGTCGAATTCAGCATTAACCAGAAAAGAAATGCGTCGGGTTTCTAGTTTAATAGAAAAAATTAAGAAGAATCCAGGAAACAATTACACTGTTTCCACGCTTAGTACAGAGGCAGGTCTATCCGAAAATAAGCTGCAAGAAGGTTTTAAGGAATTATTTAACAGGACTGTTACAGACTGCATTAGAAACATTAGACTAGAGAAAGCAGAAGAACTGCTTAAAACTACAGATTTAAATGTTTCTGAGGTTGTCTATTCTGTTGGCTTTATAAGCCGAAGTTATTTTTCTAAAATATTTAAAGCAAAATATAATTGCAGTCCAAGTTTTTACAAGAAGCAGCAACAACAAACAGAAGTTGTTGCCTGATTTTATGAACTCATACTAAAAAAAGGGACGGTTTAAGACCGTCCTTTTTTTAACATAGATTAAGTACTACAAATGCAATATAATTAATTCCCAGTCTTCGCTACCTTCAGAACGTATATCTAAAGCCTCAAAGCCAATAGCTTTATGAGCGTCTGAGGATCTTCTATTCTTAACATTTACCTCTGTAATCACAGCATCGAATTCTGATTTAAGTTCAGATTTCATAAAATTATAAAGTCCCCTAAAAACACCCTTCTTCCTAAAATTTTTATCAATGCAAACTTGACCCATGATAAAATAATTAAGGCTGGATAAGCCTTTTGAATCTAATAGCCCATCCAAATGGTTAAACATAGTGATGAGTTCTGGCACGTCATTCTTAAATGTAGTTAACATACATAAAGTATAACCAACAATCTTTTCTTCAGAAATCGCAATTATGTGAGCACAAGCATCATTCATCCGTTTCAGTACACCAAATTCATGGTCAACTGAAACAAAACCCTCTGATTCTTTATCCTGTTCAGACAAAGCTAATTTTAAATTTTTCTTTTGAAGATTTAAAATTTGATGCAAATCCTTATCCGATGATGCTCGCCTATATTTGATATCTAAGCCTAAAGACATAACAACTTATTTTGAGCCTAGCCACGAAGACCTATTGTCTTTTGCATTTTCAGATAATTCTTTAGCGCTTAAAATCGAATACGAAGTATCTTCTTCTAAGTTCATATCTGTTGAACGACGTTTACCAAAACGCTCAAATTCAATGTTAATGATACTGCCTGGTTTTAACCTTCCGGATAAGGGATTAAAATCGGTGACATCAGAAATTTTAACGTCTCCGATTTTTAAAATTTTATCTCCTTTTTCTAAACCTGCTTTGTAGGCCGAAGATCCAATTTGTGTATTACTCACAATCACACCGTTGCGTAACCGCATACCAAATGCAACGTTTCCTAAATTCTGCTTTAATTCTACTCCAACAGTTTTAAATAGACCTTCATAATTTGGCATTTTGCTGTCGTAGATATAATCGTTAAAAAAAGAATTTCCGAACGCCTCTCCTGCATATTCATTTAAGGTTTGGTGTAAGTCATCAACCGTATAATTCTTAAATGGCTTCCCAAATTTTTGCCAAACTAGTTTCATGTAATCATCGAGGTTCAAGCCTTTTTCCCTAAGGGATAAGTCTAGTGCTAAGCCAAGCGCACTTCCGTATGAGTAATAAGAAATAAAGGTATTCCCTCTGTTGACATCATCCACTGAACGTGCCGCATCAACGAATGGAGCTTGATAGCTCATTTCAATAGGATTGAAAAATTGACGCCCTGGCGAATTCCACACGTAATTAAATGTTCCTGTAAGACCCTTGATATAATCATCTTCTGTTATAATCCCTGCTCTTGCCAAAGTTAGATCATCATAATAACTCGTAAAGCCTTCGGCAAACCACAACTCCCCACTCATATTAGCAGCTTCAAAATCAAAAGGTTCTAGGCTTGCGGGGCGAATCCGCTCAACATTCCAGCAATGGAAAAACTCGTGGGACACTGTACCAATATTTCTTTCCATTCCGCCATCAGCTAAACTTCGTGTACTTGTTAAAATGGTGGAATTACGATGCTCCATACCGTCACCAGTAGCATTAGGAATATAACATCCTAAAAATACATACTCACCATAATCGAATTGTGGTAACTCTCCGTAAATGGTTTTTTGCTGTAATACAATTTTCTTGGTGTTTTCAAAATATTCGTCAAATTCAGCTTCGGTACCATTGTGATGCAATGCAAATTTTATGGTTTGGTCTTCAACATCAAAGGAGCGTAACATGTGGTCACTTATTTCTGTTGGGCTGTCCATAAAATACTGTAAATCCTCTGCCATATAGGTGTTGCCTTCAACCTGTTTTAGCTGTGTTGCAACCTTCCAATTAAGATCCTGTCTTGTATTAAAGGTAATTTTAAAATCATTTTCAGCCAGACTAGGAGCATACATAAATGTTGCTGGCATATTGAGGTGTGCGTGCGTCTCATCAATTTGTGCATAGGTGCCATCACCATGGTTGGCATAAATGGTATAACTCACATTTATGGTTCCGTTATGTCCTTCAACGACCCAAGAATAAGGGTCTGGTCTTTTCGTTTTTAGCTCTTTACCCTCTAAATTAGTGGCTTTTACATTATAAACATTTTTAGCAAACTCGTGCAGTGCATAACGTCCCGGAGATGTTCTAGACATTCTAAATTCTGCTTCGCCAGAAGGCAGTCCGCTAAACGTTGCTTGGACTTCCGCTTCGTGATGTACGGCATTATTGAAAGATATAGTATAAACTGACGAACTTTCAGAGCTTGACATTGTAGAATTTTCAGACTTGTCTGAAGCCTTTTCTTCTTTACAGTTAAAAAGAAATAAAATAAATACTACTAAAAATAGTCTTTGCATGGTATTAGAATTTTTGAGCTTCAATATAGTATTTTTACGTGTTATTAATCTTCAACATACTCTAAAATATCACTGGGCTGACAGTCTAATGCTTTACAGATAGCTTCTAGAGTTGAAAACCGAACTGCTTTAGCTTTGCCTGATTTTAGGATAGATAGATTAGCTTCAGTAATGCCGATAATTTCTGCGAGTTCTTTGCTTTTCATATCACGGTTGGTCAACACCACATCTAAATTTACTTTTATGGACATAGTTAGATGGTTAAGTCGTTCTCTTCTTTTAAAAATTTTCCGTTTTCAAAAGCACTACTAAAAACTAGTAAGAATAATCCAATGATTAATAGAAAAAAGTTAATATTTCCTATAGCAGACAAAACTGCCAAAGATGTTTGTCCGCTTCCAAAACTACCTCCAATTACTGAGATGTTTGCATACGTGTTAAATGCTAAAGCCGCTATAATTCTAATTAGGCTTGTCCCTAGAGCTATGAATATAAATAAACGTCCTGCTTTTTTTAAATTTTCTATGACCTCTTCAGAATAAAATCGTCGCTCTTGAAAAGGCCTAATACACTTTTTTAAATAATAAATTGAGACTATAAAAAGTAGAAAACCTAACACATAAGACAGTGGAGAAATCCAAATTTGCCAAGGGAAATCTGAATCAAATAACATTCTATAACCTTGAAACATCAAGGGAAGTGATTCCGGAGAAATGAATAGATATATAATTAAAATAAAACCTAAAATGGAAAATAAAATCATTCCCCAGAATAGAATATTTATTAAGTTTTTTAAGAGGTTGATAGTTTTCATAATTATATAGTTAAATCATTTTCTTCTTTTATAGCCTTGGTGTCTCCAAGAACCGTACTCATTAGCATTAAAAACAATCCTATGGCTGCTATAAATAAACAGACCAATGTTTTTTCACTTAAACCAATTGAAAATCTGAATTTAAAAAACACGTCACTTATCCTATCAATACACCATGCAGAAACTCCAGAAATAATCATAAGTTTTCCAGAAGTTGATAGTAAGTTTATAAGTTCTTTGTTATAAAAATCTTTTTTTAATAACAACTTCGTAGCTTTTCTCAAATTCCAAAGTGCATTAATAAAAATAGCGTAAACTCCAAGTCCTAAAATTGTATAAAACGTATGCATTGCTTGAGTTTTAAAATTGATTACATCCTCTCTTACAAAGACAAAATCCTGTTTTACACCAAAGAGCATCATCACATAAAAGAAAATCCCCAAACCAATACCGATTAGAAGAAGGATAATAATAATATTTAATATCGAATAAAGTGTTCTTGCAGGGCTCATAATTATTGTTTAACAATAACAAATATATAAAAATTATTGAAAAACAATAATTTTTTAATTTTTATTCACACCATTTAAAAACAAGACACCTATCTTTACCACATGGAAAACACCTTTGTTACTATCGCGAAATTTCAATACACATCAGAAGCTCAAATTATAAAAGGACGTCTAGAAGCAGATGGTATTGAAGTGTTTCTAAGAGATAACATTACTATTGACACGGATCCCTTAGTAAGCAATGCTATTGGTGGTGTAAAGCTTAAAGTTTTAGCCAAAGATATGGATGCAGCAAAGGAGATTCTAAACTCTATAAAAGCCTTTTCTTTAGATGATGATGGCAACCCAATCCTCTGCCCTAATTGTAATCAAAACCGTGTAGAAATGTATAGCACAATTAATGATTTTAAATCGTTTTTTTCGTTTATCGTCGGTTTTATATTTGGCACATTGCCTTTTAGCACACGCTACCAATATCAATGTGATAACTGTAACACCACATTTCCTGTTAAAAATTGAGGAGATTATTGTACGCCCTTTTTAGCTTTTTAATCACAACTTCAATTTCGTCTTCATTTAAATGCCCAAAACCAAAGCGTATGGCGCAGGTAGTTTTATCTTGATATAATATAGTTTTAGGGAGAAATAAATCTAATTTTTGAGCTTCTTCAGCGAGTTTAACCAATGAAATTGTGGTATTAAATTGAAGCCAAATAGCTAATCCGCCAGATGGGATTTTCCAAGATATAACACCATCAAAATAGTGCTTTAAAAAGTGACATGCACAATCGCGTCGTCTTTTATAGGTTATACCATTCTTCTTTTTGAGCCTGTATATTTCACCTTCAGAAATAAGCTCAGACAGCATTTGCTCTTGTATTAAATCGCCTTGCTTGTCTAGTAATTGGAGGTAGTTTTTAGCTTCAGAAATAAAATTGTCTGGCGCAACAATAAACCCTGTATGAAAACTTGGGAACAAGGATTGTCCAAGTTTACCTAAATAAATAACCATCCCGCTAGTGTCCGCTGAAGCCATAGGCAGCATGGCTGAGCCATTGAATTGAAAATCATAGTCAAAATCATCTTCAATAACTGCGAAACCATAGTCTTTTGCCAACTGTAATAATTGTAAGCGTCGCTTTGCGCTTAAGGTCACTGTCGTCGGATAATTTCTATTGGCATTGACATACACACATCGTATACTATTTTTAATAAAATGCTTCTTAATATAGTCAATATCCAAACCCCCATCATCAACTGGTACAGTTTTAATCGTCGCGCCTGCTTGCTGAAAAATCATATTAGAAGCGTAGTTGCTTAACTGGCCAACCAGAATTAAATCTTGTGGTTTAATAAGCAGTTGTGATACAATGTACAAACTCATCTCGGCACTTCGTGTATTGACAATATTTTTAGATGAAACTCGAAAACCTCGAGTCGCATTCAAATAATTACAAAGCTGTTTTTTAAATACCGAAGCCGACCGTACATGTGTTGTATTCCATTTACTAATAAGTGACTTCCGTTTCATTGCTGCGGCGTACCACCTTGAAAATTGATGACTTGGATGCAAACGCAAATCAGGCTTACCATCATTGATTATATATTTTGAAGTCGTTATATCCTCCGTTGAAGCCAGATTAAATGATTGCTGAAAAGGGAATCCTGAATTTTCTGGATAATCGTAAGCTTCATTTATTTTACGGCCTGAAGCTTTAATCTTGGGAGAGTTCTCATCTGGTATTAATACAAAAGTTCCTTTATTAGCAACAATATCTACCCAACCTTGTGAGGCCAATTCGTCATAAATAGCAACTGCAGTATTACGATGAATGTTTAACGTCTGACTCAGTACACGCGTGCCTGGTAATTTACTCCCTTTATCTAAATAGCCGCGTTGTATGGCATTTATAATCTGCTGTGCTGCCTGAATATACATCGGCTGAATACTGCTTCTATCAAATGCAATAAGCTGCTGTAAAATCTCTTTAACCGGACTATTCATTATTTTAAAACTGGACTATGATAATCGTCCGGAAAGTTACGACTTTTGCAGTATAAATAAATTCATTTTACAATGACCAATAAAAGCCGCTGTTTACTATTAGTTTTAGTAGCCATTTTTCAACTTAACGCACAAGAACTGCCTAAGCAAGATTTAGATTCTATAGTAATTACTTCCGCTAGAATTGATTTGCCCTTTAAGGAAAATTCTAGAACCATAAATATTATCACCTCCGAAGACATAAAAAACAGTGCTGCTATTACCGTTGCTGACCTATTACAGCAAGTGGCGGGTGTTGATATTAGACGACGAGGTACTGGTGGAAGTCAGGCAGACTTATACATTAGAGGTGGTGGTTTTGACCAAACGCTTTTATTAATCGATGGCATTAAAATGGACGATCCGCAAACAGGTCATCATACCTTAAACGCTGCTTTACCTTTAGAAGTTATTGAACGTATTGAGATAATTAAAGGTCCTGCAGCTCGTGTTTTTGGACAAAATGCGTTTACAGGTGCCATTAATATAGTGACCAAGAAAAATTTAAACAATTCTGTTTCTGTCAATGCAGAAGCTGGCTCTTTTGGTCAGCTCAATGGCTCAGTAACTGCTGGCGTTGAAAAGTCGAATTCATCACATATAATTCATGCTGGAAAATTGACTTCAGAAGGTTATCGAAACAACTCTGACTACGATAATTCTAATTACTTTTTGAAAAGTGTTTTCAATAAAAACAGTCAACCGATTGAAATGATTGCGACTTTCTTTGAACGCAACTTCGGTGCTGAAAATTTTTACACTACAAACCCTTCATTTAATGAATATGAAGAAACCCAAAATAGTTTGTTGGGTTTTACAACCGAATTTAAGTCCGATCGTTTTAAAATTCAACCGAGAGTCTATTGGAAACGTAATCAGGATATGTTCTTATTACGAAGAAACGAGCCTCTATTTTTCAGAAACTTTCATATTTCGAACAAAATTGGAGCAGAAGCCAATGCCTCTTTAACTTCCAATATTGGGATTACAGGGTTTGGTTTAGATATTTCAAAAATCTATTTAAGAAGTAATAATTTGGGCAATCGCCAACGATTTATGGCTACGGCATTCGCTGAGCACCGTTTTAGTGTTGCTAATGACAAATTGGATATCACTCCTGGTGTTGCGATTACTTATTTTTCAGATTTTAAATTCAATGCCTTCCCAGGTTTGGATGTAGGTTTTGACATTTCAGAGCGCTTAAAAGCTTATGGTAATATTGGGTTTACATACCGTATTCCAACCTATACAGACTTATACTACAGTGACCCCAGAACCAATGGGAATCCTGATTTAGAACCCGAAGAAGCCTTTTCACAAGAAGTAGGAATTAAATACGTTGGCACTGCATTTAGAGCTTCTCTAGCCGTATTTAATAGAGATGCTGAAAATCTTATTGATTATATAAGACCTAATACAACTGAAGAAATTTTCACGGCTACGAATATTACAGAAGTAAATACCAAAGGGTTGGAATTTGATGCTTCTTACAATTTCAAAATCTCAGATTTTAACCAGACACTTGCTTTTGGATATGCGTATTTAGATGATAATATTTTAGAGCAGAATGAAGATTTGTCGCGCTACTCTCTAAACACATTAAAGCATCAATACACAACGCGATTAAGCACACAGTTGTTCAAAAATGTGAGACAAAATATTGTTTACAAATATGCTGAACGAACCACTGGGCAAACGTATAATGTTTGGGATGCCTCTTTAGTCATGAAAATTCAGCAATTAGAACTCAGTGTTACAGCCAGTAATATTTTTGATGCGGATTATATTGAAACAGGCTTTACTCCTATGCCTCCAAGCAATGTGTTGTTTGGTTTGCGTTATGGTTTTAAATAAAAAAAGCATTTATTGTAACAATTCTCTGACATTTGCTACTTATATAATGAAAGAAAGGTTTAGTCTCAACCTGTTTTTTTAAACTAAAGAGATTATACACTTACCATCATTTCAATATAACATTTCCAGTTTAGACCTTCAGTGTTTAAAAGCCTGAAATAGCCATGACTTCATAGTCATTCTTGGTAAGGAAACTGTGACCGGTTTACTTTCAAAAAAAGAAGATGAATAATCTTACTATTGGTCGTATATTTATTAACCAAAAATAAATCTATCAAACTATGGCAGAGTGGTTCTTAAACTTAGAGTTTTTTCCAAAACTATATTGGCTTGTCGCCATTATTGGTTCACTGATTTTTATTGTTGTAATGATTATGGCTTTTGCAGGTGGAGATGCTGATGACATTGATGATGTAAACTCTGATTTTGATGGTGATATCGGTGCTGAATTTCAGTTTATAAGCTTTAAAAATCTTGTTGGATTCTTTACCATATTCGGTTGGAGTGGCATAGCCTGCATAGATGCTGGTTTATCAAAACCTTTGACCGTAGTTATTTCTGTTATCTGTGGTTTATTGATGATGCTGATTATGGCTACATTGTTTTATTTTATAAGTAAACTCTCCGATAGCGGAACTTTAAATTATAAAAATGCCCTAGATGCTGTTGGCGAGGTGTATTTAACCATTGGTGCAGATCGTTCTAGAATTGGTAAAGTAAGTGTCAATGTTCAGGGTAGTGTTCGTGAACTCGACGCCCTAACTGATGCTCTAACAGATCTAAAATCCGGGACTATCATTAAAGTTGTAGACGTAACCTCTAATGGTATTCTCATTGTTGACAGAACCCGTAAACCAATAGAGCCAACTACGACAGGGCATGAAGAAATCGGTGAAGGTGGAAACCATTTATTAAACAATTAATATTACTATATACTAACCATTAAAAATAAATGTCTATGAAACTACTTATTCAAGAAGGTTTTTCTATGGAAGGCTTTGGCGGACCTATGCTACTCATTTTTGTAGCCCTGTTTATCTTACTAACACTCATCATCCTTATAAAACGTTACAAACGCTGTCCTTCAGATAGAATATTAGTTGTATATGGTAAAGTTGGTGGTGGACAATCCGCTAAATGTATCCATGGTGGAGCGGCTTTCATTGTACCTGTTATTCAAGATTATGAATTCTTGGATTTAACACCAATATCTATTGAAGTTAATTTAATAAACGCCTTATCTAAACAAAACATTCGTGTTAATGTACCATCACGTTTTACTATTGGTGTATCAACAGAACCTGGCGTTATGCAAAATGCTGCTGAGCGTTTATTAGGTCTTGGCTTACAAGACATTCAAGAATTAGCTAAAGAAATTATTTTTGGTCAATTGAGATTAGTCGTTGCCTCTATGGATATCGAGGAAATCAATAATGATAGAGATAAATTTTTGACCAATATTTCTCAGTCTGTAGAAACGGAGTTACGAAAAGTAGGGCTTAAACTTATCAACGTAAACATTACTGATATTGTTGACGAGTCTGGCTATATCGAAGCACTTGGTAAGGAAGCGGCTGCACATGCCATTAACGCAGCACGTAAGTCTGTTGCAGAAAAAACTAGAGATGGTTCTATTGGTGAAGCAAATGCAAAACAAGATGAGCGTTCCCAAGTCGCTGCTGCCAATGCACAAGCTGTTGAAGGCGAAAACACTGCTAAAATTTCTGTAGCCAATTCAGATTCCCTCCGTCGTCAACGAGAAGCTGAAGCAGAGCGTGTGGCTATTGCTTCCGAAAAAGTACAAGCTGCAAAGGCTTTGGAAGAGTCTTATGCTGCTGAACAACAAGCTGAAACTGCAAGAGCTGAGCGCGAGCGTTCTTCACAACTAGCTGATGTTATTGTACCTGCTGAAATCGATAAGCGTAAAGTTGAAATCGATGCAGAAGCAGAAGCAGAGCGTATTAGAAGACGTGCAAAAGGTGAAGCAGATGCGATTTTGTTTAAAGCACAAGCAGAAGCAAAAGGATTGTATGAAATCTTAACTAAGCAAGCAGCTGGTCTCGATGAAATTGTAAAAGCAGCTGGTAATAATTCTAAAGATGCGGTACTTTTATTGATTGCTGATAAACTTCCAGAATTGGTGAAGACCCAAGCTGAAGCTATTAAGAATATTAAAATTGATAAAGTCACTGTTTGGGAAAATGGGGGATCCAAAGACGGTAAATCGTCAACCTCTAATTTTATTTCGGGCATGTACAAATCAGTTCCTCCTTTACAGGAAATGTTTAATATGGCCGGCATGGATTTGCCTGAGTACCTAAAAGGCAAAGACAAGAAGGAAATTGAAGCAGATGATGCAGAGGTTGATAAGCAACCTGAAAAAGAGTAGCAGAGAAAAATCCACGTAAAGTGGATTTTTTCTTAGTCAACACAGAGTATTCTACAAATTAAAAAATAATGGCAACAGTAAAATACATTAGAAAAGTCCCCATAATGAAACTCGTTTTCGGGGTTCTATTATTTATATTTTCAATCTTTTTAGTATTGGATGATATAAAGGGACTTATTCTTTCTGGATTGGCCGTATATTTTATTCTAATAGAAGGTACTGAGTTTAATTTTGAAACGATGCAATTCCGAAAAGTAAAATCATTTTTAGGAATGAATTTTGGACGTTGGCAACCACTACCAAAAATAGACTACGTTTCGGTTTTTTCTACTAATGAAGCCACAACACTTCGCTCCAGAAGTGCTGAGACAAATGTTAAAAACCCAATCATTAAAATCAATCTTTTTTATAACGGCAATCACAGAATTGAAGTTTGTAGATTAAAGGATAAAAATGAAGCATTTGAGATTGCAAAAGATTTTTCTGAGCGTTTAGAAATTGATATTTTAGACGCTACAGGACGAGAGTCTAAATGGTTATAACACGGATTGCAATTAATTAGACACGCACTAATCTTCTTTTAGTAACGTTTTATTAACTTTAGCCTCCAAAAAAATTAATCTTGCAATTAAACCTACAAGACATACCACGTGTAAAAACAATATCTAAGGAAGATTTTCTGAAGGATTATTTTAAGCCACAGAAGCCTGTAGTGATAGAGCGGTTTATTGAAGATTGGCCTGCATATACCAAATGGAATCTCGACTATATGAAAGAGATTGCTGGCGACATCACAGTACCTCTCTACGACGATAGACCCGTAGATTATAAGGATGGTTTTAACGAGGCTCACGCTAAAATGAAGATGAGTGACTATGTAGATTTGCTAAAACGAGAGCCCACTAAATACCGTATTTTTCTTTGGAACATTTTAAAGGAAGTTCCACAGTTGCAAAAAGATTTTACCTTTCCTAATTTTGGTTTGCGACTCATGAAAGGCTTACCAATGTTATTCTTCGGAGGTAGGGATTCCCACACATTTATGCATTACGATATTGATTTGGCTAATATTTTTCATTTTCATTTTGAAGGAGAAAAACAATGCATTTTATTCGACCAAAAACAAAACAAGCACCTTTATAAAATTCCTCATTCGTTGATTACTCGTGAGGATATTGACTTTTCAAATCCTGATTTTGACAAATGGCCAGCATTAAAAAATGCTAAGGGCTGGGTTTGTAACCTCAACCATGGAGAAGTGCTTTATATGCCTGAGGGCTATTGGCATTACATGCGTTATATTACACCTGGGTTTTCAATGAGTTTACGTGCCATAGCTAGAAACCCTAAAAATCTTGGCAAGGCTATTTATAACGTTTTTATAATGCGAAGTGTTGACAACCTTATGCGTAGAATTAAAGGACAAAAATGGATTGATTGGAAAAATGAGCGAGCCATTTTAAAAACCCATAAATTGAATGGTATCACTTAATGAGTTCATTTAGTTTCTCGTAAACCAAGTGCGATTCCCACCCACGATATAAAAGGTAATCAGCCACTTTCTTTTTCCTTTTGTAGATGTTCTTTTCTTTGACTTGGCCAATTCGTTTTAGTGTTAATTCATGTAAGGTTTTATGATAGTCATCTTCGTCAATTTCTTTTAGTGCAGAGTCGATACTATATTGTGAAATATCCCTAAACTTCAATTCTCGTACAATCCGATTTTTACCCCATTTCTTAATCCTGAATTTTCCTCTTGCAAAAGCTTTAGCAAAGCGTTCTTCATTTAAGTAATTATTTTGGATGAGATGCACCATAATCTGGTCTATGGCTTGGGGAATCATTCGCATTTGCTTCAATTTATCAGAAACTTCTTTATGGCAGCGCTCTTGATAGGCACAGTACTGTTCCATCTTCTTTTGCGCTTCATCGATGGAATATGATTTTGAGGTGTTCATAGTGTAAAAATACAGTCATTTTATCAACAAATTGCAAACATTTATAAGCAAGAAATATGTATTTTATTTATATTTAGCGCTTTATAATTAATAGCTACATCTTTTTTAACCCTATGAACAAAGCATTTTCCCTCACTGCGCTTTTCTTTTTATGTGCTTTTTATTTTGGATTTGGGCAGATAACCGAAGGGTTCGAAACTGGATTACCACCTAACGGTGGTGGTTACGTTGCAACTACGACATTTAATTTATCCTCTGGTACTTGGACAGGATCTGCAAATCAGATACTTGAGAACAACAACTTAGCAAATGTAAATACTGGCTTTAGTTCTTTACAACTTAGAAGTCAAACAGGGTCCCAGCTTACTTCACCAAATATAGTCACTGGAGGCCTAGGGGAGGTCACATTCTATGCTAAATCAAGCACTGGTTCTGGTTCTGTACAGGTTAATTATAGGATAAATGGAGGGGCTTGGACAGCGGCAACAGGATCCCCTTTTGGGCTAAGTAATACTATGACTCAATATGTAGCAACAATTAATTCAGCGTCAAACAACATTGAATTTCAATTTAGAAGAACTCAAAGTACTGTTTACATTGACGATGTCACTACAACCACACACAGCGATCCTCCTGCTCCAGAAATTGATATAGAAAGGAACACTAATGCATCTATTACCAATGGTAATGCAGCCAATACAGGTAATAATACCATTTTTGCTTCAACGACTATCGGAAACTCTTCAACTGCAAAAACATATTATATTCATAACGAAGGCAATGTCAATCTTGTTGTAAGTAGTCTCACCTCTAGTAATCCATCAGAATTTCCACTAATAACAAATCCTGCTCCAATCACTTTACTTCCAAATGAAATTGTAGCATTTGAAATTCAATTTTCACCTAGTTCATCAATAAACCCAAGATCATCAACAATTACAATAGTTAGTAACGATGGAGATGAAAACCCCTACACATTTGGAGTGGAAGGTACTGGTGTTTGCTCAGCTGGAACTTTATCATTAAGCCCATCATCAGGTCCAGAGAATACTATAGTCAGAGTTACTGGAAATAACTTTGGAGGCTCAACTACTGCCAATTTTAATGGATTAGATGCAACATCGAGCATCCTAGTCATGAGCTCAACTGAATTAGAAGTTACAGTTCCTACTGGTGCCGATACAGGTGGGCTAGTGATTATTAATGATATAGGATGCTCTGCAACAGACACCTTTACGGTTCTCAACAATACTATTACTTCTTGTGAAGGAACGAGCGGAATTACACCGACGGATGTTTTTATAAGTGAAGTTACAGATAAAGGATCAGGTTCTCACTCCTATGTAGAATTGTTTAATGGTACAGGTGGTAATATTAACTTAAACAACTATGAACTACGTATTCATAATAATGGAGCAATAAGTGCTACTTCAACTATTGTACTATCAGGAAATTTAGCTGACAATGGCATATATGTAATTGCTTTTGGGGGAACAAATGCTAATGACCCTGAGGGTGGTTATACTGCAGATATTTTTAGTGGAATAGGAGGAATAAATGAAGACGATAATATTCGCCTTTATGATACATCAGGAATGTCTGAAGTTTGGGTAGACCTTTGGGGTGATACTTCTGGTAATGCTTTTACAATTGCCAGCAAAGATTATACCTACCGACGAAAAAATACTGGTATTACCGTCCCAAGCACTACATGGAATGTTAATGATTGGACATCCCAAACCCCAGTTAACTATATGGATATTGGTCTATTTGACTTCTCCTCTGGATTGCCACCAACTATAAATAGTATTACTGACTCATATACCACATGCGAAGATGTAACATTAACCGTAAGTGCTAGTGAAGGATTTTCTGGAGGTAATGGACTAGCGTATCAATGGTACTATTTTGATTCTAATGACCCCACTTTACCAGAGTGGAAACCCATTTCGGATGATGCTACATTCTCTAACAGTACAACAAATGTGTTGACTATAACTAATGCCAATGCATTATCTGACCATCAGTTTTATTGTGAAGTTAGAGAGGACGATGCAACTTGTTATTCAGCTTCTGATGCTATTAAGTTTAATATTGCTGATGTTACATGGAATGGTAATTGGATATGGTCTGATGGCATTACTCCAAACGGAACGCTTCCAACTGCCGCTAATGTTGTTACAATGACTGCTACCTACAATACCAGTACACATGGAGGAAGTTTTAGTGCCTGTAGTCTTATTGTAAATAATGGCACTCTGTTTATTGATAATGGACACTATGTTGAAGTCATAAATAATGTCGACATCAATAATTCAGCAAATATTACAGTTGAAACTAAAGGCAGTTTCGTTCAGAGAGGTGTTGGGTCTGATGCTGGCTATTTCTCAAATAATGGTGCAGGAGATACAGATGTTATTAAAACAACAGCTGAACTCAATAACTCCTATGACTACACCTATTGGAGTTCTCCGATTACTAATGCAACAACGGATGGGGCTTTATTTTTTTCAAATCCTAATCGTCGATTTTGGTTTAATGCTGGTAACTTTGTTGACGCTAATGCAGATGGCGTTGATGACGATGCCAATGCTTGGACTTTAGCAACAGGTAGTTATTCTATGACACCTGGTCAAGGATTTGCTGCTACACACGGATCTTTTCCAATGGGCTTTGGTGTTGGATATGACTATACATTTAGAGGTAATTATAACACAGGTGACATAACATATCCAGTAGTTTACAATACACTAAACGACCTAAGTCTCCACTGGAATTTGCTTGGCAACCCATATCCATCGGCTTTAGACGCTGATCAATTTTTTACAGAAAACGGTGCTGAAATTTACGAGGCTATATATATGTGGTCTCATGTAAGACAACCTGATGGAGCTAACCCAGGAAACGAAGTGCTTAACTTTAACCAAAATGATTATGTGACCATAAACTTAATAGGCGAAGCTGGAAATGGTGCTGACACAAATGATGATAATATGATTGATGGAGATGATATTCCTGAACGTAAAATTCCGTCTGGACAAGGGTTTTTTATCCCTTCAAGAATTAATGGTAATGTTACATTCACCAATGCTATGCGGGTAAGTGGAAATGATGAAAACACTCAATTCTTTAGATTTAATAGTAATAGCACAAATGAAAACTCAACAAAAGAAACCCTTTGGCTTAACTTAAGCTCAGACATTGGTATTTACAGTCAAATTTGTGTGGCTTATGCCGATATTGCGACTGATGGTTATGATGGAAATGCTATTGACACCAAACGCAACTACGCTGGTAATGCCGGGATGATATATTCTATGATGGAAGAAGATCCTTATTCCAACTATGTGATACAAGGAAAAGCATTGAGTAGTTTAAATGAGGATGAAGTGATTCCTGTCGGTTTTGGTGCCTATATCAATTCTTCTGCTGTATATACTTTATATGTCATTAAAACTGAAGGAGGATTCTTAAATAACAACCCTATTTATATTAAGGATAGTTATTTAAATGTTATTCATGATTTAAGTGAGTCTTCATACCAGTTTACATCAGAAGGGGGGACATTTAACGATAGGTTTTCTATAGTCTTTAAAAATGAAAATACACTAAGTGAAGACGAATTAGCACTTAAAGAAAACGGATTAAGTATTGTTGAACTTCAAAATGGCAATGTTCAATTCGCATTAAAAAACTCAAGTTTAACGATTTCCAAAGTGAATATTATTGATTTACAGGGAAGATTAGTTTATACATTGAGTGGCGACTCTTCACGAGAAGTTTACGGCCTCAATAATCTAAGTACAGCTGCGTATATTGCTAAAGTTGAATTATCCAACGGGTTAGTAATTACAAAGAAAGCCATTAAAAAACTATAACCTTTTAAAGCATATATTTTACAGAAACTATTAGGTTTCGGCCTGCAGCTGTAATACCGGAAGAATAAGGTCGGTAACGCTGATCTGTAATATTTTCTAAACTCGTGGTTAGTTGTATATGTTTAGAAATATCATATTGAGCTCTAAGGTTTAAAGTGTACCAAGAAGGAGAATAAGGATTTCCGTTTTCATCTGACGCATAAATATAACCCTTACTGGTTTCGGATGGTGCTAATTGATTAAATGACAGTTCGTTGTTATAAACGGCAAAAGCATCTAAAGTCAATTTTTCATTTTTGTATAAAAAATGTGTGTTCCCAAAATAAGGAGCGACGTGCCTAACGGGCACTTCTACTCCATTCTCATCTTCCTCAGATCCTCCAATAATGTTGTATTGCGATGTTAACTGAAAGGCTTCTGAAAAATTAACCTCAGCACCAACTTCAAACCCATAAATCCAAGCTTTTGAGGCATTCTGTATTGCTTGTACATTACTCAATTCGCCATTGTATTCAATTTGTGATTCCCCGTTCAATGTAAAATCGCGACGTGTCAATGCATTATCTAAAAATGTATAATAAGTTGCCATATCCAACTTCACCTTATCATCAAAATTAAGTCGCAGACCCAACTCACCACCATAAGCATATTCTGCTTTTAAATTATTGTTGGGGACAACAACTGAACCCGGTTCGGAGTCGAAGACCTTCCCTATATCATCAATATTTGGTGCCCTAAAGGCTGTTGAAGCATTTAATCTCCATTGTATTAAGTCGCTCGGAATATAAGTGAATCCTGCAGTACCCGTTAAAGCCCCAGTATTAAGATCTGCATTGTCGAATGGGAGATTTAAAAATTCATTGTTTTCAGAAAAATCAGCATTAATCAACACTTGATTGTAACGTAATCCTGTCTGAAAAATAAACTTCTCATTTGGCTTAAATTTTAAGCTACTATACGCAGCGAAGGACTGCCAGGTAGAACCATCAGGGTACCTTGAGAGTGCATCGCTAGCAGTATTAGATTCTATGTTTTCTTCGCTCCCTTCAGAATTTATGGAGTTAAATAAATACTCTGCCCCATAAAAAAAAGAGCTTCTTCGGCTTATCTTCTTTTCCATATCCAGATTAAAAGAAATGGCATCGACGTTTTCTTCTGTTCTATTTCTAATAGGTGAATCAAAGTCCCTATCGTAACGACTTTCCTTAAAATTCTGGTATGCCAAATTTGCCTGAATTTTATCATACAAATTAGAACTGCTGCTTAGTTTTGTCACTGTAAAATTGCTCATAAACCAACTTTGTGGCCCGTAATTCCATTCTGCTGAGCGCAAGCCATCATCTCTTGGGCGAATTAAACGATCGTACCTTGAGTAATCTGAAGTCGTAGAGTAGTACAGTCCTAAATCAAAATTGAGATTATCTGCAGGTTCAAAACGCACTTTTTGCATGGCATTTATTTGGTCGTAACCTGTGGGAGTCTGTATCTCTGGATCTGGATTATTGACCAACATATCTTCACCGTTCGACGTAACCACATATTGTGATCTTAAGTACTCGTCTGGCCCATGACTCCCCATGCGTAAGTCATTAAAATTTGTATAACTAACACTGGTTAAGAACGCCCATTTTTTGTAGCCTAAATTAAAGTCGAGATGACCTGTACTTTCATCATTGGCTGAAGCATACCGGAGAACCGCTTCGGCATTAAAGAACAAATCATTCTTATAGGATAATTGTGGTTTTTTAGTATAAAAACTCATCACCCCTCCAATGGCATCGCTACCATAAACTACAGAACCTGCACCTAAAGTGACCTCCGTGTTCTGAATACTAAACGGGTCTATTGAAATTACATTCTGAAGATTACCTCCTCTAAAAATGGCATTGTTCATTCTAACACCGTCAACAGTAATCAATAAACGGTTGGTAGAAAACCCCCTAATAATTGGACTCCCCCCACCGAGTTGACTTTTTTGGACAAAGATATTACCAGTACCTTCCAAGAGATCTGCACTTGTCTGAGGGTTTGTAAATGCAATATCTTCAGAACTTAAACTTACTATGGTTTGAGGGATGTCTCTTTTGTTTTGTTCAAATTTTGATGCTGAAACGACCACTTGATTTAGTCCTTCTACGTTTAGAGTTAGATAGACCAAATTATTATTCGCTAAAATTTCAGCTTTTGTGAATTCTGCCTTTTGATACAAAAAGTTTTGAAAGTAAATTATCTCGCTATCGAGGAATTGATCGATAGAAACCTCTCCATTGATATCAGTAATTACTGATTTTGTCTTTTTTAAATTGTACAAAACTACGCCAACAACAGGCTCATCAGAGCCAACTTCTTTTACCGCTATAACCTGCGACAATGACTGTTGCATGCCTAAGCATAATAAAACAATAAAAAGTGAAAATTTAATAGTTTTCAAGGATAAAAGTTTCTGATTATTAGTTTGGCACTTAATGAAAGACGTCATTAAGAATTTTAAGGGATTTCAGTTTTTTAAAATTGCCCAAATGTAATTCAAAATAGTATAATAACATATTCAAAAAGTCTTGGCGTTCTGTTGATGCCAGTTTAACCTCATTAATGGCATCAAAATTTATGCCTAAAAAGGTTTTTAAAAGGGTTAAATTTTTACCCGAAATAGAATAAATGTCTGAAGATGTTGCCTCAAAATAGCCTTTTAACAAGTTAAAATAGTTTGAATTTTTAGATGGCTTCTCTGGCTGAAACCCAAGATAGCGGGTCAGTTTTAAAAGGAATAGTAAATGAAAATTTGAAAAGTTAGATTCGTCATCAAGGTACTTAAATGCATGTTCTATAAATTCATACAGTTCTAAATTCCGTTCCTCTTCTTTTAAAGCTGAGTTTAAAACTTCAGATAAAAACAAAACTATTGCACTTTTGTAAACATTTGTATGTAGCGTTTTGTAGATATAACCAGCTTTTACTTCTTTAAAATATTGAAGTGACTGACCTTCTCTAAAGTTCTCAATGATTTGTATTTGAGACAAAGGCTGAAAATAAATGGATTTAGAAGCTCTTGATTTTGTGTTTTTTAACCCTCCTTTTACGAGATAACTAACAGTGCCCCTGTGTAAGGTGTAACACCTCACAATAAGGTCATAATCTTTATACTTTAGTTTGGAAAGTACAATGGCATGAGAGTCTATCAGCATTTGTTATCTGATTATTAATAGCTTTAGCACCTTGGTTTCAAAAGAATCCAAGTCTGAAATTAAAACAAGATAGACTCCTGAAGCTACGATATTGTTGCCCATATTTTTACCATTCCAGATTCCTGTGCCACCATCAATAGCAAAGTTATAGCCTAAGTTAGAGTTTCTTTGATTGACTCTAGACTGTGCTTCTGCAACTAAGTTACCTTCAATATCTGTAATTTTTATATTGACATTTTCAGTAAGACCAACTATTTTAACGCCTTTAGTAATATCATTGAGGTTATCAAATCCAAGAATGTTATAATCAGGGCGAACTGGGTTGGGATACACATACGCATCTGCTAACTCTTCTTGCGGTTGAGATCCTCCTGCTCTAAATGACACCAAACCATTTGGCGTGGCAAAATATACAGTACCATTACTTTCGTCTATAGTGATATCATTAATAGCGTTACTGGGTAAAGGAGAATTATCCTTGGTAAAATGATAAATGGTATTTTGGCCATTAGGCGTAACATAAAACACACCTGAATCTCCTGTCCCTAACCATTTGTTATTTGATCCATCTATTTTAATATCGGTCACGAACTGACCCTCTAAAAGTTCTCTTGGAATGCCGTCTTCAAGAAAAATAATTTGCTCAACACTAGGGTCTGGGTCATCAAAAAAGTTCCCTGTATTAAACAGCACCCTAAGGCCAAAGTCTGTTCCTATCCAAAGCTGGTTAGATCTATCCAAGGCCAATGCCCTAACTGACCTAGAAGGAAAGCCTTGTTCTCTCGATCTGATACTCCGTAGTGGGTTTTGCAGATTCTCGTTGTAAGCAATAAGACCAGAATCGTATGCCGCCACAAACTTTGTGTTATTATTATCAATAACCAATTCAGGAAAACCAAGTTCATCAACTAAGGCATCTTCAATTAAATCTTCGAAGCTAAAAGTCTGCCATTGGCCGGAGGCTGGATCGTAGGATTTTAAAGCTTCATCGACTCTACTCGTAATGCTCCATAATTTCCCTTCTCTGTCAAAAATAGTACCGCCTACTCTAATACTTACAAAGTCTGGGTTACCGGGTAAAATCAAGGACTGAAGCGGACTATTGGTATTGTTAAATAATTTTATAGCCTCAATATCATTAAACTCCAATAGGCCATCGTGATATGAACTTATAAAGGTTTGATTGGGGTCTGAAGGGTTTACAGTAATATCAGCCAAACACCTTGCTGTTAAAAGGCTATCGAATGGTATATTTCTCCATCCTTCATCATCGAGTCGGCTTATCCCTCTGCTGTTTAATGGAAATGGATTATAAAACTGATCATATTCCCCAAAAGTCACCCATACTTTTGAATTGAAAGCATTTAATTTAAATCCATCATTAAGTAAAGGTCCGTCGGGTAATATCTCTTGAAATTCAACAGGGTTAGTTATTGAGGTTTTAAGAACTCCGTAATCTTTTGTTCCAATGTACAAATCATCTTTATCGGTAATGCTTGCGGTAAACTGGGTTGGATAATCTTCAAGTGGGCTAACTTGAACTTGAAGTGCTAAATCTGAATTATAAATATAGACATTACTGGTTGTTGTGTATGCTAAATTATTATCCGAAACTTCTGTGTTTACAGGGAGACTACTAAAATTTAGTTGAGTAACAAGCACGTCATTGACAACTTCTAATAAATCACGGTTAGCTCTAAGCGCATACAGCCTCCCTTCGGACTGTTCAATTGATAAAAAATCCCCAGTTGCTATCGTTTGCCATTCTTGAAAATCGACAAGATTTGTACTATTAACATCTGCTTTTTTTAATCCATTATTCATAGTACATGCTGCGTAAATCGCATTATTAAAAACAGTTGTCTTTTCTACAGGAATTTGACTTCCTCCTGAGCCAATAAAGTAAGTGTCCCCAAACTCAATTCTTTGCAAGTCATAAACCGATATTCCAAAATCAGTTGCTATATATACTAGACCTTCATGTTCATTAAAGTCATTGATTGCTTTCAAAGCAGGGTCTATTGTGACTTTATCTAATATATCGACCACAGAGAGTATACTGCAATCGTTTTCAAAATATATTTCAACAAGACCAGATGTGTAGCCTATCAACAACAATTGGTATGTTTGGCTATACTCAATGGTGGAAATAAAATCCCCCGAAAGACCTTCTACTGTTGTAATTGTTTCAATGTCCTCTGTAAAAAAATCATAGGAGAAAATGGCATTTTCTGAAGCGGCATACAACTTAGAATCACTTTTGGTAATATCTATAACAGAGTTATAGGAAAAATGCCCTTGCCAAAGCGTTGAAAAATCCTGGCAATCAACTGGCTGTAAAGCAAAAAATAGAATTGTAAAAACAAGAATGACTTTCTTGAGCATACTTTAATTTTTTCAAATATATTTAATACTAACGGTTATTAAAGGCATATCATATATAAAAATGAAAAAGCTCCAATCCTAAACAAGGATTAGAGCTTTATTAATTTTAAAACATAAATTTTTATACAACCCCTTGTGCCAGCATAGCATCTGCAACCTTCACAAAACCTGCAATATTAGCACCCTTTACATAATCAACAAATCCATCCTCTTCAGTACCATATTCCATACAAGATTTGTGTATGTCTGCCATTATATCCTTTAATTTGGTATCCACTTCTTCACGAGTCCATTTATAACGCAATGAGTTCTGTGTCATTTCCAAACCAGAAGTTGCTACACCACCAGCATTAGATGCTTTCCCTGGTGCAAACAAAATCTTTGCACTTATAAATTTATGAACGGCATCCTTTGTAGAAGGCATATTTGCGCCTTCACTGACACACATACAACCATTGGCTAATAAAGTCTCTGCATCATCTCCATTTAATTCGTTTTGAGTAGCACATGGTAAAGCAATATCACATTTAACGCTCCAAGGTGTTTCTCCTTTATGGAATGTTGCATTAGGATACTCTTTCACATATTCACTAATACGTCCTCGCTTATTGTTTTTTAAGTCCATTATGTAAGCTAATTTCTTTGCATCGATGCCATCACTATCATTAACATACCCAGAAGAATCAGATAGGGTAACTACTTTACCACCAAGATGAATTGTTTTTTCTGCTGCATATTGCGCCACATTACCCGATCCGGAAATCACAACGGTTTTACCTTCAAAGCTTTCATCCTTAGTTTTCAGCATACTTTGCGCAAAATACACGGTCCCATAGCCAGTCGCTTCAGGTCTAATCAATGATCCTCCCCAAGTTAAACCTTTACCGGTTAAAACACCTGTAAACTCATTTCTTAG
Source organism: Winogradskyella sp. A3E31 (assembly GCF_046720935.1). NCBI lineage: Bacteria > Pseudomonadati > Bacteroidota > Flavobacteriia > Flavobacteriales > Flavobacteriaceae > Winogradskyella > Winogradskyella sp. A3E31. The sequence goes on from NZ_JBHNWH010000001.1 coordinate 99,377, forward strand.
TTTCTTATACATTCCAAACAGGAAGCCTATTTCTCGTCCACCGACACCGATATCACCAGCTGGGACATCTGTTACGTTGCCAATATGGCGAAACAACTCACTCATAAATGCATGACAAAAACGCATAATTTCATTATCGCTCTTTCCTTTTGGATTAAAGTCAGATCCTCCTTTTCCACCACCCATTGGTAGTGTTGTTAAGCTATTTTTAAAGACTTGCTCAAAGGCTAAGAATTTTAAAATGCTCATATTAACAGAAGGGTGGAAACGTAACCCACCTTTGTATGGGCCAATAGCCGAATTCATTTGAATTCGGTAGCCACGATTTACCTGAATCTCTCCATCATCGTCTACCCAACACACCCTAAAAGTAATGGCACGCTCTGGCTCAACCATTCTGAGAAGAATATTTTTACCATAGTAAATATCATTTTTTGCAATGTAAGGTATTACTGTTTCTGCCACTTCTTCAACGGCTTGCATAAATTCTGGCTCATGCCCGTTACGTTCTCTAACTAGGTCTAAAAAAGCTTCTATTGTTTGTTGCATACAAGTATAATTAGTGAATTCTTAATTTATTGCCCCAAAGATACATTATCTCTAAAAACATTAGATTAAAATTTTTATATTCTTATTTATCATTTTAAATATTTAATTTAGCTTTATCTTCCCTTAACATAACAATAATATTGCATTTCATCCGTTTTATTTTGTATTTCGTCGATAATTTATATATTTGTTCGCACATTGCCTTAATCGAAAACAACTCATGAAGCTTGATTTAAAGCGTTTTATAATTCTTTCAATTGCGGTTTTAATCTGGAAATCTGGTTTTTCGCAGTTAGGTTTTTCCCATGAAATTGGTGTTATTGTTGGTCCCGTTCAATTTAGATCTGATTACGGTCAGCGTTTAAATGAAGAAACCAATATTGGTAATACGGGTATTGGCATTGGGTTAATACACTACATCAACTTTTCTTATCGAGCAGATTGTAATTGTTACACGGCTGATACTTATTTTAACGACCATTTTAAATTACGAAGTGAAATATCCTGGAATCAAACCAATTTAGACCATCTCGGAAAATGGGTAGATCCATCTTTTACGAGTGCTAATGCTGATAAATTAAGAGCGCATTCTGGACAGGCCACCAATTTTGATATTGGGATGCAGCTTGAATATTTTCCGTTGAGTATCAGAGCTTTTTCATCTCATAGAGGAGCATGGGCACCTTTTGTAAGTTTAGGAGCACATTATACCACTTCTAATCCTAAGGCACAGACTACTTATGGTGATGGTAATGTATTTAATCCTAACAACTTATACTCTTATTGGACAGACACTTTTCCTGCGGATCCATATCCGATTGATTTGGATGAAATCAATGCCTGGTCTGTAGTCTCAAGTGTGGGAGTTCGTTATAAACTGACTATTCTATCAGATTTAATGCTAGACCTTAGATTTCAATACTACTTTAGTGACTGGATTGATGGCTTTAACCATAAGTTACCGTCTAACAAGTTTAATGACGTATTAGTCTGGTTGAATTTTGGGTATATCTATTATCTCGATTAAAACATATTTACATAATACAAAAAAGACCGAATAAAAATTCGGTCTTTTTTGTTTGCTTGGTTATAATCAACCAATCGCTTGTTTTAAATCTTCAATTAAGTCCTCTTCATCTTCAATCCCAACACTTAATCTTATTAGTGCATCTACAACACCTGTTTTCTCGCGTTCTTCTTTAGGGATACTTGCATGCGTCATACTTGCTGGGTGACCAGCTAAGGACTCTACGCCACCTAGTGATTCTGCCAATGTAAAAACTTTCAAGTTTTCGACAATCTTAATCGCTTCGTCATAGTTATTTCCTTTTGTAACGAAAGACACCATTCCACCAAAATCATTCATTTGTGATTTGGCGATATCATGGTTGGGATGATTTTCAAAACCTGGCCAATAGACCTTTTCGATCTTTGGGTGATTGTTTAAATATTCGGCAACGGCTTTTCCATTTTCACAATGACGTTGCATTCTAATGTGCAGTGTTTTTATGCCTCTTAAGGCTAAAAACGAATCCTGAGGTCCACAAACCGCACCACTTGCATTTTGGATATAATACAACCGATCCGCCAAATCTTTATCCTTTACAACCAAAGCACCCATTACCAAATCACTATGTCCTCCTATATATTTTGTTGCTGAATGCATGACGATATCCGCACCCAAATCTAAAGGTTGCTGCAAATATGGTGTTGCAAAGGTATTATCAACTGCAAGTAACACATTGTGCTTTTTCGCAATAGCAGAAGTCGCCTTAACATCAATAACATTCATCATTGGATTGGTTGGTGTCTCCACCCAAATCAATTTTGTATTCTCATTGACATAGTCCTCAATTTTGGATGCATTCTCCATGCCGATAAAATGGAATTTTATGCCAAACTTCTCATAAATCCCAGTAAATAATCGATAGCTTCCGCCGTACAAATCGTTTGTAGAAACCACCTCATCACCCGGTTCTAATAACTTTAAAACGGCATCAATAGCTGCTAATCCAGACCCAAATGCCAATCCGAATTCCCCGTTCTCTATGCTAGCTAAAGAGTTTTCTAAAGCATTACGCGTTGGATTGTGTGTACGGCTATATTCATAACCTTTATGTCCGCCTGGAGTAGATTGAGCATAGGTCGATGTTTGATAAATTGGAGGCATTACAGCGCCGTAAGCTTTATCGTGTTCTTGTCCTCCGTGTATGGTTTTGGTGTTGAATTTCATGTGTGTTTTTCTTAAAAATTAAAGTGCTTTTAGACGGTGGTTATTGCTAAAACTTAACAAAAGTCATCGTCTTTTCTGAAGCGCAACAAATCTAAAGGATAATTCGTTCTATACAAAAGTATGCTATACCTTTATTGTATGTTTAACATAATCCCTACGCCTTGAAAATAAAAAGAATACTCATTTTCATCTGCCTTGCTTTTATAGCCTGTAATAAAGAATTTAAGCCCTACACCACAGAAGTGAAAACTATCGACACGTTCTATAAGGCCAACATTGAGGTCAACTACGATAGTTTTAGCGGAAACAGTAATGCTGAAGTGATTAATTCGGCAATTGAAAAAGCAATGTATAAAGCTATCGATATTTCCACCACAAGCGAAACTTTAGAATCTGGTTTAGAAGCATTCGATAAAGAATATCAAACGTTCATTTCGGACTTCCCTGATACTCATCAAAAGTGGGAACTCATAATAGAAACTGAAGTCGTTTATCAATCTGAAAGCGTTATTACGGTTGCAATAAACACCTATCAAGATAAAGGAGGTGCTCACGGTAATGATACTATCACACTTCTGAACTTTAATCCTGAAACAGGTCACGAGTTAGACCTAGGTGATATTGTAAACAATATGCCCGAATTTAAAAAAGTCGCAGAGCGTCATTTTTACGATAACGTAAAAAACAATTCAAATTCTGAAAATGCTGAGGATTACTTTTTTGGAGAAGGCTTTCAGCTCCCTAATAACATTGGGTTTAGCGAGGAAGGCATTATTTTATTATATAACGTTTATGAAATAGCTTCCTATTCTCAAGGCTATACTGAATTTACAATTCCTTATAAAGAAGCTAATGCCTTTTTGAACATCTAATCAGGTTTATATTTTTTGGTAATGCGTTTTATAATTGGCTCTACCGTCAACCCTTGACCTATGATTGAAACAATAACCACTAAATAGGTAATCACTAAAAAGAGCTCTCGATGCATTTCGGAAGTTAGGCTCAGTGCAAGTGCAATGGATATTCCTCCACGTAAACCGCCCCACGTCATAATCAATGTTGTTTTTGGAACAAAATCCAATCGTTTTGCGAAGAATTTTATCGGCAGCCAGAGAGAGAGGTATCGACAAATCAATAACAACGGAATAGCTAATAAGCCTGCGTAAATAAAATTTCTTTCTAAGCTTAACACTAACATTTCCATGCCTATCATCACAAAAAGAATGGTATTTAACAGAACGTCAATAAGCTCCCAGAATTTGTCCACGTAGAGTTCTGTGGTTTCTGACATCACTGAGTTTCTCACAGTATCATTACCTACAAAAAGTCCAGCAGTAACCATTGCTAAAGGTGCTGACAAGTGAAATTGATGTGCCACCATTGTACCTCCCATAACAGCTGCTAAAGTCAAGATTACTTCGACTTCATAGTTGTCTATGGATTTCATCAATTTATAAGTTATCCAACCCAAAATAAGTCCAAGCCCAATACCGCCAACGACTTCCTGTAGAAAAAGTGTTGCGATTTCTGAAACTTCAATTGCAGCATTTGGCTTTGCCGCAATAGCAAAAATGGTTAAGAATACAACAACACCAACACCATCATTAAATAGAGACTCTCCTACAATTTTAGTCTCTAATTTTTTGGGTGCTCCAGCTTTTTTAAGAATACCTAAAACTGCAATAGGATCAGTAGGGGAAATCAAAGCACCAAACAAAAGGCAATAGATAAAGGCAATTTCTAACCCTAACCAAGACAACACATAATACATAATACCACCTACCAAAAATGTGGAAATTAAAACACCAAAGGTTGCAAAAACCAATATAGGCCATCGCTGAATCCGCAATTGATTAAAATTGGTGTGCAAAGCACCAGCAAATAATAAAAAACTCAACATAATATCGAGCAGAACAGTTTCAAAATCAATACTGGTAATGAATGCCTTTTCCTGTAAAAGTAAAGTATCATCGAACTGAGCAATTACAATAACTACTAGGGTAAACAAAAGCGTTATAATCATTAGTCCGATAGTAATTGGCAGTTTTAAAAATCGAACGTTGATATACCCAAAAATTGCAGATAGAACTACTAAAATGGAAGCAATTGAATAATAATCCATAGTTGTCTTGTATTAAATAATGCTTAGTGCTTTTCAAATGTACGCCATCATAGTTTTTTATTAAAATTAAATGAAGTTACTTTGCAAGACTTTAATCACAATCATGAAAAAAGTTTACTACCTCAGCACTTGCGATACTTGTAATCGTATCCTTAAAGCATTGAATTTGCTAGAAGATTTTACACTTCAAGACATCAAAAATGAGGCAATCACAGAGGCTCAACTTGAAGAAATGCATACACTTTCTGGAAATTATGAAGCATTGTTCAGTAAACGGGCAAGACTTTATAAATCCTTAGGCTTAAAGGATAAGTCACTTTCTGAAGACGATTATAAAAACTACATCTTAGAGCATTACACATTTTTAAAACGCCCCGTTATCCTCATTGAAAATCAAATATTCATCGGCAATTCTAAGAAAACCGTAGAAGCAGCTAAACAAGCTGTATATGAAAAGTAGAAGCTATGCTATTGTTGCACTTTTAATGGTGCAGGTGCTTTACGGTCTTAATTTTACATTCGCTAAAATTGTATTTAACGACAATTTTGTTGGCCCCTTAGCTTTCGTCATATTAAGGGTTGGCGGAGCAACAATTTTATTTTGGTTGGTTAGTCTCTTTTTACCAAAAGAAAAAGTTGACAAAAAGGATTACTTCAAATTTTTTATGGCGGCTGTTTTTGGAGTGGGCATAAATATGATATTGTTTTTAAAGGGATTACAACTGACCACACCAATCCATGCCTCTGCCATAGTTACTATAACACCCGTTATAATTCTTGTTTTATCAGCCATAGTGTTAAAAGAAAAAGTGACAAAGTTAAAAGTCCTGGGCGTTATTTTAGCTTTAGGAGGTGCGCTTGCCCTTACCATTTATGGTAAATCAACCCGAGCAGCAGATAATGTTTTTTTAGGAAACACCTTTATCTTTTTAAACGCTATAGCGTATAGTATCTATATCATTTTAATAAAACAGCTTTCAGCTAAATACCACCCCTTTACTTTTATTAAATGGTTGTTTTTATTTGGATTCTTTTTAGTGCTTCCATTTGGCATTGGTGAGTTAAATGCTGTAGAATGGCAATCTTTTACACCAGCAATTACGTTTGCAGTCCTTTTTGTGGTTGTAGGAGCAACTTTTGGCACTTATCTCTTAAATCCATTAGCATTGACCAGGTTAAAAGCCTCAACCGTTGGAGTGTTTATTTATTTACAACCCGTTATAGCAGGATTTTTTGCTATGTTTATGGGTGTAGACACTATTGATGCTATAAAGATTGTAGCCATGCTATTTATCTTTGTAGGTGTGTACATTGTATCTTATAAGCCTAAACAAAAATCAGTGTGAGCCTAAAGTCCGTTCAATTTTCTAATGTAGATGCTATTCCTTCAGAATATTGGGACGAAATAAATTGTACACAAAACATTTATTATTCACCAGAATTCTTAAAAGCCTTTGAAGTTGGTAATGAAGACATAGAGTTCAACTATATTTTTATACTTAAGAAAAAGGTTCCTGTGGCATTTGCCTATACTCAAATTGTAACTATTGGAGTAAAAACCATTACCAAGAACATTAAAATAGCAACATGGTTAAAACGATTTATCAATGGCATTTTTTGCGATAACAAATTGCGGATCTTATTCTGCGGTAATGTATTTCTCAGTGGTGAATACGGTACTTTTTTAAAAGAAGGAGAGCCAAAAAAATCCACATTCAAGGCTATTGGTAAAGCCATAAAAACCCAAACCAAATGCAGCCGAAAACTGCATGCTGTTTTTGTAAAGGACTTTTTAGATGAATCACTCTACATCACCGAGCAATTAAAGGATTTTGATTTTGCAGCTATGCAAGTAGAACCCAATATGATTATCTATTTAAAACCAGAATGGAAATCTTTTGATGACTACAAAGATGCACTGCGTTCTAAGTATAGGGTTAAGGCAAACAAAGCTGATTCTACAAGCGAACCCTTAACGGTGAAGCGATTTTCCGAAAAAGACATTGCCGTATATAATTCTGACCTTCAAAATTTATATGAAAACACAATTGCCAACGCCGACTTTAATGCCCAGATCCTAGACTTAAACACCTATATTAATTTAAAGGTTAAGTTTCAAGAAGAATTTATTGCCCAAGGTTATTTTTATAACAATGAATTGGTTGGGTTTCTATCAGCAATGAAAAATGGTAATCATCTCGATGCCCATTTTATAGGTCTTGATTATTCTAAAAACAGAGACTTGGCCATCTATCCTCGAATTTTAAATGATTATGTAAGAATCGGTATTGAAACACAATCTAGCAGAATTAACCTAGGAAGAACAGCGTCCGAAATTAAAAGCACACTAGGGGCTAAACCAGAAACTCTGACCTGTTACATAAGACACAAAAACAACCTACTCAACAAATTTTTGATGCCTTTTATAAGTAATGTAAAAATTAAATCTTTTAAACAACATGACGTTTTTAAGTAATACTTCTGTCCGTCAATGACTTTGGTTTTATGCCGTGTTTCCGGGTATCGGCTTTAGTTATTGTTTTAAAATTTTCAGATTTAGGAAACTGTAACGCTAACTTTAAAAGTTTTTCTGGTAGGGCGCTTAGTTTTCTAAAACTTAAATCAATCCATCCCCCTTGCATTTCACAAAACGCTAAATTATCTCCTTTTTGATTGTAAAAGTTGTGGTCAAAACCAAAGAACATGCCGTCTTCACTAAGTCCAGATAACTCAATGGTAACAGTTATCGGCTCACTGATAAAAGATTCCTTAAAATAATACATGTGCTCATAAAACACAACGGGCCCAAGTTTGTGCGATTTTATTTCTGGAAGGCTAAATCCAAATTCAGAAAAGAACGACATCCGAGCATGACTCATAAAATTGGTATATGCCGAATTGGCCAAATGGCCATTGGCATCAATATCGTTCCATCGGATTTCAAACTGTTTTTTGTACATAGACTTGGGTTTTTAATGAAATGCGAAATTAAAAAATGGTTTCTTTTCAAGCGAATTGATAACTAATTATTTACTCTCTTATTAAACGATTCGATTTTGTACCTTTGACCAACTAAAATTGATCTTCATTACATGATACAATCCATGACAGGTTATGGGAAATCGGTAGTTCAACTTCCCGCAAAAAAAATATCCATAGAATTAAAATCCTTAAATAGTAAAAGCCTAGATGTCAATGCTCGGATGCCGTCGATGTACAGAGCTAAGGAACTTGACATAAGAAAGCAGATTGCAAAACACTTGGTTAGAGGTAAAGTGGATTTTTCATTATATGTTGAAATTACTGGTGAAGACACCAGTTCTACAATTAATAATACGGTCGTAAAGGAGTATATTAAACAGTTAAAAGCTGTGGTTGATGGCGACGAAACGGAGCTCTTAAAAATGGCTATTCGTTTGCCGGATGCAGTTACGACAGAACGGGACGATATTGATGAGGATGAATGGAAAACCATCTCTAATGAGATAGATTCAGCCATTGAAAAAATTGTAGCCTATAGAGAAGACGAAGGCAAAATTCTATACCAAGATTTTGTTGAACGTATTGAAAGTATTAGAGGTTTGTTGAATCAGGTGATTGAAATGGACCCTGAACGCATTGATGGAGTTAGAGCTCGTCTAGAAAAAGGTATTGCTGAAATAAAAGAAAAAGTAGATGAAAACAGGTTTGAGCAAGAACTCGTTTATTATATCGAAAAGTTTGATATTACTGAAGAAAAAGTACGCCTAGAAAATCACCTTGATTATTTTTTAAAGACCATAGATTCCAATGGACAAAATGGCAAAAAATTAGGGTTTATCTCTCAAGAAATCGGCCGCGAAATAAACACCATTGGCTCAAAATCTAATTATGCCCCAATGCAAAAATTAGTAGTACAAATGAAAGACGAGCTAGAAAAGATAAAGGAACAAATGTTGAATGTACTATAACAAGTAAGCCGTTTTCAGTCTCAGTTAACAGTAATAAAAACTTAGTGCAATTTTATAACAGATAAGTAAATGACTAACCTCCAAAAATATATCATAGTAATAATTGGGCTATTCTTCATAAATAGCTCTTTAGGTCAAGAAATTAATATGAAACTTAATATTTTTGGCTATAAATTCTCTCAGAATGATGAGCGATTGAGCTGGTCAGAATTGATAGAAGCTACAAAGTCAAATACTGAAGCCAATGTACTTATTAAAAAAGCCAAATCAAATCGTACAGTATATCAGGTTCTAGGTTTTATAGGTGGTGCACTCATCGGAATACCTATTGGCCAAGCTATTAGCAATGAAAATCCCAATTGGACCCTTGCATACATAGGTGGCGGAATCAGTATAGCTAGTATTCCATTTAGTTTTAGTGCGTTTAATAAAGTGAACAAAGGCATAGATAAGTATAATCTCTCTTTGAAATCAGCTTCAGTTTATCAATTTAAGCCAGAGTTTAATTTTGCCATAAATAGTAATGGCGTTGGTCTTACTATGAATTTTTAGAAACATTTAATTAGTGTCACAAATACAAGATAAAAAGAAAGGAAAGCTTATCGTATTCTCCGCCCCATCAGGATCAGGGAAAACGACAATCGTGAGGTACTTGCTACAACAGCCCGAGCTTAATCTAGAGTTCTCAATTTCTGCTACATCTCGAGAAAAGCGCGGTATTGAAGTAGAAGGCAAAGACTACTATTACCTCAGTGCAAAAGAATTTAAGAACAAAATCAAAAACGACGAATTCTTAGAATGGGAAGAAGTCTATAGAGATAATTTTTACGGCACGTTGAAGACCGAGGTAGAGCGTATTTGGGCACTTGGTAAGAATGTGATTTTTGATATTGACGTTTCGGGAGGACTTCGTATTAAGCGTAAATTCCCTGAAGAAACTCTCGCTATTTTTGTAAAGCCACCTAGTATAGATGAACTTAAAATTCGCCTAAAGAAGCGAAAAACAGAAAGTGAAGACAAAATCAATATGCGTGTAGCTAAAGCCTCGGCAGAATTGGCAACCTCACCGCTATTTGATAAAGTCGTTGTCAATAATGAGCTCACTTCTGCCCTAGATGATGCTTATGAATTGGTTTCAGAATTTATTAAAAATTAATAAGATTCCTGCCTTGCGCCACCGCTATAGCTTTAGCGCACGCTGTCGCAGGAGTGACAAACAAAAATGAAAGTAGGTCTTTATTTCGGAACATTTAACCCTATCCACGTTGGCCATTTAACCATTGCCAACCACTTGGCTGAGCATAGTGATATGGATCAGGTTTGGTTTGTAGTGACCCCTTTAAGTCCGTTTAAAAAGAAAAGTAGTCTGTTGGACAATCACCAACGTTTAGAAATGGTGTATCGAGCAACCAAGGATTATGATAAATTACGACCTAGCGATATTGAATTCACTTTACCTGAACCGAATTACACCATTAATACGCTGACATATTTACAAGAGAAATTTTCGGAACATACGTTTTCTCTCATTATGGGAGAGGATAATTTGAAGAGCTTTCATAAGTGGAAAAATTACGAGTTAATTTTAGACAATCACGACATCTATGTGTATCCTAGAATTTCTTCTGGAAACGTTGAGCATCGCTTTAAGGATCATCCTAAAATCCATAAGGTCAAAGCTCCAATAATGGAATTATCTTCCACGTTTATCCGTTCAGAAATAAAGGCTGGAAAAAATATTCGTCCAATGCTTCCAGAACATGTTTGGGAATATGTGGATGAGATGAATTTTTACAAATAACTTTAGTATTTGTCACCCTGAACTTGTTTCAGGGTCTTTTTTAGATATCGTCTGAGATACTGATTCAAGTTCAGCATGACACCACACCTAATGTCAAAAATGATAAAATGCATTTTCTAAATGCTCAATGCTAAACCCTTTTCCTTCTTTTACAATAGCAATAATATCAAACCGAACCTCAACATCAAGATCGTTAACCGTAACATATTCATCAACAGCCTTAACTAAGTTTTTGATTTGTTTGGGTTTTACAAAATCCTGGGGATTGCCGAAATCGGCGGTAGATCTTGTTTTAACCTCAACAATGGCTAAAACATCTTCTTTTTGAGCAATGATATCCACCTCAGCTTTATCAAAACGGTAGTTGTGTTCAACAATGTCATACCCATTTTTTAACAGAAAATCGACTGCCAGTTGCTCCCCTTTTTTTCCGAGTTGATTGTGCTGTGCCATTATGCGTTATGAATTTACTTCCAACTTGTAACCCACTCCATGTATATTGGTGATTTTCACTGTTGGGTCATCCTTAAATTTCTTTCGTAGTTTAGAAATATAAGTGTCCAAACTTCTACCAACAAAAACACCTTGGTCTTCCCAAACACGCTTTACCAATTCGTCTCGTTTTACAACGACATTTATGTTTTCAATAAAAATCTCGAGCAGTTCGCATTCTTTTTTAGACAGTTGAATCTCTGAAGCAGCCTTAACCAACTTGTTCTGATCCGGATAAAATTGAAAACTTCCTATGCTTGCGGATGGTTTGTCATTGGGTGTTAAACCTTCAGACCTCTTTTTAGTTTTAAATCCTATGAATAATAACACTAGAGCACCAGCAAGACTCGCAAAAATTAACGGGCTATTGGCTGAGGCATCATTCAGTTTTGTAAACTTAATTTTAATGGTATAACAGTCTTCTGGCAACATGCGACCTCCACATGGTATAATACTATTATTAATGTCATCTTTTTTCTCGTAACTGTACGCCACTTCGCCATTGCTACATTGTATCACTTCTACGCGATAATATTTTGGTAAGTCGGACTTTAAAAACGCCGTTTCTATAATAGTCACTAAACTATCTGGGTGAATCGCTAATGCGTTTTGAAATGATAACTCGTAAGTTTTAGAATCTGTTTCAATAACTGGCAACACCAAAGAGGTTGAATCACTATGAGCCAAAAGTAGATGATGACCAACATCGCGCATGGCAATTTTTGCGACTTCAGAGAAGTCTTGCTTAGTCTCATCACTCGGAGAAAAAAGAGTCACAAACACAAGCAACAAAGTAATGCCACTAAAAGAATAGATATATTTTAAACTCATAACTATTGTAAAGAACTTACAATTTCGTGACTTTTTACAACTGTTGACACTTCTTTTGCATTTTTTTGACATTTTCTGATGTTCCTCCTAATAGTTTTACCTAAAAATTAAAATCATCATGAAAACAACAGTATTAACACTCATCACCGTATTAGGTTTCACATTGGGGTTTGCACAAGAAAACTTAACCATTAACACAGAAAAAAGTACAATTCACTGGATCGGTGAATATGCCTTTTATTTTGGTGGTCACGAAGGGAATATCAATTTTAAGGAGGGCTATTTTCTAAAAAATAAGGATGGAATGATATATGGCGGGGAGTTTACAATTGACATGAATAGCATTGTTTGCACTGACAACGGTAAAATTGATAAGGACTCAGGTCTTGTTGAGCATTTAAAAAATGAAGATTTTTTTGAAGTTAACACATACCCAACCTCTAAACTTGTCATTACCGATGTCCGATACGAAACCTCAACACGTCTAAAGATTTATGCCAATCTTACCATAAAGGATATAACCAAACGTATTGACTTTAGAGCCGAAGTCGATTACGACAAACAACAAATGAGCACTAAGTTTAAAATAGACCGTACATTGTGGGGCATTACCTTTAACTCTAAAGAGGTAGAGGGCAAACTAAAAGACGGATTAATTTCGGATGCTATTGGGTTTGAGGTGGATTTGAGGTTGTAGTTTTATGAAAAAAATTCAAAACAGGTTTTTTAATTTACCTAAGCTTATTCTTCAAAAGAGTTTGGAATAGATTCTAATGGAATTATTTTATTCAAAATATCCCATTCATGGCATCCTTCATCAGTAAAAGTTATCGCCAAATTATTCGTCTCAACTTTAAATATATACTTGCTTGTGCATAAACCTCTAGAAATATTTTTTCCAATTCGTTCAGACATAAATTTTTTGAAAGATTCTATACTATCTCTTGAAACTTCTATTTTTTGCTTACCCGAAGAATTTGCTATTGTCACTTTCTCATTTTTAACATTTACATCATAACTATATGTTCCACATCCAAAACAGCCGCAGGTTTGCACATTAATATGATAATTATTTGAGGCAAAAATTTTATTCAGAGTTTTCTTGTCATTTTGCACTTCCGGTTTACAACTGAATAAAGCTAAGACACAAATAAGAGTTAAGATTAATTTCATAATTTGTTACAACTAGTATTATAAGTCACTAAAGATTTCTCTTTATCAACATTCAACTCATTCGGCGCGCTATCTAAGACCAATGCCTCATTTCCCTTTTCATGGCTAGCAACTTTACTTAACATTAGCCCGTTCCAAAATTAATGAAGAAAAAGATGCTACACCAACTTTAATACATTTCTCATCGACTCTAAAATTAGGGGCATGATTCATTGCAACTATTTCTTTTTCATAATTTGAACCACCTAATAAAAAATAAACTCCGGGCACTTTTTGCTGAAAGTAAATAAAGTCATCATTAAAATAGGGGATTTGACCATAATTCATCACAGCAGTTTCATCACCATAAAGATCGTTCAAGAGGTTCATTGCTTTACTTGTCAATTCTTCATCGTTTAATACCGTCGGATTTCCCTGTATGTATGATACTGAAATGAATTGATCCTTGAATGTTGTGTTGTTTATGGCTTGCTCAATTTTCGATAAAATATTTGGTAAATTAGACTTGTCCGTTTCATATAAATACCCTTTTATATGAAATTGATTGTTAGCTTCTTCAGTAACAAAGTTTTCCTCCAGAAAAAGATAATCTTTAAAAACAGTATTTGGATTGCTTAATCCAATTGCAGAGTCAAATGCCTTTGGAATTTCCCAAGGGTTTACTCCGTCTTTTTTTCGAAGCGTCTCAGTTCTAATTGTATCGTAAAGGTCTTTTGCTTCTTCTTTAGACAAGTTGTCTTTGAAGGTGATTTGTATGCGTTTTTGATACGCGTAAAGTTCGTTAGGCTTAACCATTATTTGGCCAACTGGTAATGCAGTAACATGCAATGCATAGATCTCATCAAGATTCATTGTTGAGAATTCACTAGTGGTAACCATATTTTTTGCACCAACAAAAGTTTCCTCTTCTGGTTGAAATATAAAATATATTGTGCCGTTGATTGCTTCTTTATTTTTAGCTAACACTTCAGCTATTCCAAGCCCAATAGCCATATGTACATCGTGCCCACAACCGTGTTGCAATCCTTTAACTTTAGATTTATAGGATGCGTCATCAGAAAAATCACTCGGTATGGCGTCCATATCCGCTCGCCAAGCTATGTTTTTTCCATCTCCACTACCTTTTAATATTCCAATAACTCCGTTGCCAGCGATTCCGGTCTTAACTTCTAGACCTAAACTCAATAAATGCTTGGTAATCATTTTTGCAGTTCTTATTTCATTTCCAGCAAGCTCAGGGTTTTGATGAAAGTCTCTTCTAATCTCAACTAAACTATCAAATATTTCTTTAGTGTCTTTTTCAATATTTAGATGAATGCTCTTTTCTTCCAAAGTTTTGCAACCAAATGCAATGCTAAATAAGAATATTATAAGATGTGGTTTTAGTTTCATTTTCTGACTTTAATCCGATGTTCAAATGAAATATTAACGTGTTGCATATACTTTGTTGCGTGATTTTAAGCTATGATTGAGCACATATTCAAAGAATAGAAAAATCCGCGAGGATATTCAGAAGTAGAAGATAATAAGAAATTACATATGGCTACTGTTGGCAATAGTTATTGTTCTAAATCGTATGCAACTATAGCAGTAGATATTACACGAAAATCAGAATTACTATCTATTACATTATCAAACGCCAGATAATCTATCCAAATATATCCATCATCCCCCCAATCTTCTCCCCATGAATTTACAACTTTAAATGCGTTAAATTCGTCAGAATAACCAATTACAAGCATTGCATGACAACCTCCCTGTACTGAATAGTCTACTGTATGTTCTCTGTATGCGGTTAAACCATATTCATCAACTATTCCAAATTCAGAATCTAAAAAAGCAGAAATTATAATAGGTGTTTGGTTACTTATTAAAGTTTTCATTTCTAAAACCATATTCTCACCGCTTAAATATTCATAATCAGTAATCTTATTTGATTCGGCTTCTATATTCTGAGATTCAGTAGGTTGAATATTACAGGAATAATCAAGATATGGAAACGATTCGATAGATACAGCCCCTTTTTGTTTCAATATTTCCAATGTGCTCTGTAAAGCTGTTTCTTCGCATATGCCTTGCGATAATTGATTATAAGTGTAAGCAGGACTCATTAACCTATCAGCGGAATATGGCAATCCAGATTCAATTCTTTCTTGAAATGATTTTAAATAATAAGTTATAGCCCAAGAAACACATGACCCTTGTCTACCTTGATTACCTACAGGTGGTAAAAGTGATGACAAATCAAATTCTTCGGGTAAATCAGAAGGAATTGTCAAATCACCTAGCACTTTATCTTCATCAAAACTATAAATTCCATTTCCTGTACACTCAGAAGAACCTGTAAAATAAACTATATCCTCTTGAGTGGTAAAAGTAGTTTCAGTTGATTCGTAATTTTCTGGAATGTGTTGTTCTACTTTAATTTTATCGTCTGAATCATAAGCACATGATAAAGACAAAAGTGGAAGAATAACAAATAGTATTATTTTTTTCATTTAAAGATAATTTTAATGTCTTGTCCTGAAATATGGCTACAGGTTAATAATTGATTTACGCTGATAATTTATATACCATATTTGGTGTTTCAACAACTAACTTAATAAAAGTGAAACGAACCAGAGGAAAATCCGTAGGATTTTTCCAAATAAGCAACGACCAAAGCAATTAATTATGCACGTTATTGTAGGTAGTTTTTATAGTCTATACCCTATTCCGAATTTCAGAATATTAATATTAGTATTGTAACTTATATCTGGAACTCCATTTTCAACTCCGATTTTCACAAAGTCATATTGTGCCTGCAAAAAGAGTTTTTGAGATAAATCATATGCAATTCCTAAATTAAAATTAAAACCACTTTCGCTATCGTCAATGTCAGCAGGCAATTCAGCATCTCGATTGTCCGCCCAATCTGCATTATAAATAAGTATTGAATATCCAATTCCGATTTGAGGATGAAGTTTTTCTAAATCCGGAATATTAAACTCTGCAAATAAGCGAGGTTGAATAGGAATAATTTTAACGTCAAACAGTTGATTTAGGTCGGATGCACCTGATTTAGTGTTTTTAAAGAATCCAAAATTCGCAGATACTCCTAAGTTTAGTACTTCTTTTTGCAGAAATCTGTAATTGATTCCCAAGTCAATAATTCCGTTGTAGTTGTCTCCCAAAAAATTATCTCCAATAGCGATTGGGAAATTAACCTCAATGTCAAATTTAGATTCTTGGGCGTTTAAATTTAGAGCTAAAAATAAAGTTAAAATACAATAGAGTTTTAATTTCATAAGTTAAGTCAAGTTTTGTTTATGTTTAATTTCAGTTTGTTGGGCAAATTACCTACAACTATGGTATATACGTAACCAAAGACTTCTCCTTCTCAACCTTCAGCTCAATCGACTTCCCTAACACCAAAGCCTTATTTTCCTTTTCGTGCCCAGCAGGCATATTAAAAGCAATCGGGAAATCGTATTCCGATAAGGCATCCAAAACCAGTTGCTCAACTGAGCTGCCCCAAAGTGTGGTGTTCTTTCTCAGTTTAGACATATCACCGACCAAAACACCGGCACAGTTTTCAAAATAACCAGCACGTTTTAAGCTTTGCAACATACGGTCTATATGGTATTTGTATTCGCCGATTTCTTCAATAAAAAGTATTTTTCCAGAAACATCAATACTGGTGTCTGAGCCTAACATGGTATGCAATATGGTAAGGTTACCACCAACCAATTCGCCTTTAGCAACACCTGTTCTGTTATAGTCTGAGCCTTCTAAAGTGTAATTTTCTGACTGACCAAAAAGTGCCGATTTAAAGGTTGAAATGGATGATGCCACATCATTTAAATCCTTAGTTAAACTCACACACATTAAGGCGTGAAGCGATTGAAACCCTTCATTATGCAATTGATTATGCAGTGCCGTAACATCTGAGTAGCCGATCAGCCATTTCGGCTTTTTCTTAAACTTGGTATAATCTAGTTTATCTAAAATTCGTACTGTTCCATAACCACCACGTGCACACCAAATGGCACTAATTTTAGGGTCGTCCATAGCATTCTGTAAATCTTCACAGCGTTCATCGTCAGTCCCTGCAAAATGATCATCGGTACTAAACACATGCTTCCCCACTTGTGGTACCAAACCCCATTCTTTTAATAGGTCAACAGCTTGCTGCAATTCGCGCTGTCTGTTTTTTAAAATCCCTGAAGGAGCCACAATGGCGACGGTGTCACCAGCTTTTAAATATGGAGGTTGTATTGATGTAGATGCCATGGAAGATGTCATTTCGTTTTGGCTGGAAATAGCCAGATTAGTGAAACCAAAAAATGCAATGAATAAGATAGAAAAACGGGCATTAATCCTCATAAATAGTGCTTTTTGTAAATGTACATTTTTTTTCAATAAAGGGGTTAAAATGTGTACTTTTGTAGCTTATTTAAATGGAAACCATGTCAAAAAGATACACCATAACAGCAGCCTTACCTTACACTAATGGCCCTATCCACATTGGGCATTTGGCTGGTGTGTATGTCCCTGCAGATATTTATGCCAGATACCTTCGATTAACTGGTAATGATGTGGCTTTTATCTGTGGTAGTGATGAGCATGGTGTGCCAATTACCATCAAGGCAAAAAAAGAAGGAGTATCCCCTCAAGATATCGTGGACAAATACCACGCTATTATAAAACAGTCTTTTGAAGAGTTTGGTATTACCTTCGATAATTATTCTAGGACTTCGGCTAAAATTCATCATGAAACGGCATCAGAATTCTTTAAAACACTCTATGATAAAAACGAGTTTGTAGAAGAAACGTCTGAACAATTATTTGATGCTGAAGCTAATCAGTTTTTAGCGGATCGTTTTGTCGTTGGCACCTGCCCAAAATGTGGGCATGAAGAAGCTTATGGCGATCAATGCGAAAATTGTGGCACTAGCCATAACGCTACAGATTTAATTAATCCTAAATCGGCCATTACAGGAAATAAGCCTACACTCAAAGAAACCAAACATTGGTTTTTACCTTTAAATAAGCATGAAGCATTTTTAAGAGAGTGGATATTAAAAGGCCATAAAAAAGATTGGAAGCCTAACGTTTATGGACAAGTAAAATCTTGGGTAGATGATGGCTTGCGCCCAAGAGCAGTAACCAGAGATTTGGATTGGGGAATCCCTGTACCCATTGAAGGTGGAGAAGGCAAAGTATTGTATGTATGGTTCGATGCGCCTATTGGCTATATCTCTTCCACCAAAGAATGGGCCGCACGAGAAGGCAAAAACTGGGAAGACTACTGGAAGAATGAGGACACCACCTTGGTTCACTTTATTGGGAAGGATAACATTGTGTTTCACTGTATTATTTTCCCATCAATGCTTAAAGCTGAAGGCTCTTATATCTTGCCAGAAAACGTCCCTGCGAATGAATTTTTGAATTTAGAGGGCAATAAACTGTCCACCTCAAAAAATTGGGCGGTCTGGTTACCAGAGTATTTAGAGGATTTTCCTAATCAGCAAGATGTATTGCGCTATGCCTTAACAGCGAATGCCCCAGAAACGAAGGATAATGATTTTACTTGGAAGGACTTTCAGGCACGTAACAACAACGAGCTTGTTGCCATCTTCGGAAATTTTATTAATCGCGTCGTGGTGTTGACCAACAAATATTATGATGGTGTTGTTCCTAAACCTTCTGAATATTCCGAAGTAGATAAAGAAACTTTAGCCACGGTAAAAGCTTACCCAAATGTCATTGCAAGCTCTATTGAACGTTACCGATTTAGAGAGGCAAGCCAAGAGTTAATGAACTTAGCACGTCTTGGCAATAAATATTTAGCTGACGAAGAACCTTGGAAGCAAATAAAAGTCGACCCTGAACGCACACAAACGATAATGTATGTGGCGCTTCAAATCGCATCAGCTTTGGCGGTATTGTCAGAACCGTTTTTACCGTTTACTTCCGAAAAATTGAAATCAATTCTTTGTCATTCTGAACTTGATTCTGAATCTGATTGGGCTGACGTTTCTAAAAAAGATGTGCTTTTACCTTCTGGTCATCACATCGGAAAAGCCGAATTGTTGTTTTCTAAAATCGAAGATGCTGAAATCCAAAAACAACTAGATAAATTAGAAGCAAGTAAAAAAGCCAATGAGGCTTCGAGAGCTTCAGCCGACATTGAACCTCAAAAGGAGGAAATCAATTTTGAGGACTTCAGCAAACTAGATTTAAGAGTGGGTACTATTATAGAGGCTAAAAAAATGCCTAAAACTAAAAAGCTTTTAGTTCTAAAAGTTGATACCGGTATTGACACCCGAACTATAGTGTCTGGAATTGCAGAAAGTTTTACAGCAGAGGAAGTCGTTGGTAAAAAAGTGACTGTACTCGTTAATTTGGCTCCTAGAGCTTTACGAGGAGTTGAAAGTCAAGGTATGATTTTAATGACTGAGACTGCAGATGGTAAACTAGTCTTTGTAAATCCGGATGAGACAGAAGCTACTAATGGTTTGAAGATTAGTTAGACTTTTTAATCTTTATTTCGAGTCCTGACTCATCAAATGCATTAACATTTTGGGGTATTGGATTACACCCAACATTTCCTTCCTCCTATCTTTATAATGTTCTGATTAGGGTTAATTCTTTGTTAAGCTTGCAAACGCTTATGTCTTGAGAATTCGATTTTATATTATTGATTTTCAATGATTTGAATTACACGTGCTTCACAAAATTAAAATACTCTGAATAAAGGAGGACGTCTGAAATACCTTTAAAAAACGTATTTCTTATAGAAATCAACTTTAAACAGAAATTATGAAAAAACTATTTATTTTAATACTGGCTATTGGATTAGTGTCTTGCGGTACTTCAAAAACCGTAAGGGAATCCAAAAAGGTCATCAAAGGAGATTGGGTTTTAAACTCAGTAACATCATCTGCAATTGGAGATATAAAAATAACTCTATTAAATGATGCTACTAAAGACTGTTTCGAGAACAGTACATGGCAATTTATCCCTAATAACAATACTGGGAATTACACTTTGAGTGGAATTGATTGCAATACCCAGGCGCGTTACTTTGTATTTACCATTGCCGAGATTGACGAAGCAACAGGGCTTTATGACTTTTTATTGAAACCGACTAACGAACGTGGACAATCTGATACTGATGCTGGTTTCCGTTTAAGCCTTACCCAGTTGTCTGAAACAACGATGCAGTGGCAACAGACGGTTACTCTAGAGGGTCGACCAATTACAATTAACATGAACTTTAACAAACTATAATTATGAAAAGATATATATATAAAACAGGAATTTTATCACTAGCACTTTTAGTGGTAGTCGCATTTACAAATTGTAAAGCCATAGACAATGCTAATAACGCCCAGAAAGGTGGAGTCATTGGTGCTGCAGGTGGTGCAGTCATTGGAGCCATAATCGGTAATAACGTCGGTAAAGGTGGTAACGGTGAACTTGGTGCTGTCATTGGTGGAGTTGTTGGTGGTACAGCTGGTGTTCTTATCGGTAGAAAAATGGATAAGCAGGCACAAGAAATTGAAGCGGAAATTCCCGGAGCGCAAGTAGAGCGTGTGGATAATGGTATTGTACTAACTTTCGACGAAAAAAGCGGTGTTTATTTTGACACCAACAAGTATAATATCAATGCCGCTTCTAGAGAAACTCTAGATAAATTGGCTGGTGTTTTTATAGAGTACCCAGACACTAACATATTAGTTGTTGGACACACCGATAGTACAGGTGAAGCAGATTACAATATGACCTTGAGTAAAAACAGGGCATACTCTGTAACCAATTATCTAACAGGAAAAGGGTTAAGTAGTGGTCGTTTTACAACCAATTGGTTTGGTGAGACTCAGCCTATGCACGATAATAGTTCCGCTGCAGGACGATCTAAAAATAGGCGTGTCAATATTGCTATTCTACCGAATGAGCAGATGATTGAAGATGCCAAGAATGAAGCTGGTAATTAATAAGAATTATATAACAATCAACAACCCTTGTTTTTAAGTTAAGCAAGGGTTTTTTGTTTTTAATAATAAGAAAAAACTATTGAAAAATAGTTGTACTTTTCTGATATATAAATTTTTATGATAAAAATTATTTTCAGGCAATTTATTTTATTGATGGCATTGCTACCATTAACGCTTTGCTCAGCACAGGAGGAAAGTCTATTTCCTCTTGATAAATTTAAAGCATACACAGAACTTCCCAGAGAAAACATATTTGTACATCTTAATAAATCTACACTATTAAAAGGTGAGATGCTTGGTTTTTCCGTTTATACATTTAATAAAAACTCAAAAACACCTTCTTTACAGACCACAACAATTTACTGCACTATAATTGACGATAACGGAAAGCTAGTAAAGAAGAAAATGCTTAAAGCAGAAAAAGGAATCGCATTTAATGTCTTTAATATAGATTCTTCTTTTACCTCTGGCAATTATAAATTTAGAGCCTATACCAATTGGATGTTAAATTTTAATGAGCCTAACTATTTTGAAACTTATATATCGATAATTGACCCAGAGTCAGTTAATAAAGAATCATCAGGAATTACACAAAGAGAAATAGATATTCAGATGCTGCCTGAAGGTGGTCACCTTGTGGAAAACTGCCAAAACACCATTGCAATTATTGCAAAAGACACCTATGGATATGGCATTCCAAATCTTGAGGGTAAAATTATAGATTCAAAAGAAAACATTGTCGCTCTCTTTAAATTAAACGACTTTGGTATTGGCAAAACAATTTTTACGCCTACTGAAAACGACACTTTTAAGCTTATAGTGGATAACAACAATTTTACTATAAAGAAAGTAATTAAAAATGTTAGACCTATTGGGTTTAATTTATCAGCCTTAGAAAGACGCGATAAACTATTATTAAGCTTTAAAACCAATGAAAAATCACTTAATATTATAGGCAATGACACTTATAATGTTGTTATACATAATGGAAAAGACTTAAAAACATCCTCATTTAGTTTTAATGGTGAGCGTGAGGTTATAAGGGTTTTTGAAACATCTACCCTGTTCAACGGCATTAACATAATTACTGTATTCAACTCACAAAACAAGCCAATATTAGAACGTCTATTCTTTAATTACAATGACATAAAAAAGACCTCGGTAAATGTTAATAAAGAAATCGTAATAAGCGATTCAATCAGTTTAAAACTCAAAGTCAACAAAACTATTGATACATCAAAAATTAACAATCTCAGCATATCTGTACTTCCTTCAAAATCAGCATCTTATATGTTTAACAGTAACATTTTATCAAAAATTTACTTGGAACCTTATTTAAACGGATATATAGAAAATGCTTCATATTACTTTAGGGACTCCGAACTAAAAACCAAGTATGCTTTAGATAACCTTTTGATTTCTCAGGGGTGGAGCAGTTACGACTGGACTGAAATTTTTAATAACCCGCCAATTATAACTCACAACTTTGAAAATGGTATTATTGCTAATGTAAATTTTAATAATAAAGAGGAGGAAAGTACATATTTAACGTATCCATTAACTCATAATCCCTCAGAGATAATTACGCTAAGTAGTAAAGATAATTCTTATAGGCACGAACAGTTATTTCCACTAGAGGATGAAATGTATAAAATAATCCAAGGCTTCAAAAAACGGCGAAAGGGAGAAAAACCAGATGTGTACATTCAATTTTTTCCGTCTTCATTCCCCAAGTTTAATTTTGAAAAAGATAACCGCTTTGTGCTCTTAAATAAAACAGAAAAAATGAGTACGTCTCAAATAGATAATATAGATCTATCGTGGGCTAAGGACATTGAAGTTTTAGACGAAGTTCTTATTACTACTAACTTAAAAAAAGAACGTATTGAGAGCATTAGCAACAAGTTTTACGGAGACGTTGATGTTTTTGACGATAGGGACAGACGCAGAAACCAGACCTTTGCAAATTATATCACAACCAGAGGGTTTATAGCAACAGAGTTTAGAGGGACTCTAAGAATTAGTCCCCGTGTGCAAACAAGTACAAATGACGAACCACTAATTTTTTTAGACGGTGTTCAGTTACTCAACTACTCTGTATTCTTGTACCAATTTAATATGAATATTGTTGACTATGTTATAATTAACAGGTCTGGACATGGAGAAGGTATGCGCGGAGCAGCGGGTGTAATCAGAATATTTACTAATCCTTCGTTGGCCTATACAGCTAGTAATAAAGAAGTTCTAGCTTCATCGACGTTTCCCCTTACTTTTGCTTCGTCAAAAAAATACTACACTCCGAAATATCAATCATATACTAACCGGACATTTGAGGAATTTGGTGTTATAGATTGGAAACCAAATTTACAGTTTAATGATAAAGGAAAGTTAGAGATAAAAATACCTGATACTTTTCAAGAAACTATAGTGCTATATATTGAAGGTGTACTAAATGGAAACTCCTTAATCTCAGAAGAGAAGATTATTAATATTAATTAAAGTAAAAAGCTCAATGTCTTAATGACTATTTAACTTCATTCTTCTGTTAAAGTTAAAGTATTAAGCCCTCTATCAAAATATTATTGTTTATTTTTCTGACAAAGTATAAGGCATGAACATACCTACCAAAACTTCGTTTTTTTATTTTCCCTTTTTATTTTTTCTTTACCTAACATGTTTTTGTAATGCACAAAACACGGATAATCCAATATTAGATAAGTATGAATTATATTCTGAAGCCCCAAGAGAAGTCATTTACGCACATTTAAATAAGTCTATTTTCATAAAAGGTGAAATGCTAGGGCTTAGTATTTATGCTTTTGACAAATATGACAAAGCACTTTCTAGTTTAACAACAAACATATATTGTACTATCGAAGACACTAGTGGTGCAATAATTAAAAAAAAACTTTTACATGTAAGTGATGGAACCACTAAAACAATTTTTAGAATAGACAGTACTTTCAATAATGGATCTTATACTATTAAAGCATTCACAAATTGGCAAAAAAATTTCCCGGAGCAAAATCATTTTCAACAAAATTTTAAAGTAATTAGTGATAATGATCTTTCTAAAAACACAAATCATAATAACAATGATATTGACTTACAAATATTAGGAGAAGGCGGGCATATTATTGAAAACACCCTAAATACAGTTGGGATTATTGCTAAGGATAAAAATGGAATTGGTTTGGCAAATGTTAAAGGTGAAATCGTTGACGATTTAGGTGAATTAATTTCCAATTTTAAATTAAACTCACTAGGAATTTCAAAAATCCTTTTTCAGCCACTTTCGGGACGATTATACTTTACCAAAATTCACTTCAAAGAAAATATTATTTCCGCTCCAATCAATAATATTAAACCTTACGGTATTAATTTATCTGTAACTGAAAGAAAGTCTGGGGCATCTATTATTTTAAGGACAAATAAAAATACCCTTAATAGAATTAAAGATAAAAATTATTCTATTGGTATTCATAATGGGAAAGAGATTTCAAAAATTGACTTTAGATTTGATGATTTAACCCAACAAATGATTATTTCTAACGAATTATTGCATGATGGCATGAATATTATTACCGTTTTCGATGAAAATTTAAGTCCGCTATTGGAGCGTATGGTATTTAAAGATAAGTCCGTGAGCATCGCAAAATTAAATTTAAAAAAAGTAGATTGGTCTAATGATTCTATCAGGGTCGTTATTAGTTCAGAGCAATTTGATTCTAAATTACAAGGGCTTCAAAACATTAGTATATCCGTTCTTCCAGAAAAAACCATCAGCTATAATCATCAGAATAATATTATTTCACAATTATTTTTACAGCCATACATTAAAAGCCCTGTGCAAAATGCACAATATTATTTCAATAATGTTACAGCTAAAACAAAATTTGACTTAGACCTATTGCTATTGACTCAAGGATGGAGCAGTTACAGTTGGGATAATATATTTAAATTTAACACAAATTACATATATAATTTTGAACAAGGTATAGATGTAACTGCAAATATAAATGGTAAGAATGAATCCTCTACTTTCATTACCTACCCTTTAAAAAACAGTTCAACACAAGTTTTTTCTGTGGATGATACTATTGGAAGTTTTACAATCGAATCATTGGTTCCTGTCGACAACGAAACTTTAAGAATTGGAATACTGGAGAAGAATAGTCCACCTCCGATTTACACACAATTTAATCCATCAACTTTTCCGAATTTTAATTTTACGTATCCATCTGTTGATTTAAATTATTCTTTAGAAGAATTTTCTGATTTTGAGCTTCCTAAAGCTTGGGAAAATGCAGAACAATTAAAAGAAGTTGTTATAAAGACAAAGTATCAAGAATCAGAAATAGAAAAGAAAAATAATAAGAGAGTTGTTGGTAAGCTGATAGAAATTACTGATTTAGAAAGAAAAAGAGCAACCCCACTCTCTGTATACCTCAATCAAATTGGATTTGTTGCCCACTATGACTATGCAAATGGTGAGTTTACCATAATCAACCCTAGAGTGCAATGGAAAGACCCAGTGCCTTTAGTATATTTAAATGACGCCCCATTATTACCAGGGTCTTTTAATATTTTGTCATTTCTGACACTTGAAACCATTGATTATTTAGAAGTAGAATTTTATGGTACTGGTGGTAGTTTTAGGGCACAAGCGGGATATATAAAAATTTATACATCAGAAAATCTTGGTTCAAGAAATAATGCTTCCAATGCAATAATCGAATCTAAATTTCCATTATCGTTTGAAGGAAAAAAGGAATTTTACACTCCAAAATTTCAAGATTATAACACCAAATTCTTTCAAGATTATGGGGCTATTTCATGGTATCCAGATCTTAAAGTAGATTCTGAAGGGAATATTGTATTCTCATTTATTGATACTGGTATTAAAAACATTAGTTTATATATTGAGGGAATTACTAAGGGTAATCATTTGATCTCGCAAAACATTCAACTAAAGTTATAAATTTAAGTTGTTAAAAATAGCTTATCACCCATTATACTGTCACTCTCTGCCTTCTCGGCATCGCTTCCCAATGGAGAAATATGATTTACTTCCAGAACAGTTACTCTATGAAGGAACCTGTACTGGTGCTAATTTTTTTCAACCTGAAAGACCAAATGATAAGCACATCTTGGCTGTACATACACCTGACTACTTTTATGACCTTTTAAATATTACCTTAGACCAAAGGGCTGCTCGTAAAATTGGGTTTCCTCTTAGCGAACTACTGATAGAACGTGAAGTCATCATAGCTGACGGCACTATAAAAGCAAGTGAATTTGCGTTAAAATATGGAATAGCTATGAATATTGCTGGTGGCACTCATCATGCCTTCACTAACAGAGGAGAAGCCTTTTGCCTACTAAATGACCAAGCCATAGGGGCGCGTTATCTTCAAAATAAAAGTTTAGTCAAAAAAATATTGATTGTCGATTTAGACGTACACCAAGGGAATGGTACGGCTGAAATCTTTAAAGATGATTACTCAGTTTTTACGTTTTCGATGCATGGTAAATCTAATTACCCTTTTAAAAAAGAACAAAGTGATTTAGATATAGCTTTACAAAATGGGGTGACAGACGAAGAATACCTTAGCCTGCTAAAAAGAATCTTGCCTCAAATCATTACAAATCAAAAACCCGATTTTATATATTATCTATGCGGTGTTGATGTTATATCTTCTGATAAGTTAGGCAAGTTATCATTGACGGTAGAGGGCTGCAAAGAACGAGACCGCTTTGTACTCCAAACATGTAAAGATTATGATATTCCTGTAATGTGCTCAATGGGCGGAGGCTATTCTCCAGATATAAATACCATTGTTGACGCTCATGCCAATACCTTTAGATTGGCCCAAGATATTTTCTTTTAGGCCGAGTTTCTACTGGCATTAATATTACCAAATAAAGAACGTGTCACTATTTTTTCATACACTTCTAACTCAGCAGCATCTGGATTTTCAGAACGTTCTAGGTCTTGAATTTTCTTTAATGCATATTGCTGAATGGTCAATAATGGTAAAACAATAGACTCACGAATATCAATGGATGCCTTACCAGCAGGTTCTTCTTCCATCAATTCTTTGTAGCCTGTTAATTTTAATATCAAACGCTTTGACGTTTTATATTCCTCATAAATAAGCTTCCAGAATTCACCAAATTCTTCATCTTCTGCCATGTATTTAGTGAGGTCAAAAAATGATTTTGACAGCGACATCATACTATTCTCAATAAGTGCTTTAAAGAAATTTGAGTTTTTGTAAAGTTGTTTTACCTTTTTAAAATCCCCTTTGTCTTCAAAGACTTTTAGCGCAGTACCTACACCAAAAAATCCTGGTACATTTTGCTTTAATTGGCTCCAACTGCCCACAAATGGGATGGCTCTAAGGTCTTCGAACACTAATTCTGATGACTTTCCACGTTTAGAAGGACGACTACCAATATTAGTCTTAGCATAATATTTTAACGTACTCATTCGCTCTAGATATCCTAAAAAATTAGGATGCTTCTTAAAGTCAACATATCGCTCATAACTAATCTTAGCCAACTTATCCATAACCGCTTTATCTGAGCGATTCATTTTTAAATTAGTATCGTTTAACCGATTTGTAATACCCGCACTAATTAATTGCTCTAAATTGTATTGGGAAGAGTCCAAGGTTCCAAAATTAGAACTAATGGTTTGTCCTTGTATCGTAATCTGTATCTCCTTGGCTTCTATTGTCGGCCCTAAAGAGGCATAAAATTGATGTGTTTTTCCTCCTCCTCTTGCTGGTGGACCACCTCTACCATCAAAAAACACAACGGCTATCTTATATTTACGCGAAATACGTGTTAAGCGTTCCTTTGCTTTAAAAATGGCCCAGTTTGCCATTAAATAGCCTCCATCTTTCGTTCCGTCACTAAACCCTAGCATTATGGTTTGCTTATTACCTCGAGCTTCCAAATGCTTTCTGTATTCAGTATTGGTATATAGTTCTTCCATTACCATCTCAGCATTTTCTAAATCCGGAATCGTTTCAAACAACGGGGCAATATCAACCGTTAATTCGTCTTGAAAAGCTGTAAGCTTCAACATTGCAAAAAGTTGCATTACGTTTAGAGATGTCTGGTTATTACTAATAATGTAGCGGTTTGCAGCCAGCTCACCATTATTTTCTTGGATTTGTTTTATAACCTCCATAGTCTTTAAGGTGCGATGGGTAAATTCGTCCTTAAAATCATAAACGTTAAGCTCTCCTTTTACTTGAGATAAAATCTTTACCTGTTGTTTTTCTGTTTTTTTATGGTAATCCTTAGGGAAAATTGTGCTTCCGTTTGCGATTAAAGTATCTACAACATCCGTGAATACCTCATGGTGTTTTCTGCTGTCTTGCCTAATATCCAACGAGGCGAAATGATATCCAAAAAGCTTTAATTTATTCAACAAACTATTAATATCATCAATATACAGGGACTGATGGTTTTCAATAATATGGGATTTAATTGAGCTTAAAGTGTCCAAAAACTCATCATAAGAAATTGTAGTCTTAGCATTTGGACTTATACTGGCATCATAAAGCTTACGTTCTAAGGTTGATATGTTTTCTTCAACCCCTTTAAACGTCAATTTTCGCTTAAGCTGTTTTACCTCGTTATGATAGCTCCTCAATGCAGCTTGTTTTAATTTTTGAGCCACCTTTAAGGTGGTGTCCGGGGTTACAAATGGGTTTCCATCCCGATCTCCACCAGGCCAAAAACCAATATTTATGACTTGATTGTTAATTTGGTCTTCGTCAAAAATATTTTGATCTATGTAGTTGTAGATTTTTCCAAATGAATTATAAAATACGTGCTCTAAATACCATATTAAACTAATGGCTTCATCAAAAGGGGTTGGCTTTTTCTTTTTGAAAAATGGTGTTTTCCCTAATTGCGCCAAAAGATTATTAATGGTCGTTAAATCATCTTCTCTTATCGCCTTAGCTAAGTCCGTTATAATGCCTAAAACTGATCCTGGGTAAAATTGAGTAGGGTGAGCGGTTAAAACAATACGCACTTTAAACTCGTTCAGGTATTTTTTAAGATCTTCTAATTTATTTTCGGATCGAGCATTTTCTTTTAAGTTTCTTAAAGTTCCTATACCATCCATATTGTTCACAACTGGGAACGCGGCGTCTTCAATGGCATCAAACAATACAACTTGTCGCTCAATATATTGAATAAAACGGAACAAGAGTTTAATTTGACTTTCTTTACTCCGTCTTGCTTGATACTTTTTAAAGAAAGTTTCAACAATTGTCGTCGGATCATTACCTGCATCAAAGCCTTTTTCACAAGTTTCATGAAAAAGTGGCAAAAGCACTCCTGTCTTAGTAATCGCATCAAAAGGGAGGGTCATAAATATGCTGTTGTAAATACGATATTTACTTAAAACATTGGTATTAAATCTTGAAAGTTTTGGCTGTATTGACATTATTTCATTTATGCGTGAATTATAAAAATAACAAAGGAAATTGTAACTGTATTGAGATTGTACAATAATTAAATACTTATTAGTAATTTAATAATTTATGGGTGTTATAATTGATTATTCCTTAGTTTGTCAATTGATTAAAAACCTATTTACCATAATTATCGTAAGTATTTTAAAAAAGTAAATGAGTTGAATATGTATTTTTATTATGTACATTTCATATTTTTACTCCTTTAAATTTATGACCAATGAAAAAAAATTACATTAAAATCATAATAGTTGCTATTTTATTTAGTACTGTAAATTCAAATCTAAATGCTCAAAATATTGAAAAATTAGATGGTGATGTTTGGGAAGGGTGCATAATAAAATCTAAACCTTTCTCTGGATATGCATTTGTCCCAAGACCAAATACTGTTGCTTATAACATGGATAATAGGGTAATGCCATGCTCATCTTTCATAGTAACTTACAATGGTTTTACGCCCGAAGCACAAGCAGCATTCCAATACGCTATAGATATATGGTCGAATTTACTAGATTCGCCAGTACCAATAAGAGTTGATGCTACTTTTGCACCAGCTGCGGCCTCTAATCTTGGATCGGCAGGGCCTGCAGGTTTCCTCATCAATGACCCTGCATTTATGACGGATACAGCCTATGCAATCGCTATGGGTGAAAGTATCATTGGTGAAGATTCTGATGGGCCAGCAGGCACATCAAATGATATCAGTTGCAACTTTAATAGTAACAGAACAGATTGGTATTTTGGTACTGATGGCAATCCTGGTCCCGATGAAATAGACTTTGTCAGTGTCGTACTCCACGAGTTAGGGCATGGCTTAGGCCTGTTAGGTTTTGGTCGCGTAGATGATAATGACAACCCAACTGAAGGGCGACTTAGAGGAGCATTTTCAGATCCAAGCTTATTTGAGTACATCCATGTTTGGGATCGTTTTATAGATGGTACAGACATCTTTTTAAATCCTACTCCAATTACTGGTTTCCCTGACCCATCTGGTCAATTACTCAATCAATATACTAATAATGAAATGACATGCAATAGCCCACTAGCAAATGCTCAAAATAGTGGTGTTGCACCAGAAATGTATTCTCCTTCATCTTGGGGTGGTGGATCTAGTTATAGTCATTTAGATGAGGCTACTTACCCAAATGCTAATGAAAATGCACTAATGACACCTTTCCTATCCGATGGAGTTGCAATTCATAATCCTGGGCCAATAATTTTAGGGTTTATGCAAGACATGGGATGGAATCTATGCCCTGGAGCATTAAGTCAGAATGAATTTGCTATAGGGGATTTTACAGTTAGCCCTAATCCATTTGCAGACAAAGTATCCATAAATATTTCAAATATATCATTACGTAATGACACATTTAATTTAGAGTTAATAGACATTAACGGTAGAGCTGTTATTTCAACTCAAGCTGATGGCTCTAATGGTGTTATTGAATTCAACAAACTTGAATCTTTAAGTCCTGCAATTTATTTTATAAAAATAACTAGCCAAGCCTCAGGAAGTAGTATTACAAAGAAAGTAATTAAAAATTAGGACGATTAAGCCTATTGAAGACAAAAAACCCAATCAATTTCATTGATTGGGTTTTTTATTTATTTGTCTGTCTAGTCCAAAAAAATCATTATTCTTGGTATTATTATTGATACTTATTTTATAATCAACCAATTACTTCTATTATGTTAGTTACATTTCAATGCAACTCTTTTTTTAAAAAGGGATTTTACTTCTTTACTCTTCTTTTTATATTTTCAAATCTTATTAGTGGTCAAACGGATTCTACGCATGGCATCCTTTCAACCTATAAAAATTATACTAAGCTACCTAGGGAACAAATTTATGTTCATCTAAACAAAACAACTTATATCAAGGGGGAGGCTTTAGCCTTTGCGGCCTATATATTTGATAAACATTCAAAATACACCTCAAAATCCACCAAAAACCTTTATGTAACGGTAAAGGACTATAACGATCAGGTTATAAAAGAGCAACTTCTAAAAGTAAACAACGGATTTACTTCAGGGTTAATAGAAATTGATAGCCTTTTTTCGTCTGGGAGATATACATTCGAAGCTTACACGAATTGGAATCGAAATTTCGAGGAATATAATTATTATACACAATCCATAAATATAATTGACACAAAAGTAAATACCTTTATTGAATCTGTAGTTGACACAACAAAAATCGATGTTCAGTTTTTGCCAGAAGGAGGAATTCTTGTTGAAGGTATTCCGTCTACGGTTGGCGTTGTAGCAAAAGACTTGAAAGGCTATGGGATTACAAAAATAGAAGGAGTTGTATATGAAAACGATAACAATAAAGTTGCCACTTTTAAAACTAATGAGTTTGGTCATGCCAAATTTATGTTTCGCCCTAAAATGGACGCAAAGTATTCCATACAAGTTAAGTACTTAAATTCTAACTATCGTTATGAATTAAGGGGCATTAAAAAAGGGGGGCTTTCATTAATTACTGCTGACTTAGGCGATAAAATTGCGATTAGATTAAGCACCAATAATAACACACTACCTGCCTTAATTTATAAATCTTATAAATTACTTATCCATAATGGTACAACGGCTAAGCTCTTAGAGTTTAAATTTAATGAGCAACTAACATTAACAAAAATTATATTAAAGACTAGTCTGTTTACTGGTGTCAATATTATCACAATATTTGATGATTTAAACAAACCTGTATTAGAGCGTATGGTTTTTAATGAAGTTGGTATAGATATCAAAAAAATATCTGAAAGTGATGCTAATATCAATACGTTTATTGATTCAAGTGACATTACCATGTCATTCAAAGATATAAAATCCAATAATCTTAATAATATAAGCATATCGGTTCTTCCTAAAAACTCTAAAGCTTATAATCAGCATAACAATATATTATCTTCCATTTATCTGCAACCCTTTTTTAAACATCCCATTGAAAAAGGATCAGATTATTTTAGCAATAAAAATAAACTATCTACAAAAAATATTGACCTGCTTTTATTAACAGAAGGGTATAGTAGCTACGATTGGCATAAAATTAAAACTAGGACTCCAAAAGATTTTTATGATTTTGAAGAAGGCATAACTGCGACGATTAATATTAATAATAAAAACACCAGCAAATACATTGTCTATACTACTGGTATTGATTCATCGCATATTATAACTTTGCCTAGTAATATATCTTCCTTTAAGAAAGTGTACCTTTTTCCAAAAAAGGATGAGTTTATTGAAATTGGATCTTTTGATGATAAAAACAGGCTAATTAAACCATCCACAGCAGTAAGTTTTCAACCTAGTAAAATTCCAAAAATCTATCCAATTTTAGAGCCTATAAATCAAAAAAAGCCACCACTAATTCCGTACACTATTGAAAATGAATATATAGACCTCTCCGCTCAGGGTTACATTACATTAGAAGAAATCATCATAAAAGGCACTTCTAAACGAGATGATATTAGATCTCGACACAACAGAGGAAAAATAGAAATCTTTGATGAAAGAATAACAGATGAGTATTATAGTATTGGTGCCTACCTCAGAGCTAATGGATATGGTTATTACAGGCCAAGCCAAGGAGTAACAGGTCAACAACATGGAATTACACGTTACTATATCAATGATGTACAGTTTTTATTGAAGGATATTCAAGATATGGATTCAGATCTTATCGATTATGTAGTAATGACAAACTCAAGATTTGTAGATTTACCATATACTCGAGGATTATCTCAATCTAGATTAAATTTATCTAACAATTTTTATAGTGGCAGAAGTACAACCCAAAATACAAATAATCTTCAAAATAGGGCTTTTGGTCAAAATCAACCGAGTTGGGATGCAACTAAGGTTTATATTTATTTAAATAATGAAAATTATGCTGTAAAGCAATCAAGTAAAATATATCAACAACTAAAATTTCCAATAACTTTTGAATCGGCAAAAGAATTCTACAGACCACGCTACCCTTTATCTAATTCTAGATTTTTTGAAGATTATGGTGTTATACATTGGGTTCCAAAAGGAAAAATTGATGAGCAAGGAAAACTAAAATTCACTATTCCAAATTCTAACCTTAAAGAAATTAATATCCATATTGAAGGGTTTGTCGACGGAGGTGTATTTATTTCAGAAACAAAAACTATAAGTCTTAATTAATTTAGAACAACATATTTTAAAAATTTATTGGTTATGTACGTTTCAAATATGGAATAATTAAGTTTATAGGCCAACCATTTTGTTTTAAGTTAAAAGCTCAAATGAAATTACTAATTGAGCTTTTTGTTGTACTCATGTATAGTTTTATTGTTCAACAATATCTGGCATTTGAAAAACTTTTTAGTAATATCGTAGACAGTTAATTTTTTATTGAAAACAACTCAGTCTATTAAGCACTATTTTATTCTTTGTGTCATCCTAACGTTTGGCACAATAAAAAATTCCTATGCCCAATTGGGTTTTTGTAGTGGTAATTCTGGCGATACAATTTTCACGGAAAATTTTGGAACTGGGACGACCAACAATCCTCTTCCTGCCGGAACAACAAACTATAATTATAGCAATGGCTACCCTGACGATGGTTTTTACACAGTAACCAATGGGACATTCGGCAATCCTTTTGACTGGCATGAAACAACAGACCATACGCCAGGAGATACAAATGGAAAATGCTTAATTGTAAATGCAGGATTTACAGCAGGTGAATTTTATAGAACAACTATCACAGGACTCTGTGAAACCACAACTTACGAATTCTCTGCATGGCTGCTTAACGTTCTTAAAATTCCTGGGTTCTGCTCTCAACAGAGTACAGAAATTCCTGTAAACGTCAAATTTGAAATTTGGGACGGTACAGACAGTAACCTTTTAGCCTCGGGAGATACAGGTGATATATTTGGAACAACTACACCACAATGGGAAGAATATGGGTTAGTGTTTCAAACGCTTGCTGGACAAAGCACTGTTATTTTAAAAATGATTAATAACGGTCAAGGAGGGTGCGGAAATGATTTAGCAATAGACGATATAGAATTTAAGTCCTGCGGGGATGTTATTACAATCACCGACTCTAATAACAACGATTCTTCTGAAATTTGCTCAGTTGATGCGCCATATAATACAACGCTGACAGTAACTCCGGATTTTTCTGTGTATAGTTCGCACTTTTACCAGTGGCAACAAAGTACAGATGGAATTAACTGGATTGACATCTCTGGCGAAACTAATCAGACACTGTCAGTTTCAGTAAGCACAACAACTATTTTTAGAGCTAAGGTAGCTGAAGTCCAAGTGAACTTGAACAATCCTCAATGTGTGAGTTTTTCAAATGAATATGAAGTCATTGTCAATCAACTTCCACAAGAACCCGTTGGGGAGTGTTGGGAAACAGTTACCTTAAATACGATGACGTGCTCTTGGGATGTCACAGGCACACAGCCTCAGGAGCCAACCACCCTGTGTTGGGAAATCGCTACATTTAATGATACTACCTGTACATGGGAAGTTACAGGAACACAACCGCAAGAACCTGCAACGGAATGCTGGGAAACCACAGCATTTAATACTACAACATGCATGTGGGAAGTAACAGGCACGCAACCACAACAACCATCGACTGAATGTTGGGAAGCTACAAACTTTAATACAACAACATGTGCTTGGGAAGTTACAGGGACTCAGCCACAGGAACCTAGTACCGAATGCTGGGAAACTGCGATATTTAATAGTACATCTTGTTTATGGGAGGTGACAGGAAACCAACCTCAAGAACCTGCTACTGAATGCTGGGAAACATCCAACTTTAATTTAACCACTTGTAGTTGGGAAGTTACGGGGACTCAGCCTCAAGAACCTGCTACCGAATGCTGGGAGACAGCCACTTTTAATTCCACGCTTTGTCAATGGGAAGTTATGGGATCTCAACCACCTGCCCCTAATTTAGAATGTTGGCAAACTACAGAATTTAATAATGACACTTGCCAATGGGACATTTTTGGCGAACAACCTGGATCAATAGAAACCTTTGACGTTATCCTATGCAAGGATACAACTATTACCCTTACAGCAATTACAACTATTGACATGCCATCTTTCGATTGGAGTACAGGTGATATGAGTCAAAGTATTGATGTCGACTCACAAGGTGTTTACACCGTAGATATTTCTGGTGAAAATTGCGCATTCGAAACATTAATTTTTAATGTAACTCTCGTTGAGCCTCCAGTAATTCAATCCATTGAAACTCAAAATCAGAACATTATTGTAACCCTTCAAAATGAAGGTAATTATTTATTCTCTTTAGATAATATCAACTTTCAAAGAGATAACACCTTTCCTCTTGTAGAAGGAGGCTTATATACCATTTATGTAATTAATGAGGATTGTAATTATTTAACTTCTGCTCAGCATCTTCACTTTTATATTCCAAAATATTTTACACCAAATGGTGACGGCAATCATGATACGTTTAGCCTTTCTGGAATCGAGTTTTTCGGAGAATCTGAAGTTGCTATTTTCGATCGCTACGGAAAACTATTAGCCAATGCCAAAAACAGATCTTTTTTCTGGGACGGTCGCTACAACAATCAATTGATGCCAACTGCTGATTATTGGTACAAAATCACTATTGATGGCGATACGTTTACAGGCCATTTTACATTGAAGCGATAAATCAAACCTGTCTCATGTAATGTTCTGTCATTTCTCTGGACTAAGATTTTATGATTAAATCTTTCTCTGAGTTTTCTACAAATGCGCTTTTAAAAATAGGCGATGAAGAACTTCTTCAAAACTTTGACACCCCGAAACCAATTGGGCTTTACACATTTATTTGGGCGACGGAGTCTCATGTCAATGTGGTAGTTGATGGTGTCCCTATTGAATTAAGGCAGCACCAAATTCTTACGCTTACAGCCATTCAACATTTTCAATTTGTGTCTGGGAACGGGTTGCTCGTGTATCAATTTAACAGGGAATTTTATTGCATTAAGGATCATGATCAAGAAGTGAGCTGCGTCGGGTTATTGTTCTTTGGAAATGACACTATCCCGATTGTCACCCTTGACAAAAAAGAGCAAGATAAATTCAATATGCTTCACGAAGTGTTTATAGATGAAATAGACACTGAGGATACGATTCAATCCGAAATGCTCCGAATGCTAATGGCTCGTTTTATCATTAAAATTACGAGACTATTGAAGTCTGACAATGGGATGGAGAACTTTCAGAAAAAAACGAATGACACGTTACGACAGTTTAATATTTTGGTGGAAACCCATTTTAAAAAAGAGCATAGCGTTACTTTTTATGCCAATCAACTCAACAAATCTCCAAAGACATTGTCTAATAGTTTTGCAAAATACAGTCGCAGTCCTCTGCAGATTATTCATGATCGATTAATTCTTGAAACTAAAAGGCAATTACTTTATACCGACAAGTCTGCTAAAGAAATAGCTTATAACATTGGTTTTGAGGATCCTTCACACCTCAGCAGGCTATTTAAAAAGCAAACGTCGCAGACACTCACCGCTTTTAAAGAAAAGCAAGCTTCAATTATTTAGGGAAATATTGACATGTCTAAAGGAAATTAATCCCTCGTCAACACCTCACCTTCTTTTCATCTTTGTACTATCATTAAAAAATAATTAAAAGATGAATTTGAAACATAAATCGCTATTCAACTTAATTGATATATTTAAGTCGATCAAAAAAGAATAAAACAAACCATTAGTCTTAAAACACACTGTGAGAATAAGCATCTACACGACTATTATTGTGATGCAGAGAAGCCATTTACGGGATCGTTTTTAAGAACAAATTCAATAAACGGGAAGTATTGACAATCCTCAGGGAAATTCCTTCATTGTGTAAAGGCTAGTATCCGCACATCTTTACAGTAAACAAAATCAAATTAAACACAAACAATTAAAATTTAATAGTATGAAAACTTTCAATGTACCGAAACGAGAAAATGTTAGTGATAACAATAAAGAAATATTTGACAATTTAGAAGACAAACTTGGCTTTGTCCCTAACATATTTGCGACTTACGCATATAGTGACACAGCTTTGGAAAATTATCTCAATTTTTCTAACGCAAAAACATCCTTATCCGCAAAAGAAAAAGAGGTTGTTAATTTAGCGGTAAGTCAGGTAAATGACTGTATCTACTGTTTGTCTGCACATACCGCAATAGGTAAAATGAACGGATTTACAGATGAACAAATTTTAGAACTACGTTCGGGTAGTGCATCATTCGATAAAAAATTGGATGCTTTAGCACAATTGGCAAAAAACATCACAGAAAACCGAGGAAAAACCGATGAAGAGGTGTTAGAAAACTTCTTTGAGCAAGGCTATACAAATGCCAATTTAATTGACACCATTTCTTTGGTAGGAGATAAAACCATCTCTAATTATGTGCATAGAACAACTCAAGTTCCAGTAGATTTCCCAGAAGCACAGCCATTAGAATTAGAAACCGTTTAAACACTAATTATATAACAAACAGATAAACATAAAAAATCATGAAAAAAGTAATATCAATTTTAGTAATTGCATTGACATTTCCTTTAACGAGCAATGCACAAGATGACATGAAAAAAGATGCAATGATGATGGATGACGAAGCCAAAGTTGTTTCTTTAGAACAAACCAAGGGTAAGTTTACCCAAGAGAAGATGACGTTAAAAGAGGGGTCTTATATCTTTGAGATAAACAATAACAATGTCGGTCATAACGTCGGTTTTGTGTTAGCACCAAAATCTGATCCAGATGCGCATATAAAAACGGCATATGTAACAAACCCTGTTGCTAATAATAGCAAGGAAAAGACTAAAGTTACGATATTGGAAAAAGGAGAGTACATCTATTTCTGTCCTCTAAACCCAACGCCAAAATATACGTTGGTCGTTGAATAAATAACCATTATATAAATTAAAAATGGCTTCCTCGTAAGGAAGCCATTTTTTTATTATTTACATCTAGGATTTATTTCCCTAACATCAATAATTCATTACAAATAATTTCTGTTGTGTAGCGCTTTACACCATCCTTATCTTGCCAAGCGCGGTTTGTGAGCTTACCTGTTACAGCAACTTCTTTGCCTTTAGCAATATACTTTTCTACAATTTGTGCGGTCTTTCCCCAAGCTACAATATTGTGCCATTGGGTATCCGTTACTTTTTCGCCGTTAGAGTTTTTATAACTCTCGTTTGTAGCGATTGAGAATTTGGCAAGCATTTTACCAGATTCTAGATTTACAATTTCAGGATCATTTCCTAAGT
Organism: Winogradskyella sp. A3E31; assembly: GCF_046720935.1. Taxonomy (NCBI): domain Bacteria; kingdom Pseudomonadati; phylum Bacteroidota; class Flavobacteriia; order Flavobacteriales; family Flavobacteriaceae; genus Winogradskyella; species Winogradskyella sp. A3E31. The sequence continues at coordinate 138,310 of NZ_JBHNWH010000001.1, forward strand.
TACCAATCAACTGTACTTTGTTTCTTAATGTGTTCATGTCTTTAAATTTTATGTGCCTGTCCGACTGAACAGGCGGGTTAAACAGTTAATACTATTGAACCTTCATTGATTCAACACTGCAAATATGAAACTGGCTCCAAAATATAGTCGGTAGTTACCTATTTAAATTCGTTTGTAAATATTTGTAGTCGTTTGTAAACGGATAATGAGTATATTTGTTGGGGCATCTATATACAATTTACAATGATAAAATTCTTTGGAAAAATTCGCCAAAATTTACTTATGGAAAATAAAACTGGCAAGTATTTTAAATACGTCATTGGCGAAATTATACTTGTGGTTATTGGGATTTTGATTGCACTTCAAATCAACAATTGGAATGAAATACGTAAAGACAGAAAATTTGAGTTAAAAATGCTCACTGAATTGAGAAGGGCCTTAATGTCTGACCTAGAACATTCTCAAAGATTGACAAAAAGAGTAAATAAGGCTGAAACTGCGAGCTATAATATGCTAGAAAACGTCTACAATAACGTTATATATAACGATACCATGTGGCGCGATGTAAACAACTTAATTATTGGTATACAATATCAGCAAACACTAGGGCCATACGAAGCAATTAAATCTGTTGGTTTAGATAAAATTTCTAATGACAGTTTAAGGAATCATTTAATAACCTTTTACGATTTTAGTTACCCCAGACAAAAAGAGCTTATTTTATGGTATGATGAATTATACGAAAAGAACTATAAAGAAATAGATGGTTTTAAAGGGCCCACAGAAATTTACAAAATGGGAAATGATTCATTAGATTATAGAGAAAGATTCAACCCTTCTATTTTTCAGAATCCAAACTTTTTAGAATACCTCACATCAGTGGAAAGGTGGAGCCGAAATACTTTTGAAGTACTAAATTACATTCAACCAGAAATGAAAGAACTTATTCATGAAATTGAATCAGAGATTAATAAATAACCAAAGTCAAGGGTGAATACCCACAAACATATTAAATCACTCATAATAAATTGATTAAGCCATTTCACATAGAAACCAAAAATCTCATTCTAAGAGATGTTCGTCCTTCTGACGTCTACGATATGTTTCGCTTAGACTCAGACCCAATAGTTCATAAATATTTGGGGAATAAACCAAGAACGACCATAGAAGAATCTGAGAAAGACATTAACTATATCATAAAACAATACAACACCAATGGAATAGGTAGATGGGCAGCTATAGAAAAGTCTTCAGGCGATTTTATCGGTTGGTCTGGGCTTAAATATAACAATGATGTCACCTACAATAACACCACCAATTTCTACGATGTGGGCTATCGGTTTATTCCAAAATATTGGGGCAAAGGGTATGCTACCGAATCCTCCATTGCAGCATTAGACTATGGTTTTAAAATTTTAAATCTAAACCTCATCAATGGCATTGCCGAAATTGAAAATATTGCATCCAACAAGGTGCTTCAAAAAATTGGTTTACAGTTTGTCAATACCTTTAAGATTAAAGATGTAGATGCGCATTGGTACGAACTTAAAAAAGAAGATTATGAACAGAGAATGTCCTGAATGTGGGGATAAAATCATTGGTAGAATCGATAAGAAATTTTGTAGCGACGGCTGCAGAAATGCTTATAACAATCGTGTCAACAAAGACTCCAAGAATTTAATACGAAACACAAACAATCGGCTTAGAAAAAATTATAGAATTCTTGAAGCATTAAACCCTGATCAGAAAACCAAAACCTCAAGGGCTAAGCTCATTGAAAAAGGCTTCGACTTCAATTACTTTACAAGCATCTATACGACAAAAGCGGGTACAGTATATTATTTTGTGTACGACCAAGGTTATCTTCCTTTAGAAGGGGACTACTATGCTTTGGTAAAACGGTCGGATTAACCTTTGGTGGTGCTGTTCCAGTTTTCACCTTTCATCTGAAGTGCCGCTTTAAGAATATCCTTTTGACTGATTTGCCCAACCAACTTTCCGTTTTCAACAATTGGAAAGCGTCTGCGTTTAGTGTTTAAAAACTTGTTAGCGGCATCAAAAATATTCATTTCCCCATCAATGGTTTCAACATCTTTTATCATCCTCTTTTCTACATTATCATGCTCTAAAGGCATATTGTAGTAACGACTTTCGCTCAATTGTTTTAGACAATCCCCTTCAGAAATGATACCAATGAGTTCATTTCTCTCATTGACGACTGGTCCACCAGAAATTTTATGCTTTATGATCGCTTCTACGACTTCTTGTACGGACTGATCTGATCTAAAAGTCACCAAATTTGTCGTCATATAGTCCTTAACTTTTAATGGAGTCCCCATCACGGGCTGTTGTTGTTGCTGTTTACGTGCTCCTTGAAAACTTTTAATACCCATAATTTCGAAATTTAGTGAACTTTAAAGTTACTGAAAATGAGTAATACGAACAAATATTATATTCACGAGTTAATTCGTAATTTTCAGTCCATAAAACAACTGTATTTGAAAAACCAAATAAGTATTATAGGCTGTGGATGGCTGGGATTGTCCCTAGCTCAATTCTTGATTTCAAAAAACTATCCTGTTAAAGGCTCAACCACTAGTTCTGAAAAGTTGCCTGAACTCAAAAAACAAAACATTCAGCCTTATGTTATAGAATTGAATGAAAAAGGTGTTAACGGTGATGTCGATGAATTTCTAAATGGTACATCAACCGTAATTATAAATGTGCCCCCCGGACTTCGAAGAAATCCTGATAAAAATCATGTCCTCGAAATAGAACATTTAATTTCTCATGTCGAAAAATCATCTGTTTCAAAGGTTATCTATATTAGTTCTACTTCTGTGTATGCCAATACCGAAAACCTTGAAACGGTTACTGAAGATTCTCCAACACGTCCTGATTCAGAAAACGGAAAACAGTTATTGGCTATTGAAAACAGATTATTGGAGAATAAAAACTTTAAAACCATTGTACTTCGCTTTGGTGGATTATTTGGGTCAGACCGTCACCCGGCAAAATACCTTTCGGGCAGAAAGAGCATTAAAAACCCTAAAGCTCCAGTGAATTTAATTCACAAGGAAGACTGCATTCATATTATTCATCAACTCATTAATCAAGATAGCTGGCAACTCACTTTAAATGCCGTTACACCTCATCATCCTTCAAAAAAAGAGTATTACACATCCTATTGTCAATCGAAAAAAATGCCTCTGCCAGAGTTCGATTTTAGTTCGCCTTCAAAGGGAAAAATTATAGACACCTCCAAGTTGGTACAACTTTTGAATTACAGCTACAAACACGGCCTTTAGAAATTAGCATCTTTTTAGGATTTTATCTCATTAATTTTTATAGTTTTAGGCCTTTAAAATTTTTAAGAATGAAAACAATTACAATGGCTTTAGCGATGATGATTTCGATGGCGTCGCTCGCACAATCTAAAGCAGAATTAAAATCGCATTTTGAAGCGTATTACCAACAGATGAAAAGCCAAGGAGACATCCAAGGTGTTATCAATGCCATGACCCATTTAGAGGTTTTAGAACCACTACAAACCCGTAGAGATACATTGGCGTATCTATACCTTTCAGAAGGTGCATACAGTCAGGCACTAAATGTTGTGGGTATAGAAAAAAATGCAGGTGACTCTGATATTAATGTTGAAGTTAAGGCTTTAGCATTGAAAAATTTGAATCAGCCAAAATTAGCGATTGAGCAATACAATGTGCTCTACAGCAGAAACCCTAATCCACAACTGGCGTATGAAATTGCCGACCTAATGGTACAGACAGATGATCTTACAGGTGCTAAAACTAAGATAGAATACGGCTTGGCAAATGTAAAAGATGATATGACACGTGCTTTTTTTGAAAGACAACAGCCTTACCAAACATCTTTAAAAGCTGCATTTTTATATTTAAAGGGTATTATGACCTTTAAAGAAAATCAGACCGCAAATATTGATGCTGCTTTAAAGCATATTAATGAAGCTTTAGCTATTGACCCTAATTTTAATATGGCAAAAATTTCGCGTGAAGCTCTTGAAGCAAAAAAAGTTCAGAAGAACTAACTGAATAATAAAAAGTTAATAGCGACCCTTTGGTTACACATGTAATGAAAGGGTCGTTTTATTTTACGGTCCTAATGAGTCCTGCGGCTCTTCCTCCACTTCTTGTCGTCCCACATCATTGGCTTCAAACTCAAGCTTTTTATTAATAACAAAGTTGAGGTTAGACTTTGCTTCTAATAAATTCTTAATGCTTTTTAATTGTTCGTCCTTAGGGATGTTATCTAAGGTAAGGTCATTATGAAGTTTTAAAAGTCGTGTTTCGAGCACCAAGATTCTTGCCTTTACGGGATTTGTATTGATGGACTCAGGTATATTTTCCTTAAACTCTGTTAAGAATGCCTTTAAGGTTTCTTCGTCTTGTATAAAAAACGAAATGTCTGCTTTTTTTAAAAATTCAATTTGGTTAGACAACTCCACAAACTCAGCCCAAGAAGATGTTGCTTCATTTGCTTCAGCACTTAACACATAGTCATTATATCTAAAGTTTTCAATAGTACTAGTGGTTATATCTGAGGTTTGTTCTCGTTCTTGGTTCTCTTTAGATTTAGCATCAGACTGCCTGTCTCCACAATTCAAAAAAGAGAAAAGTACTAATCCTATAAATGCATAAAAGTATTTCATTTTAGCCATTATTAAATTTTGGATAAAGATAACCAAACGAAAGATTATACCTTTAATTATGTCTAAAGTTCATCGGTCAAATAATTTTAACAGTTTTAAGGGTACTAACAAATTGAAAGCCCTTTTTTCTTAGTATTTTTGGTATCTATTTTCAGAATAATTCATGGACTCAAAAATATTAATCATTGGTGCTTGTGGTCAAATAGGCACAGAGCTAACGACCGCTTTAAGAGAGAAACACGGCAGGGAAAATGTCATTGCAAGCGATATCAATACACGTAATCTAGACTTGGTAAATTCGGGACCGTTTCTAATTATCGATGCCAAAAATTATAATGCAATTAAGGATTGTTGCGAACTAAATAACGTTAAGACCGTTTATTTAATGGCTGCTCTTTTAAGCGCAACAGGAGAAAAATACCCGATGGAAGCTTGGGATCTTAATATGAATTCCCTATTCCATGTGCTTAATTTAGCGAAGGACAAAGTGATTGACGCTGTGTTTTGGCCAAGTAGTATTGCGGTTTTTGGACCATCAACCCCGAAACAAAATACTCCACAGCACACCATCTGTGAGCCGACAACCGTGTATGGCATTACCAAACAGGTGGGTGAACGCTGGTGCGAATATTACCATGAAAAATATGGTGTCGACGTCCGTAGTGTCCGTTATCCTGGTATCATAAGCTACAAGACAGAACCAGGTGGAGGGACTACTGATTATGCCGTAGAGATTTTCCACAAAGCTATTTTAGATGGTTCCTATACCAGTTTTTTAAAAGAGGACACTGAACTACCTATGATGTTTATGGAAGATGCCATTTCTGCAACGCTTCAACTCATGGAAGCACCAAAAGATGCTATATGTATTCGGTCCTCCTATAATCTAGCAGCTATTAATTTTACACCCCAAACTTTAAGTAATGCTATTAAAAAGCATGTACCGGAATTTAAAATATCCTATGAACCAGATTTTAGGCAAGCTATTGCTGATAGTTGGCCCTCTTCAATTGACGATTCTGTAGCAAGAACTGATTGGAACTGGAACCACAATTATGATTTGGAAAGTATGACTTTTGAAATGCTGTCTCAATTAAATACTATATATGATTCTAAAGTGACATTGTCGTAGTAGTATGACCATCATTAATTTAACTGAGCTAGAACATTTCATTTAAAGATTAATTACATTTACATAAATTCTTTAAAATGATTACAATAAAGGAGTTAGCGAAGGAGTTGAATGTAAGTATTTCAACGGTCTCAAAAGCATTAAATGATAATCCGGAAATTAGTGCTGATACTGTAAAGCGCATAAAGGAGTTAGCCAAACTCAGAAATTATAAGCCAAATAAATCCGCAGTCAGTTTAAAAAGTAGTAAAACCAATACCATTGGAGTTATTGTTCCAGATATCTTAAATAACTTTTTTGCAAAATTATTATATGGTGTTGAGTCTGCAGCAGCAGCTAATGGTTATAACATCATTATTTGTATTTCTAACGAGTCGTATGAAAAAGAAGTGGAAAGCCTTCAACTATTGGCCAATGGAACAGTAGATGGTTTTTTGTTAGCTGTAGCTGAAGAAACACAAACTTTAAAAGAAGATACTCATTTCAAAAAAATCATTGAAGAAGGACTGCCTATTGTAATGTTCGATAGGGTTTTAGATACTATTGATTGTGATAAAGTCATCATCAATGACACAGAATCTACATATTCTGCGACAACACATTTGATTAGTGAAGGCAGAAAAAATATTATGCTAATTAATCATATTGACGAATTAAACGTTGGTACGCTAAGAACTCAAGGTTATATCAATGCAATCAACGATTCTAGCTCTTACGATAATAAGCCCTTGGTATTATCTATTAAAAAAGGTGATGAAGCTGAGAGCATCATTTTAGAGACCTTAAAAAACAACACCACAATTGACGGTATTATCTCAGTAGATAATATTGCTGGAATAAAATCCTTGAATGCCGTAAAATCTATGGGGCTTAAAATTCCACAAGATATATCCTTAATTGCATTTGCTTCTGACGAATTGGTTGAGTTTTCATCTCCAAGATTATCTACAATTACGCAGCATGCCTACAAAATTGGTAGTAAATCCGTAGAACTTTTGATAGATCGCTTAAAAAACGGCACTACAAAAAACAATTATAAAACGGTTACTGTAGATTATGAGCTTACTTTTAGGGAAACAACGAAGTAGGAAAAACAAAAAACCCATCATGCTTATTATGATGGGTTTTTTTGCTCCTCTTCTTGGGCTCGAACCAAGGACCCTCTGATTAACAGTCAGATGCTCTAACCAACTGAGCTAAAGAGGAAGATTGTTTTCGCTTTTAGCGAGCGCAAATATAAATTATTTTTTCAATCCCAACAAAATGAAATTGCAATTTTTTGCTAATATAAATTATTGGGTAATGGCTTTAAATATATCGTTACCATTGGCAAACAACACCAAAGCAATAAGAATGAAAAACCCAATGATCTGTGCTTTCTCCAAAAACTTTTCGCTTGGTTTACGACCAGATACCATTTCGTAAAGTAAAAACATCACGTGACCACCATCTAACGCAGGGATTGGTAATAAATTCAACACCGCTAACATTATAGATAAAAATGCTGTTAATCTCCAAAAGGCTTCCCAACTCCAAACCTCAGGGAATACATCAAAAATAGCTTTAAAGCCGCCTAGCCCTTTATAAGCACCTGTGCTTGGAGTAAAGATAACTCTTAATTGGTCGAAATAACCTGTTACTTCTTCCTTAAATTTATCAACACCTCCGCCAAAACTTTCTAAGAATGTGTATTCTTTTCGAGTAACATCAAAATACCCTAGTTCCTCAAAACGCTTTTCAGAATATGCTGGATATATGCCCATTTTACCATCTGAAGAGATTTTCAATTCTCGTGTAATCTTATCATTTCCTCTTAAAAATGTAGCTTCAACCGTTTGATTAGAATAGGGCTTAAGACTTGTTTCGAGTTGGTCAAAATACCTTATCTCCTTATTATTGACGGAAAGTAAAATATCCCCTTGCTTTAAATCAACACCCTTATTCTGTAAAGTATCTTCAACTTCAGCAACCATAAAAGGTACCCTAAGGTTAAAAAGTGCAGCTCTCTTTCTTGACGAAAGTTGACCTAGAAAATCCTCTGGCAAATCTATACTTAATTTCGAGCCATCTCTTTCAATAGTAAATTCTTCTGCAGTAATTATATTTCGGATTACATCTGAATGAGCTTCTACGGACTCACCATTTACTTCCAAAATTTTATCCCCAGTTTTTAAACCTAATTCTTGTAACAATGGGTTCTCAATCCCGTAACCATCTTTTAAGCTATCTATCGGGTAATCTTTATCTCCATAAGTAAATGAAACAAAAACAAAAATAACATAAGCCAGTATAAAATTAACGGTAACACCACCAAGCATAATAATTAAACGTTGCCAAGCTGGCTTGGATCTAAATTCCCAAGGTTTAGGAGGCTGCGCCATCTGCTCCTTATCCATACTTTCATCTATCATCCCTGCAATCTTAACATAACCCCCAAGAGGCAACCAACCTATACCATAAACCGTCTCTCCTATTTTCTTTTTAAACAGAGAAAACTTTACATCAAAAAAGAGATAGAACTTCTCTACCTTGGTTTTAAAAAGTTTAGCAGGCACAAAGTGTCCCAATTCGTGTAATACGATTAGTAGCGATAAGCTGAGTAAAAATTGGGATATTTTTATAACAAATTCCATGTATTCATTTTCAAATTTCGATTGACAAAAGTAATCTTTTCAAGACATATAGAAAATTATTGGTTTTCTATTGCTAATATTTTAACGTGGTTTTATAAAAACAGTTGTATTTCCCTGAAAATGAGGTGAAATTTTCAACTATAATTGTGTTAAAATACTATTCAAAAATAGTAGTGGATTGTATTTTTGCAGCATAATTGATAGTATATGTCATTTGTTTCATTTTTTAAAGGGTATAAATATTTTGCAATAGGGTTTGCGGTACTCTGTATTGTCATTATTGCTATTATTTATAACGTGCTTAATGTAAAACAGCCGCTCACAATTTGGCAACCAGCCATGGTAAATACTGAACTGGTTGACGATAGTATTCAGCATCAAATGAAATATCATAAAATTGCAGACTTTAGTTTAGTTAATCAAAATGGTAAGATAATTACTCAAGAAGATTACAAGGGCAAAATTTATGTGGCTGACTTCTTCTTTACCACTTGCCAATCCATTTGTCCGATTATGACGGATCATATGTTGCAAATTCAATCGGCTACAAGGAAGGACGAAGACATTATGCTTTTATCCCATAGTGTGACTCCAAAAATTGATTCCGTGGCCCAATTAAAACGTTACGCCAAGAAAAAGGGGGTTGATGATAGTAAATGGAATTTGGTTACAGGTGACAAAAAACAAATCTATGAGCTAGCCAGAAAAAGCTATTTTGCCGTAAAGTCAACGGGAAATGGCGATGAGTACGACATGATACACACTGAAAACTTTATGCTCATTGATAAAATGGGACGAATTAGAGGATATTATGACGGTACAAATCCAGAAGATATTGCCAAACTACTGGAGGATATAGACATATTAAAATCTTTTGGAGGTTCATAATATTTAAACCCGAAATATTTTGAATCTCGTTTTTCAGCCTAAAAAAAATCACTTATTTTTGCTTCTTTAAATTTAATCTAAATAAACTTAAGCTTGACGTTAGCTGAACTAAAACGCGGACAATTAGGAATGATAAAAGATGTGTCATCAGTACACGTCCCTCTAAAATTATTAGAAATGGGCTGTCTCCCTGGTAACAGTGTTAAGTTAGTACAGGTTGCACCCTTTGCAGACCCTATGTACCTTAACATCAATGGCACTCACCTTGCTATTCGTAAAGAGACTGCACTTCATATCTTAATAGAAGCTACTAATGAGTAAGCAAATTAATGTCGCTTTAATTGGTAATCCTAATACCGGTAAAACCTCCGTTTTCAATGCACTTACAGGTCTAAACCAAAAAGTGGGTAATTACCCAGGCATCACTGTTGAAAAAAAAGAAGGTGTCTGTAAGTTGCCAAGAGGTGTAAAAGCACACATTTTAGATTTGCCAGGTACCTACAGTTTAAATGCCTCTTCTCTTGATGAAAACGTTGTTATAGAGTTATTGCTCAATAGAAATGACAAAGATTTTCCGGATGTAGCCGTTGTAGTTAGTGATGTTGAAAATTTAAAACGAAACCTACTTCTCTTTACGCAAATTAAGGATCTAGAAATCCCAACAATCTTGGTCATTAACATGTCTGACCGAATGACCTATAAAGGTATTTCATTAGACATTCCCTATCTCGAGGAGCAATTAAAAACTAAAATTGCTTTGGTTAGTACTCGCAAAAAGAATGGCATTAGCGAGTTAAAAGAGCTTATTACTAACTATAAGGATTTATCAACAGCACCATGCCTTAATGCGTCAAGTATTGATGAGGATTATTTTAATAATTTAAGGAAAGCTTTTCCAAATCAATTGCTTTATAAGTTATGGTTAGTTATTACCCAAGATGTCAACTTCGGTAAAACAGACAGAAAAACCATAGATGCAGTTTCCAATTTCAAGACCAAGTCGGAAGGAGATTTGAAACGTTTACAACAAAAAGAAACTATAAAGCGCTATCAGTTTATCAATAATACCCTAAAAGAGGGACAAACTATTGATTTAAGTACTGCGAAAGATTTAAGGATAAAATTAGATAGAATTGTAACCCATAAAGTTTGGGGTTACCTCATTTTCTTCGTCATCCTATTGACCATCTTTCAGGCCATTTACGATTGGGCCGAAGTACCAATGGACTTTATAGACAGTACATTTGCCGCATTTAGCGAATGGACAAAAAATGTATTACCTAGTGGTGCATTTACCAATCTTATCGCTGAAGGTGTAATACCTGGGTTGGGAGGTATTGTTATTTTCATACCTCAAATTGCCTTCTTATTCTTGTTTATTGCAGTGCTAGAAGAAAGTGGTTATATGAGCCGCGTGGTCTTTTTAATGGATCGGATAATGCGACGTTTTGGACTTAGTGGAAAAAGTGTGGTGCCCTTAATTTCGGGTACAGCCTGTGCCATCCCTGCAATTATGGCAACCCGTAATATCGAAAGCTGGAAAGAACGGCTTATTACCATTTTGGTTACTCCATTTACTACTTGTTCCGCACGGTTACCAGTGTATTTAATTATAATATCCTTAGTTATTCCTGAAGGGCGCTTTTTTGGTTTAGGGTATCAAGCCTTAACATTGATGCTTTTATACCTTATAGGTTTTGGAGCGGCTATTCTTTCTGCTTGGGCACTGAATAAAATCTTAAAAATAAAAAGCCGAACGTTCTTTGTGGTAGAAATGCCAAATTACAAACTGCCGCTTTTTAAAAACGTCACCCTAACAGTACTCGAAAAAACAAAATCATTTGTGTTTGGTGCAGGTAAAATCATCTTAGCCATCTCAATTATTCTTTGGTTTTTAGCATCTTATGGTCCTGGAGATGACTTTAACAATGCTGAAGAAATTGTCACTGAGAAATATCAATCTGACAATCTTAGTGATTCCGAATTACAACAAGAAATAGCATCCTATAAACTTGAACATTCATTTATAGGTATTACTGGTCGTGCTATTGAGCCTGCCATCAGACCTTTGGGTTATGATTGGAAAATCGGTATCGCTATTGTCAGTTCGTTTGCGGCACGGGAAGTTTTTGTTGGTACATTAGCCACCATATATAGTGTTGGTAGTGATGAGGAAGAAACTATAAAAAATAGAATGGCCGGTGAAGTCAACCCCATATTGGGCGGGCCGTTATTCAATTTTGCGTCAGGAATTTCCTTACTCCTCTTTTATGCCTTTGCCATGCAATGCATGAGTACCTTAGCCATTGTGAAACGTGAAACTAACTCCTGGAAATGGCCTACCCTACAATTAGTTATAATGAGTGCTTTTGCTTATATTATAGCATTAATAGCATTTCAAATATTAAAATAACATGAATACCATTCTTCAAAACATATTAGCTTTTTCGGCTCTAGCGATTGCTGTATTGTTTTTAATCAGAACGTATGTTTGGCTGCCCAAGAAAAAGTCAGCTTCTGGTTGTGGAACTGATGATTGTGGGTGTCATTAATTTTATTTTATCTTTAATAAGAATTCATTCTTAATAAAGATAATATTGGGGTTATTAATTATTCTTATAGGGTATTATTTAGATTATAAATTCAACTCTAAACTCTTCAAAAAAGACCTTGTAGGTGGATTATTTATTTTTAGTCTTTTCATCTTAATAGCCTTAATCCAAAAGGTCATCTTTGGATTTCAATTTATTACCATAATCTTTTCGTTAGGAATAGAAATTATTCTACTTTTTTCAATAAAAGCTTTTCTTAATTCCAAAAATTGATTTTTTTAGTTACATTTGAAAAATTTTTAAGCGTACTTAAAAAATATTTAAAGCTAAAATAAATGTCAGTCGCCATAGAGAACTTTGTAAAGGCTATTTACAAAAACGAAAATCATGATGTTAATGATACCAAACCTGGTAACATTGCCGGTAAACTAGGCATATCTAATGCTGCGGCAACCGATATGGCCAAGAAACTAGCTTCTAAAGGCTTGCTTAATTATGAAAAGTACCAAGCCCTTCAGTTGACTGAAGCTGGTGAGAAAATGGCACTTAACATAGTACGTAAACATCGCCTTTGGGAAGCCTTGCTTCATAAAATGTTTAACATGTCATTACACGAGATTCATCGTGAAGCTGAATTATTAGAACATGAAACCTCAGATTTTTTAGCTGAAAAAATTAGCGAGTATTTGGGGCATCCAAAGTTTGATCCCCACGGAGACCCAATACCAAATGCTAAAGGTGAAATTACAACCACCGATACTTCTATCTCACTTTTAAACGCAGAAGAAGGGCAAACCTATATTATTTCAAGATTACTAAGTGAAGACAAAGAGTTCTTTGAGTTTTGTGCTGAGAATGGTATTAAATATGGCAATCAACTAACGGTTGTCAAACAGTTTCTCAACTCAAAAATGACTCAAATATCAATCAATAATAACAACATCGTTTTAAACCAAGATTTTACTCAAATAATATATGTCAATGAAACTAACTAATTCAATATTCAAATGTTACCTCGTATTAATAGCTTTGTCAGCACAATCATTAATTGCTCAAGAAACCAATGAAACTGAAGCTTTAGTTACGGACAGACCAGATGCCACTGAGGCTTCTTCAACAGTTGGTAAAGGTGTGCTTCAATTCGAAACAGGAGGGTTATACACCTCTTTCGAAGAAAACAATATACAGTCAGAAGAGTACACATACAATACCATGCTCATTCGTTATGGTTTACTAGAGAATCTAGAGTTTCGATTAGGTTGGAATTTTGTTGAAGGAGTCACCAAAATTGATGGCAGCAAACTCGATAATGTTACTAGTGGATTAACTCCTCTTTTGTTAGGTGTTAAATTAGATATTGCCGAAGAAGATGGTCTTATGCCAGAGATGGCCTTAATAGGGCATGTGTTTCCTGTTTTTAGTGCTTCTACAGATTACAGACCAGAATATACAGGGGTCGATTTTAGATTTTCCTTATCACATACGCTTAGCGAAAAATCTAGCTTAGGCTATAATATTGGTGCACAATGGGGTAATGATTCTCCCGAGGCTGCAGCTATTTATACTTTAGCTTACGGATATAGTATTACCGATAAATGGGGACTGTATGCAGAGGTTTATGGCGACCTTCCAGAGGATAGCTCGGCAAACCATTATTGGGATGCAGGTTTTACGTATTTGGCATGCAAAGACCTACAGTTCGATGTCTATTTTGGCACAAGCATTACAGAAGGGCAAGATCTTTTAGTGGGCCTCGGAGCCAGTTTTAGAATTTTACCAACACCTAAAAATTTATAAATGAAAAAATATGTAATTCTCTTGTCAATATGCTCTCTGGTTTTTGGATGTAAAAATGACACCAAAAATTCTGGAAGATTAAACGTCGTCACAACGACAACCATGATTACAGACTTGGTTAAAACTATAGGTGGTGATGCGATTGATGTGCAAGGACTTATGGGTAGCGGAGTAGATCCTCATTTGTATAAAGCCAGTGAAGGCGATGTCACCAAATTGGTGAATGCGGATGTCATTTTCTATAACGGGTTACATCTCGAAGGAAAATTAGTTGAAGTCTTTGAGAAAATGGGGAGTAGCACAAAAACACCAATTGCTCTAGCCGATGAAATCGATAAAACCACACTCATCGGTTCAGATTATTTTGCATCGAGTTATGATCCTCATGTATGGTTCGATATTGATTATTTTAAACAATTCACCACAAAGGTCACTTCAGTGTTGTCAGAAAAAGATCCAGAAAATGCAAAATTTTTCAAAGAAAACGAAGCTCGTTTCCTCACCAAATTAGAGGAGCTAAAAACAAAAGTTAACACAATAATAGAAACGCTTCCGAAGGAAAAACGAATTTTAGTGACCGCTCATGATGCTTTTAATTATTTCGGAAAAGCCTACGGATTCGAGGTTGTTGGTCTTCAAGGACTTTCTACTGCAACTGAAGCTGGTGTGCAGGATGTTCAGAATTTGGCCGCCTTTATTATTGAGAATGACATTAAAGCCATATTTGTAGAGAGTTCAGTGCCAAGACGTACAATTGAAGCCTTACAAGCGGCTGTAAAATCCAAAAATCATAATGTTGAAATTGGAGGTACATTATACTCAGATGCTTTAGGGAGTAAAGGAACTGTAGAAGGGACATACCTTGGCATGTTTGAATACAATGTCAAGACTATTGTTAATGCACTCAAATGATGAATAATATTGCAGTAAAAGTTGATGATTTAACGGTGGCCTATAACTACAAGCCTGTGCTTTGGGATATAGATTTAGAAATCCCAGAAGGTGTTCTGATGGCGATTGTTGGTCCGAACGGAGCAGGAAAGTCAACACTTATAAAATCTATATTGGGCATATTAAAACCCATCGCAGGAAGTGTTTCTATCTATGGAAAGCCCTATGACAAACAACGGTCTTTAGTGGGTTATGTACCACAAAAAGGGAGTGTCGATTGGGATTTTCCAACAACTGCTTTAGATGTTGTAATGATGGGGACTTATGGTAGTTTAGGCTGGATAAAAAGACCTGGTCAAAAGCAGAAAAAAGAAGCTCTTGAGGCTTTAGAAAAAGTTGGGATGCTATCCTTTAAGAATAGGCAGATAAGTCAACTGTCTGGAGGGCAGCAACAACGTATATTTTTGGCGAGAGCTTTGGTTCAAAATGCTGCTATCTATTTTATGGATGAGCCTTTTCAAGGTGTAGATGCGTCAACAGAAATAGCCATCATCAACATCTTAAAAGCACTCCGAAAGGCTGGCAAAACGGTTATTGTTGTGCATCACGATTTACAAACAGTCCCAGAATATTTTGACTGGGTGACCTTTTTAAATGTGAAAAAGATTGCCACTGGACCTGTTAAGGATATTTTTAATGATGATAATTTAACGAAGACCTACGGCATTAATTATAAAGTGAGTATTCAAGAGTGAAAATAGTAGGCAGTTTTCAGTCGCAATCCCTACCAATATTAATAAAAACTAAAAGTGAAGTTTCTATTACATCAGAAAATTAAAAATAATGAGAGATCCTGAATCAAGTTCAGGATGACAGAATGGACATTCAAGAATACATACAACTCGTCTTTACAGACTACACACTTAGAACCATAACGCTTGGTACCGCCATATTGGGAGCTGTAACAGGTATGCTGGGCAGTTTTGCTGTGCTTAGAAAACAAAGCCTTTTGGGTGATGCTATTTCTCATGCAGCGTTACCCGGGATAGCCATTGCGTTTTTATTAACTGGAGCTAAGGACACCAACACATTGTTAATAGGTGCATTGATTAGTGGTCTTATCGGTACCTTCTGGATAAGAGGTATTGTATCAAAAACACATTTAAAGTCAGATACCGCTCTAGGGCTTATACTTTCTCTGTTTTTTGGGTTTGGTATGTTGTTGTTAACGTTTATACAGAAACAACCCAATGCTAATCAAGCTGGATTAGATAAATATTTATTTGGTCAAGCCGCTACACTTGTTGAATCTGACGTTTGGATGATGGCAATAGTTACAGGTATATGCTTAGTAATTATGCTGTTATTCTGGAAAGAATTTAAAATTCTACTTTTTGACGCCGATTACACCAAAACATTAGGCTTTAATACAAAAACTATTGATGTGTTGATTACCAGTTTTATTGTATTGGCGATAGTTTTGGGGCTTCAAACTGTTGGAGTTGTATTGATGAGTGCTATGCTTTTAGCGCCAGCTGCCGCTGCGAGACAATGGACAAATAGTTTATCCGTGATGGTCTTTTTAGCAGCATTATTTGGAGCATTTTCTGGAGTGTTTGGGACAGCAATCAGTGCAAGTCAAAACAATTTATCAACTGGTCCTGTAATTGTGCTTGTTGCAGGTGTGTTTGTTATTGTTTCTTTTATTTTTTCACCATCAAGAGGCTTATTATTTAAACAAATAAGAGTTATCAAAAACAGAAGAGACTTGGAGCTTCATAAAACTCTTGCGTTTATGTATCATATTGCAGACAGCCATGAAGATATTTCTCATCCGCATACCATTAAAATATTGAATAATTTTCAAGGTTATACTAAAAGTACACTTCAAAAATTAGTGGACAAAGGCTATGTCACTATTGAGGGAAATATGTGGAGTTTAACCAAAAATGGGTTTACTACTGCGGCGAATTTATATAATCAACAATCAGAAGAGGATGAGTAATGCGCAATTAGAAATACAGATTATTGCCAGCCTTGTGGCCATCGCTTGTGCGATACCTGGAACATTTTTGGTGCTCAGAAAAATGGCCATGATTAGTGATGCTATTAGCCACTCCATTCTTCCAGGCATAGTCATAGGTTTTTTTATCACCCATAACCTAAATTCCCCACTATTAATTCTATTGGCTGCATTGTCTGGAATTGTTACAGTGGTTCTTGTTGAGTATATTCAAAAAACAGGATTAGTAAAGGAAGATACCGCTATTGGCTTGGTGTTCCCCGCATTATTTAGTATTGGAGTTATTATGATTGCCAAAAACGCTAATGATGTTCACTTGGATGTGGATGCTGTGCTTTTGGGTGAACTGGCTTTTGCTCCGTTTGATAGGCTACTCATCAACGGAATGGACTTAGGGCCAAAATCATTATGGATTATTGGAGCTATTTTAGTGATAACGCTATCTTTATTATTCGCCTTTTTTAAAGAATTAAAAGTCAGCACATTTGACAAAGGTCTTGCTGCTTCACTTGGGTTTTCACCCGCATTAATACATTACGGATTAATGTCAGTGTCTTCTGTAACAACTGTTGGTGCATTTGAAGCTGTTGGTGCTATTTTAGTTGTAGCATTGATGATTGCACCTCCCGCCGCTGCATACTTACTGACAACAGACCTTAAAAAAATGATTGGCCTTTCTGTGTTGTTTGGCGTATTCAGTGCAATTTTAGGGTATTGGGTTGCGCATTGGTTAGATGCTTCTATTGCAGGATCAATAACCACAGTCTTGGGGCTACTCTTTTTAGTTGTGTATTTATTTGCTCCAAGTAAAGGAGTTATAGCCGTAATGTTTCGAGAAAAACAACAACGTACAGAAGTGTCCTTGCTCACATTTTTATTGCATTTAAAAAACCATGATGAAATTTCGGAACGCCATGTAAAACATCTTAACGAACATATCAATTGGCAAAAAGTGCGTTCTAAAACTGTATTGGATTTAGCTCTGAAGAACAATATGATTCATATTGAAAACCATATTGTTTCTTTAACACAAAAAGGTGACGAGTTCACATCAAAAGCTATTGACTACATCATTACCAATGAGGATGCTCAAATTGAAGACATGAAAGATGATTTCTTTCTGTTTAGAGGATAAATTAATTTTAGATTGACGATTTTAGATTCTTCAGTTACTACATTCCTTCTGAAGGACCTAGGCATTATAATTTGTAATTCAGAGCGATAGCGAAGAATCCTCTAAGCTTTCTTTTATAAACTGCCTACTGCAACTTAAAGCTGAACACTCTATTTAAACCCTCGCTCTTTTTGAATATGCTCGTAGGCTTCTTGTACTTGTCTAAACTTTTCTTCGGCTCCTTCTTGGTGTTCCTTGCCTAAATGCCCAACACGATCCGGATGGTATTTTTTAGCCATTTGGCGATATGCCTTCTTTACCTCATCATCTGAAACAGATTTAGAAATCTCTAGAATTTTGTAGGCATTATCACTGCTGTTATAGAACATCGCCTTAATGCTTTCAAAATCCTTATTACTAATGCCTAAGTAACCTGTTATGGTATATATCTGTCGCAATTCATCCTCAGTTACAAAACCATCAGCCTTAGCAATACCGAATAAAAAATGAAGTAGCTGTAAACGAGATGGGTGGTCCATCATACGTCTTATTTGGTTACAAACCTGCCTTGTAGAAATATCTTGCTTGGTAATATTCTTAAAAAGCTTAAAGGCATGATTAGCGCGTTCTTTACCATACATATTAGTGAATTGTTGGCGCACATAATCCAATTCTCGTTGGTCTTGCTTCCCATCTGCTTTAATAACAATTGAAGCTAATATCAATAAGCTAACTTCAAAATCACCAGATTGAGTTTGTGGACGTTGCCTATTATAATCTGTACGCTGCCGGTATGTTTTTCCTCTTCTATTCCTTCTCCGTTCACCAATTAAGGGTTGGCCATCACCATCTGTAATGCCATCGACAAGTCCACCTAAGGCCATACCAATAATCGCTCCTATCGGGCCCCCAAAAGACCAACCTAATGCAGCACCTATCCATTTTGAAAAACTCATTCTTTACTATAGATTTTTTGAATGTGCAAATATACTATTTGTTAGTGTTTAGCTTAAGGCATTTGTTACACATTTGGTATCTTTGTACTTTAAATATGTTAATTAAAAAATTGCAACTATGTATCCAGCAGAATTAGTAAAACCAATGCGTGAAGATTTGACGAACGTTGGTTTTGAAGAATTGCATACGTCAGAAGCTGTTGAATCAGCATTAAATAAAACAGGAACAACATTAGTTGTTGTAAACTCAGTCTGTGGATGTGCCGCAGCTAATGCAAGGCCAGGTGCTCGTATGAGCTTACAAAATGCAAAAAAACCTGACCATTTGGTTACTGTTTTTGCAGGTGTTGATAAAGAAGCTACTGATGCGGCAAGAGCACAGATGGTACCGTTTCCTCCTAGCTCACCAAGTATGGCATTATTTAAAGACGGGGAATTGGTTCACATGCTAGAGCGTCACCATATTGAAGGTAGACCTGCAGAATTAATTGCAGAAAACCTTATGGATGCCTACAATGATCATTGCTAAGAAGTAAGAAGCGTGAAGTCTAAAGACTGAAGTTTCAACAAAATCAGAATTACTGTCATTTGAAAAGTCTAGAAATCTTTATACTTTTCAAATGACAGTTTTTTTTGTTTTCACTTTCCCTATTTTTACAAAATGAGAAAACTCTTAGCATACCCACTTTCTATATTATATTTTATCTGCTTTGGGTTAATATTAGTTATTTTTCATCCTATTCAATGGGTCTGCTTTAATGTCTTTGGCTACAAAGCTCATAAAATAAGTGTGGATTGGCTACAGTTTTTTCTGGTGCGTTGTTTACATATTTTAGGCACACGTTTTCAGTTTACAAATCCTCATAATATTCCAATAAATCGGCCATTAATCATTGTTTCTAACCATCAAAGCATGTACGATATATCCCCGCTAATGTGGTATATGAGAAAGCATCATGTAAAATTTGTGAGTAAAAAGGAATTAGGGAAAGGAATCCCGAGTGTGTCTTATAATCTGCGTCATGGCGGTTCAGTATTAATTGATAGAAAAGAACCCATTAAATCCATTGAGGCGATTGAAAAATTTGCAAAACGCATAAAAGAAAATAACTGGGCTGCAGTCATCTTTCCCGAAGGTACCAGAAGTAGAACCGGACATCCTAAACCTTTTAAAACCCGTGGTCTCTTAACCATGTTTCAGCATATTCCGGATGCAATAATAGTTCCCATTACTATTAATAATTCTTGGCGAACATTGCGCTATGGAAAATTCCCAATGGGGATCGGTGCCCACATAAAATTTATAGTCCATCGGCCTATTGAGCTTAACCATCATACAGACCATAAATTGCTCATAAAAGATTTAGAAAAACAAATATCCGAAGCTGTGGAAGTATGACAGAACAAGAACTTATAGACATAACTAAAGATTTTGTAAAAAAAGAACTCAAAAATGCAGAAGGAGGGCATGATTGGTTTCACACAGAACGTGTTTATAAAAATGCGCTCCTCATTTCTAAACAAGAAAATGTCAATGTGCTTGTGGTGCAATTAGCTGCTTTACTGCACGATATTGCAGATAGTAAATTCCATAATGGAGACGAGACTGTTGGTCCTAGAAAAGCTAGGGCTTTTCTGTTTCAAAATAATGTTGATAGTGCAGTTATTGAACATGTGATTAAGATCATTGAAAACATGTCCTTTAAAAACTCATTAGAAGACGCTGAAAGATTCTCTTCAGAAGAGCTCAAAGTAGTCCAAGATGCAGATCGCTTAGATGCTATTGGTGCAATTGGTATTGCACGCTGCTTTAATTACGGGGGCTTTAAAAACAGGGAAATGTACAATCCAGATATTGAGCCAAACCTCGACTTAACTAAGGAAGACTATAAAAAATCAACTGCACCGACCATTAATCATTTTTATGAAAAACTGCTGTTGCTTAAAGACCAAATGAATACCAAAACAGCGAGGCGAATTGCGTCTGATAGGCATAACTATATGGAGGGGTTTCTAAAACAATTTTATGCTGAGTGGGAAGGCAAAAAATAACTCATTACTCTATCGCTAACATTAAGCGATACTTTTCTTTAGTTCTTTTCTGTATTTCGATGCACTTTTTCCCGTAATCTCCTTGAATATTTTATTGAAATGCGAAAAATTATTGAAACCGCACTCAAAGCAGATGTCCGTAATATTCATTTGACTTTCAGATAAAAGCTTAGTTGCATGTACTACGCGGTATTCGTTAACCAATTTAGTAAAGGTCTTACCTGTAACTCTTTTAAAGTAGCGACAAAATGCAGGCACCGTCATACTAACCTTATCTGCAATCTCATCTAATGTAATGTGTTCAGTAAAATTTTTATTGACGTATTTGTATATAATATCGATTTTAGCACTGTCCTGAGGTTCTGCTTCAAATGAAAAACCATCTGTGTTAAGTAGTGTATAGTCTTTTGATTTTGCTAAAACATGAAGGACTTCTAACAGAATTAATATTTTTTTAAACCCTTCTTTTTCGGCTAATTTTTCAATCTTTTGCCCAATTTTATTCTTTGTTTTTACACCGAACAGCAGACCATTTTTAGAGCGTTCGAGCAATTTATTAATAGCGTCCATTTCTGGGATATCAAAAAAGTGCTCTCCTAAAAATTCTGGTTTAAACTGAACTATAGTTTCTGACCCATTGATGGTCAATCTATCGGTAAATCCATTATGAGGTAAGTTAGATCCTATGAGTAACAGCTGACTGTTGTTAAAGTAAGAAATATGGTTACCAATGTGTCTCTTTCCTTGACCTTTGTTAACATACACCAATTCTATTTCGGGATGAAAATGCCAAAAAGGTTTATTCTCACCTATGTAAGCTTCATGCTTTCTAATAAAAATAGAACTCCCAAACTGAGGGCTGATTTTTTCTAAAGTAGGCTTCCTGTTGTTCATGTTGAGCTTATTAATTACAAAGGTAATTGATGCATTGCAATTTTTATATAATCAATTATCCTAAATGTGTGCTATTTTAACCAATGTGCGTGTGTTAAGAAATTATTAAGTTAATATTGAACATAAATTGATTAAAATCTATGTTTTTTAAGGATAATTCCTACCATAAATTTGTAGTGTAAATCATTAATACAATGAAAAACACAGAACCTATGAAAAAAACAATTTTTACTGTAGCTATGTTGTTAGGATTAACAGCAAGTTACGCAGGAACAACTTTAGAAAGCACCCCAAATGTATTTTCTAACGAAATTAAAATCAAAACTATAAAAAAAGGATCGCATTTAACAGTTAAAAATGCTAATGGAGGTGTTATTTATTCAGAAATCGTTTCAAAAAATGCGTTGTTGACCCAAAATTTTGATTTTACTAATCTTAAAGATGGACTCTACACAATTGAGACAAGTCATGATTTTGAAGTAAAATCCTTAAAAATAGCTGTAGCTAATAATAATGTAACATTTTTGGAAGACACTGCAACCTTATTTTACAAGCCTTTAATAAGACATGAAAAGAACAAAGTTTTAGTCTCTAAATTGGCATTAACGGATGATGCCTTGAGCGTTAAGATTTATTATGAAGGTAAAGAAATCTACTCCGAGACTAGCGAGGGCAAAGAAGTTTTTGAGCGCATATACACTTTAGACCCAAGTAAAAGCGGTTATTATTCCGTAGTTCTAAATGCAAACGATAGAAAGTACACATCATATTTTAACCTATAAAATTTTAGTTTAGTTTAGTTAATTTGGAAAGAGGTGAGTCCTTAAAGACTCGCCTTTTTCTTTTTAAAACAAAGACATTTGGCCAGTTTTATAGTGTCTGTGCAATGAGGTGTTTAGACTTGGCATAGAGGTATCTCTAAAATATTTCAACTTTGCCAACTTCAATAGATCATTGATTTGGCCAGCAATTTTCCCTTCACCACGCATTCTTATTCCGAAGCGACTCTCATTCAAAGTGCCACCATGGCAATCTTCAATTTGATGTAGAACTTTTTCGGCTCTATCGGGTAATGTTTTATGAATCCAGTCTGTAAAAATAGATCCTATAGCACCATTCAACCTAACGATAGTATGTGCAATGCTCAACGCTCCATGTTCCGAAACGGTTTTTGCCAATGGTAAAATCTCATGGCTATTGATAGAAGGGATAATCGGTGCTAACATTACATTTACTGGGATACCATTGTCACTTAGCTCCTTTACAACTTGCAATCGTTTTTTTATAGTTGCCGTTCTTGGCTCTAAAATACGACGCGTTGTTTCTGATAAAGATGTTATGGATATGTTTACTGCAACAAGATTATCTTCCGCCAACGCTTTCAGAATATCTAAGTCTCGAAGTATTAAACTGTTTTTAGTGATAATTGCAACTGGGTGCCTGTATTTTAAAAATACGTTAAGGCATTGTCGTGTAATTTTAAATTCCTTTTCGGCAGGCTGGTAACAATCGGTGTTGCCCGACATAACAATGGTTTGTGGGTTCCAGCTTTTCTTTTTTAAGAAGTCTTCAAGCAGTTTTGGAGCGTCTTTTTTTACGAGGATACGTCGTTCAAAATCTAAGCCTGCACTATACCCCCAATATTCGTGACTGTTGCGCGCATAACAATAGATACACCCATGTTCGCAGCCTTGATACATGTTCATGGAGTAGGCCATACCCACATCAGGGCTAGTCACTTTATTGACAATTGTTTTGGGAAATACGGGTAAGTAAAGGGTTTTGTTTTTGTCTACAATTTCTCCTTCCTTTTCGCAAAACTCTAAAAAATCATTGCGCATTTCATGCGAAAGTTCAAAAAAACGATTGTGAACATTTTTTTGGGCACCACGGCCTTTTATAACTGATTTGGAACTCATATAACAGAAAAAAAAATAAAAGAGAACTTTAAAATTAGGTATTCATTTTTCCAAATCCTGTTAATAACGCGTTTGCTTATCCACAAATTTTGTAAGAAGAGTTTTCAATTATTGTTTTGTCGCTATCACCTCTAATCCTGGTTCTGAAAGTGTAAGGGATTTAACAATGTCGTTCTCAATATTAAAAGAAATAGTCACAGAGGGTGCTCCATTGTAAATAAATTTGTTCTCAGCAACTTTATAAATAGCACCGCCAAAACCGCCTAAAGGTGCTAAAGACAATAACTTTCTCATATTAACAGCCACAGTAAAGCCTTCCTTGTCTCCTGACCCATATTTGTAATCACCCAAATATTTTTCTTGGTCTTTAGGACTGACATCTATATAGGTTTCCCCATTGGCATCCCCCAAAGATTCTAGATAATCAATAGTTCTTTTGAGGCTGTCTTTTTCTTTTAAAGACATGCTATCCTTCATACGTTCACCTGCATAAGCATGGCTGAGCAAACTGATGCCATGTGGTCCACAATTTTTTTGAATCCCTGGTGAAAACTCAATCATAGATTTTACGGTTTCGTAAGCCCCCAACATAGCGAAAGTATAAAGGGTAGGTCGTGCTCCTTTTTCAATTAAATACAAGGCAATATCTCGTCTTCCAACATGCGAAGCTGCTCCAATTGCAGACTCAAAATCTCCGAATCTCCATTCCCAAACCGAACGTGCAAGCTCTGGACGGCCACCAACCAACTCTTTAACTCTATCTATGTCCGCATGTGATCTGCCAACAACCTCAGCTACAATTTCTGGATCTATATTTGGAAAATGTTTAGGAACCTCAGTTCTTAAAGAACCTGTATTGAAAGTATTGTTTTGGCTATTAGAAAATATAACATTTGGAATTGCAAGTCCTAATGCCGTTAAGGCCGATGTTTTAATGGCCGTTCTCCTGTCTATTGAAGTGTAATTTCTATCCATGATAAAGCATATTGATTGACTTAGATCTTGAAGATAGAAAAATGTAAGATTAACTTATGATAAGGAAATCATAATTAACGATTTATAAAGGCTATTAATCGCACAAGAGATTATAATCTTTTACCAATTGTACTAAATCTTCAATATTATATAAGCCTGCCTCTATATATTCTAGTATTTTAGGACAATCATCAAAATATTTCTGAGCCTTAGCACTAAATAATCCTATGCTATTTGGTCCAGCAATCAATTTAGCTTTTTCTCCATCATTTCTAAAAAGGAAAAACTGAGTGTCATCATAATAAGTTACATTTTGAGGAATTACGGGGTTAGTTGAAGGAGTGCTAGTCGATTTTAAAACAGTTCTTTTAAAAAGATTAACCTTCCCTTCAATAATCAATTCCATCAATACATATTTATTCTTTTTAATTGGCACATACTTAAAGTGAGCTGTAGTAAATTCTTCATCACCAAAAACCACTTCCTCTACAGATTCATTTCCGAATTTTTCTGTCGTTGATTTTCGCTTTTTTCTAAATTTAATTTTTGTACTTCCTATAGATATTAACCCACCTGAATGTTTTGGAAATTTAACGAATCCTCTGCTTGAGCTTCCGTCATTAAAAATCACCTTTGCTGGTGTCCACTCAAACTGAGCTCCAACAGAAAGTGAGTAAAGAATGGTAATAATTAAGAATATGATCTTTCTCATAAATCACTTATTCCCCAGGGAAGTCCGCCTTTCGTTTTTCTAAAAAAGCAGAGGTGCCTTCCTTAAAATCAGCAGTACCAAAACAATTTCCAAAAGCTTCAATTTCCGCTTTAAAACCGTCAACTCCTTCTTTAAAATTGGCGTTAATGGCATTAATGGCTTGGGTAATAGCAACAGATGAGTTTCTCATAATTTTACTTGCTATCTTTTCTGCCATTGGTAATAACTCATCCTGTTCTGTAACATGATTGACCAAACCATAGTTGTAAGCTTGAGTAGCATCTATCATGCCTGCAGTCATAATCATCTCCATAGCTCTACCCTTGCCAACCAATTGTGGTAAACGCTGCGTACCTCCATAACCGGGGATCACTCCGAGAGACACTTCTGGTAAGCCCATTTTGGAGTTGGCACTTGCCAATCTAAAATGACAAGACATCGCTAATTCCAATCCACCACCAAGCGCAAAACCATTAATTGCAGCGATTACTGGAGTACTCAGGTTTTCAACAAAGTTGAATAACAATTCTTGTCCCTTAGCTGCCAATTTTCCTCCTTCTTTAACATTAAAATCTGCAAATTCACTAATGTCAGCACCTGCCACAAAAGCTTTTTCCCCACTACCGGTTAATATAATGACCTTAATATCCCTGTCGGAATCGGCATCTTTAAATGCATTATGAAGCTCTTGAATGGTTGCTCTATTGAGCGCATTTAGTTTGCTTGGTCTATTAATGATAATTGTTGCTATACCATTGGACGTGTTTAAGAGAATATTTTCGTAATTCATAATGTTGAGAAAGTTAAAGTATTCTTCGAAGATAATGAGATTTCTCGACTATGCTTAAGCTAAAGCTCCAACGACACGCGTTCGCTCGAAATAAAAGACTATTTGAAACTATATGTCATTCTTTTGGAAAGCCTACTAAAAAAGTAGTGCCTTCCCCAACTTTAGATTCAAATTTAATAGTGCCATTATAGGCTTCGACTATGTTTTTTACCATCGCCAACCCAAGGCCCATGCCGCTAGATTTGGTCGTGAATTTTGGCTCAAACACTTTATCTTCATTCTCTTCCGTTATACCATGACCATTGTCTTCAATAGCGATCAATACATTTTCATTTTCAGTTGAAACAGAGACTTTAATTTCTGGGTTTGGATGGTCGTCTGGGATAGCCTGAATACCATTTTTTACTAAATTGGTCACTACTCTAATGAGTTGTGTTCTATCAAACTTAGCAATGATTTCTTCTTCTTCGGTTTCAAACGAAATATAATGCTCGTTAAAAATATCTAATGCCATTTTTACAATCTGTACCACATTTAGCACTTCACTTTGCTGGGCAGGCATTTTGGCAAAATTTGAAAAGGCTGAGGCAATAGAACTCATCATATCTATCTGCTGAATGAGGGTATTACTATACTCCTCAACTTTTTTATGGATGTTATTATCTTCAGGGTCGAACTTACGTTGAAAGCTTTGAACACTCAGCCTCATTGGGGTCAATGGATTCTTGATTTCGTGTGCCACTTGTTTTGCCATTTCTCGCCATGCCTGCTCCCGCTCACTTGTTGCTAATTTAACAGCACTTTCTTCTAACTCATCAATCATACTATTGTAAGACTTAACAAGTGTTTCAATCTCTTCCGACGACGACCCTATTTCTATCTTTTTGTTGCGCTTTTCGAGACGAATCTCGTTCATTTTATCGCTAATGGTTTTCAGTGATCGCGTAATATATTTTGAAACAAAATATGCAAAGACTATAGCTGCTAATATCATAAAAAGATAAGCATAGCCTAAACGTAACAAAAACTCATTCAGCTCTTTACTTAAGAAATCATCATTCTCTAGATATGGTAGGTTTAAAATAGCAATATTTTTGAATTTTTCATCCGTGATATATGTATATGATGATTGAAAGACTTGTCCGTTTTCTTCTTTTTTACGAACGTATCTATGGTCTGCAGTATTCGCAAGTGTATTAAGAACCTCTGACTCTAAACAAATTGCCAAACTATCTGTTTGTAAGGCTGGAATTGAAGATTTCAACAAGTCCCCTTCTAGTGAATATAAATTAATTTGAAGCTTGTGAATATTGGCAATTTCAAAAATCTCATCCTTAAAAATAAGAGGAATGTTTTCAGTCTTAACCTCATAGGTGGTTTCCTTTATGGTGTATTTGATGCTCTCTCGAATGTTCTCTTCCTTACGCTCTAAGCGCTCTTTGTGATAATCTTGAGCTTCTTCATTATATTGATAAATAGTTACAGCCGCAATAAGCACGGAGGCTAACAATACCAATAAAATCATGGATAAAAAGATGCGTCCTCGAAGGGAAAGTTTTTTTGTCTTCATTCAAAAAATTAACATTGGACTAAATATAGCAATAATCGCACCAAAGTATGTAGAGTTTTTTAGGCCTCTGGATTCTTTTCTCGAATGCGCTTATACAATTTAAAGCCAAGCATCAATAAAATGCCTAATACCAAAATTCCTATGACCCCAAAAATCCAATTAATAGCGTTTTTCAGAATAACCAGAAAGACAACAGCAAACAAAATGAAAGTAGCACCTTCGTTCCATACCCGCATAAAGTTAGATGATTTTTTAACCACATCTTTTTGAAGTTGTTTAAAGTAAACATGGGTCATCCCGTGGTAAATAAAAAGCAACAGAACAAAGCCAAGTTTAATTTGCATCCAACCTTGATCTAACCAAGTAGGTAGTAATACTACTAAATAAACTGCAAAAAATGTGGCTAAAATTGCCGAAGGCCACGTAATGATATACCACAGTCGCTTAGCCATTAATTTTAGTTGTTTCCCTAATATTTCCTTTTCAGGAGAAGGTTTGTGATAGGCTTCAATTTGATAGATCATTAAACGTGGTATGTAAAATAGCCCAGCAAACCAAGTAATCACAAAAATGAGGTGCAGGGATTTTATGTAGTTGTAATATTCCATTAATCCTCAACAAACAGATAATTCAAGCCTTTATCATTAAAAGCAGCATTAAAAGCTTTTACCTCATCACTTAGAAGTGTATTAAAGGTATCGAGCTGCTTATTGATTTTGCCTGTCAATTCATTTTTTACAGCAATAGCCTGATCTGTTGGCGGAAAATCACCACGTCTGGTTAATGAGTTTAATCCACCTAACTTATCTGTTAATTTAATAGGGAAATTTAATGGATCTTGATTACTTCTATTTTTTGTTTGGTACAAAGCCTTTTCAATTTCAGACAATTGCTCCTCCAAGGTTTTGGCTTTTTCCAGTAAGTCCTTAACATTATCATCTCCTTTGTATTGCTTTTGAAATGCTAAAAGCTGTTTATTTATTGATCTTATTTTTTTGATAGATTTATGCGCTTTATCCACCGTAGCATTAACATCTTGTATAAAATCAAATTGTTTTTGCATTTCGGCAACTGTACTTTCCGCTCGTGGATCAGCAACGATATTAAATGCTTGGGATTGCTCATCTCCATTAACGTTTAAGCTAACTCTATAAGCACCTGGTACGGCCCTTGGACCTTGTAAGCTAGCTGCCCAAAGAATCATGCCCGGTAAGCGTTCGGCCCCATCGTAAGTCATATTCCATACAAACTGATTTGCTCCTTTTTCAACGTTTAATTTATTCTTTTTGCTTTTGGTTGAATAGGACTGAATGGTATCTCCTTTAGTGTCAAAATAAGTTAAAGAAACCTCATCATCTTCATTATACTCTTTTAAATTAAAATAGGTCATCACCCCATTAGGATGGTTAGTGCCTTCAGTTTTACTGCCTGAGCGACTTCCACCTCCCATGCGATACGTGTCTTTTGGTTTAAAGAGCGTGTTTTTACTTAAATCGGTAGTATACAATTGATGGATAACTGATAAATCATCGATCATCCAAAGGCTTCGACCTTGAGTGGCCACAATAAGGTTATTATCCTTTATCGTTAGATCTGTGATTGGGACAATCGGAAGGTTTAACTGAAATGGTTTCCAGTTTTTACCATCGTCGAAAGAAATGTACATGCCTGTTTCTGTACCAGCATACAACAATCCTTTTATCTTTGGATCCTCACGAACGACTCTTGTAAAATGCTCTGCTGAAATACCATTGGTAATTTTTGTCCAGCTCTTACCATAGTCTGTTGTTTTGTACAAATACGGCGCAAAATCACCCGTTTTGTATTTTGTCCCTGCAACATAACACGTCCCTTCATCAAAAGAGCTAGGTTCAATACTGTTAATCATCATCCACTTAGGCATCCCTTTAGGAGTCACATTGTCCCACGTATTCCCTCCATCTTGTGTAACATGAATCAATCCATCGTCACTTCCAACCCATAATAATCCTTCTTTTAAAGGAGATTCTTGTGCAGCGAAAATAGTACAGTAATATTCAACCGCAGTATTGTCTTGCGTGATAGGGCCACCGGAAGATTTTTGCTTTTCAGGATCGTTAGTTGTTAAATCAGGACTAATAATATCCCAGGATTGTCCTTCATTTTCACTCACATGCACATGTTGAGAGAATGTATACAATCTTTCAGGATTATGTTTAGAAAAAATGATTGGGAAGTTCCATTGAAAGCGATATTTCATAGCCTCAGCACCTGCACCCATGGGATTGTCTGGCCAAACATTTATTGCCCTTACAGTTCCCTTATCATGATTTACTCGGGTTAAATAACCCCCATAACTTCCCCCATATACAATATCATTGTTTTCAGGGTCGACTGCAATGTGAGCAGACTCACCACCAGCTGTAGATTCCCAATCGTCTTCAGAAATGCTTCTTCCATCTGTTCTATGAGGAATTCGTATTGTTGAATTATCTTGCTGTGCCACATAAATCCGATATGGGAAAGCATTATCTGTGGTTACCCTATAAAATTGAGAGGTTGGCTGATTGTAGTAGGTACTCCATGTTTCGCCTCCATCATAAGTAACTTGAGCTCCCCCGTCATCACCAATAATCATACGTTTGGAATTTTCTGGAGCTATCCATAAATCGTGATGGTCTCCATGAGGTGCTCTATAGGTACTAAATGTTCTTCCTCCGTCTTCACTTTTATGATAGGCAACATTTAATACGTAAACGACATCAATATCTTCTGTGTCTGCATACACACGCGTATAGTACCAGGCGCGTTGACGTAACTTACGTTCGCTATTTACTTGTGTCCAGCTATCACCACCGTCATCACTTCTGTATAAACCACCTTGGTCCTTATTTTCAACCATTGCCCAGACACGTTGGTTATTTATTGGTGACACGGTAACTCCCATAATTCCTAAAATACCTTCAGGAAATCCTTTTTTCGTAGAGATTTCAGACCATGTCTCACCACTATCTGTACTTTTCCATAAGGCTGAACCTTCTCCCCCCGAACTTAAACTATATGGGGTTCTTTGGACTCTCCACGTTGAAGCGTATAGTATTCTTGGATTCGTTGGATCCATTATTAAATCCACAACACCAGCATGTGCATTTGAAAACAAGGTTTTTTTCCAAGTTTTGCCGCCATCTGTACTCTTGTAGACTCCACGGTCATCGGTTGGCTTGTAAATATTCCCTAAAACACCGGCATAAACAATATTGTGGTCATTAGGATCAATAGCTATTCTAGGCACATGTCTGGAATTTTTCAATCCCATAGACTGCCAAGTTTTACCAGCATCAACGGATTTCCAAACACCATAGCCAGAAGACACATTTCCTCTTACTGTCTTTTCACCACCACCGACATAAATCACATTTGCATCGCTTTTAGCAACCGAAATAGATCCGATACTTCCACCAAAGAAACCGTCAGAAATATTTTCCCATGAGCGACCTCCATCTGTTGTTCTCCAAATCCCCCCACCAGTAGCTCCAAAATAGAATAAATTAGGTTTTCCTGGCACACCTGTCACAGCTGCGGATCGCCCACCCCTAAAAGGACCAACTAGTCTGTATTCTAGAGCATCATATTGAGATTCATCGAAATTTTGGGCTTCAATATTAGAACATAAAGAAAGAGATAAAAGACCTACAAAAAGTATATGTAAACGCATTTCAAAAAAAGATTGGTTAATGAATCCTAAAAGTAAACAATTTCTTGAACTCTTCTTTCCACAAAAGCTTATGCTTTTCTATTCGTTGCAAATCAAATTGAATGTTTAAGGGTTAAAATTTTTTACTTTAGATTCCGAATCACGTTCGGAATGACATTTTTTGGAAACCCATAAGCAAAGCTTCTGGGAATTATTTTTGAATACGGATTATAAATTACTCTGTCTCCTTAGGCCGTAAATTTAACTTTACCTCTCGGTTGAGAAAGAAACCAGTAACCAAGGTAGATAATACATCTGCAATAGGAAATGATATCCAAACCCCTAATTCTCCATAAAATTTTGGAAGTATTAGTATTAAAGGGATAAAGAAAATACCCTGTCTTGTGAGCGTTAAAAGCAAGGCAGGTATTGCTTTACCAACTGCTTGAAAATAGGCAGCTCCAATTAACTGAACTGCAATAATTGGTGTAGCAGCGAAAACCCATCTCATGGCTGGAGGAGTTTCATGTAGCACCTCCTTGTTTTGGGTAAACATGCTGGTTATGGCTTCGGGAAAAACCATTAAAAAAACAAAGACAACTGAGCACAATAACGCTGCATATTTTATAGCTGTATTGATGCTCAACCGGACTCTATTATATTTTTTTGCTCCATAATTAAAGCCAGCTATAGGGAGAAATCCTTGTGTAATACCATATACAGGAAACAGTGCAAACATCAGCATCCGACCGACAATAGCATAAGCCGTAACCGACGTTTCACCACCCAATTCAAATAAAATATTATTCATTAATAAATAGGTGACACTAACAATGGCTTGGCGACTTAGGGTAACAAAGCCTAAAGACCCTATTTCCTTTATAATTGGAACATCTAATCCAAAATGCTGAAGGCTTATTTTTAATTCAGAATGTTTAGAGATGAAAAACCAAAGAATGAATAAAAAACATAAAATGTATGACCCTGTTGTTGCCCATGCCGCACCTTCCATTCCCCAACCAAACAGATTAATAAAAACATAATCTAAAAAGAGGTTTCCAACAGATGGGAATAGCATGGCGTACATTGCCATTTTAGGCTTGCCTTCTGCTCTAATGACGGTATTTCCCATCATGCATAATGCTAGAACTGGAACTCCGTACAAGACAATACGGTAATATATTTTTGCAGGTTCAAAAATGGCTCCCTTACCTCCAAAAGCCGGAATGATATCATTAATATAATAAAGCCCAAATGAGATAAAAGTTAATGTAAAAAGTAAGGTTAAGGTAATTTGATTTCCAAAAGTTTTTAGTGCTTTAAGGTGATTGTTGGCTCCTAATGCCCTTGAGATAATACTTGAGCCACCAACCCCAATCGCCATACCTAAAGCGGCAATGAAAAATGAAACTGGTAAAACGACATTAATAGCTGCAATAGCTGTAGACCCAATCCAATTACCAACAAAAATGGTATCGACCAAGATGTTTAAGGACATCACCAAAATACCAATTGATGCAGGTACTGCTTGTTTTACAAGGAGTTTTCCAATTGGTTGTTGCCCTAAATCTTGTGAAGATACCTTTGCCATTATGTGGTTACCGCTTCTTTTTTAGAGGCCCACTCTTCAACCATATTTGCAAGTACTTGAGTAAAATCATCACGGTCGTTTAGACACGGAATCACAGTAAATTCCTCACCTCCTACTTCATGGAAAATTTCTTCACCTTCCATTGCTATTTCTTCTAAGGTTTCTAAACAATCACTAACAAAAGCCGGTGTTACGATAGCCATTTTTTTTATGCCTTCTTTACCCATGCGTTCAATGGTTCTATCCGTGTAGGGTTTTAACCATGGGTCAAATCCAAGTCTTGATTGAAACGTTGTTGAATACGTACCGTTTTTTAATCCTAATTTTTTAGCGACGTTAACTGTAGTTATTTCGCATTGGTGACGGTAACAAAACTCATGTTGTGGACTGCCCATTTTAAAACAGCATTTGCCATTCATTTTACAGTTGCCGTTTGTAACATCACTTTTACGGATATGACGTTCAGGAACACCGTGATAGCTGAAAAGAATATGTTCATAGTCTAAATCTTCAAGTTTTTCAGCGATACTTTTGGAAAGTACATTGATATAATCTTGACGCTTATAAAACGCTGGAGTACGAGTGATTTTTAACTGCGGAAAGTGTTCGGCAACCAATTCGTCAACCTTAACATCAATCGTCTCGGTAGTTGCCATAGCAAACTGTGGATATAACGGAATGGTTTTTACTTCTGTACACCCTTGGTCAACCAATTCTTGAAGCCCTTTTTTAATGGTCATACTGCCATAGCGCATCGCCAATGCAACAGGATATTCTACTTTGCTTTGTAGCTTCTCTTGAAGACGTTCGGAAATGACAATCAACGGTGATCCTTCTTCCCACCATATTTTTTGATACGCTTTTGCTGATGCTTTTGGTCGTGTGTTTAAAATAATGCCTTTTACTAAGAGTGTACGTGCCCAGTATGGGACATCGATAACACGCTCGTCCATTAAAAACTCTCCCAAATACCTCTTTACATCCTTTGGATTTGGCGAATCTGGAGACCCAAGATTGACCAGTAAAATGCCTTTTTTCATTATTTAATGATATGAAATGCAAAGATACGACCCAAATAGGAAATGCTTTTGAAATGAGCCATTGTATTTTATAATAGTCCCATTATGATTGTTATTATTGAACATTCATAATATACTTCTTCGGCGTCGTACCATATTTCTTTTTAAAAGCTGCAATAAAATGACTTGCCGTACTATACCCTACTTTTAAACCTACTTCATTGACATTATAATCACCAGACTCTAATAATTTTCGGGCCACCTCCATTTTATAATCAAACAAAAAGCTATATACCGAATCCCCATAGATTTGTTTAAATCCTTCTTTTAACTTTTTAAGACTCAATCCAATCATTTCGGATAGTTCTTTTAATGACGGAGGTTCTGCCATTTGCGCAATGATAATATCTTTAGCTTGTTTTAATTTTGCCACATTATCCTCATCTACCAAAAATGGACATTGCTGTATGTCTGCCTCTTCATTTCGATTAAAGAACAAGCTTAATAGTTCATAAGCCTTCCCTTTTAAGTATAATTGCTTTATGGAACTGTTTAAATTAAAGCCTAAAACCTGATTTAAAACTACAGCCATTGACGGATTAATAACACCATCCTTATAGTATTTTTTGTTTCTATTTTCATCCGTTAAAAATGTAATATAATTAGCATCTTTAGAAAATAAGGTGTGAAATTTTTTGATGGATATGATAAGAGAAGCCATCTCTGTATTTGGCTGTAACTCTAAATAAATAGGCAAGTCTCGTTCAGGGTTGTACAGTAGCAGAGACATCTCCTTTTTTATATCTAGTCGATAATTACCGTTGTTAAACACAAAGGTTGCTGACCCTTTATTACAAAAATGAAACTGAATAAAGCTACTATCTATCTTACGCTCAACAATTTCAACGTCAGCACTTTCATTCTTATACGTCAATATAAAAAAGCCGTCTTCAAGCACTGTTTCATCTACAGAACCTTTGGCGACATTTTTTTCTTTTGTTATCTCTGATTTCATTTTGTTTTATTTAGATTCATTCTAAACAAATTCGATAAAAAGCGTTCAAATATCTGCTAAAATAACGTATTCCTAGATATTTTATCAAAACATCTTCTTAAAAAACCACTATCGATACTTTAAGTTCTTTTAGCGTTATTTTTTCTGTATCACTCCAATTATTTTTGCATTGCCTTTATTGAAAAGGCTCATTTGATATGCAGACTCAAGAAACAAACACACATTTTTATGCCGTTGGTCTTAGCTATAAAAAAGCTGACGCAGAAGTCCGTGGGCATTTTAGTCTTGATGACACCGCCAAAAAAAGGTTACTCAAGCAAGCAAAATCTCAAGGTGTTGAAGCTCTCGTAGTTGTTTCTACTTGTAATAGAACAGAATTGTACGGATTTGCAGAACACCCTTATCAACTTATTCAACATTTATGCAACAACACTCAAGGTACTGTTGAAGAGTTTAGGGAAGTAGCCTATATCTTAAAAAATAAAGACGCTATTGCTCATATGTTTAGAGTAGGGTCTGGATTGGATAGCCAAATTTTAGGCGATTTTGAAATTATAGGACAATTAAAGTACGGCGCTAAACAATCTAAAAAAGAAGGATTATTAAATGCATTTATGGAGCGTTTGGTTAATGCCGTAATACAAGCCAGTAAGCGCATAAAAACTGAAACTAAATTATCATCTGGCGCAACGTCTGTTTCTTTTGCCTCTGTCCAATACATTTTAAATACCGTCACTAAAGTTTCCAAAAAGAACATTTTACTTTTTGGCACTGGTAAAATCGGTAGAAACACCTGTGAAAATTTAGTAAAGCATACCAAAAACCCTCATATCACCTTAATCAATAGAACCAAAGAAAAAGCGGATGCTATAGGAGGTAAATTTAATCTTTTGGTTAAAGACATTAATGAGCTTAAATCCGAATTAAACGCTTCAGATATAGTGATTGTAGCTACTGGCGCTAACGAACCTACCGTTTACAAATCACTGATTGACACTGAGAAACCCCTTTTAGTTTTAGACTTATCCATTCCTAAAAATGTTAATGAGGATGTCTTAGATTTAGAGCATGTTACTTTAGTACATTTAGATGATTTGGCTAAGATTACAGATGACACCTTAGAAAATCGTAAATCTCACATCCCAAAAGCTGAAGCGATTATTGGTGAGATTATGACCGACTTTAATTCTTGGATAGATACTTTAAAGTTTGTACCAACAATACAAGCATTGAAACACAAGCTAACTGATTTTAAAAATTCTGAATTGAATACGCAACGCAAAAAGTTATCTGATTTCAACGAAGATCAGGCAGAATTAATTAGCAATAATATCATTCAAAAAATCACGAATCACTTTGCTCATCATTTGAGAGAGGACACCAATTCTTCAGATGAAAGTCTTACGCTTATCAAAAAAATATTTCAGTTAGAAACTAAAGAGAATGTCTAAAATTATTCGCATTGGCACACGCGACAGCCAACTCGCTTTGTGGCAAGCTAAAGCCGTACAAGCACAACTTGAACATCTTGGACATAAAACAGTTTTAGTTCCAGTAAAATCTACAGGGGATCTCGTTTTAGACAAGCCTTTATACGAACTTGGTATTACTGGGATTTTCACCAAAACTCTAGACATCGCTCTTCTTAATGAAGAAATTGATATTGCCGTCCACTCGTTAAAAGATGTACCTACGCTATTACCAAAAGGCATTGTTCAAGCAGCGGTTTTAAAACGAGGTAATGTTAATGACACCTTAGTCTTTAAAAAGAATGAAGAGTTTCTATCCGCTAAGGATGCTGTTATTGCTACAGGAAGTTTACGACGTCGTGCACAATGGCTCAATCGTTACCCAACCCATACTGTGGTGGGCTTACGTGGCAATGTCAATTCACGACTTCAGAAATTAGAAGACAACGATTGGAATGGTGCCATATTTGCTGCAGCGGGCATAGGACGATTAAATCTTACACCCGAAAATTCCATTAACCTAAGCTGGATGATTCCTGCTCCTGCCCAAGGAGCTGTAATGGTTGCTGCTTTAGAGGCTGATGATGATATTCTTTCGATGTGTTCTGAGATTAATCATGAAGAAACAGAAATCTGCACCACAATTGAACGTGAATTTTTAAATCGCCTCGAAGGTGGCTGTACAGCGCCCATTGGAGCCTTAGCTTTTATAAAAAACGAAGAGGTCAATTTTAAGGGCATTTTGTTAAGCAAAGATGGAACACGAAAAATTGAAGTTGCCAAAGTTGCTCCTTTAGGTAAGCATGAAGGCATTGCTGAATTTTGTGCAGATTATGTGATTGATAAAGGTGGTAAAACGCTTATAGATCAAGTAAAACGAAGTGAACAGAAAACAAATATTTACTCGACCAAAACCTTGACTGACGATCAAATGACACTCTTTCACAATAACGTTGTTGCCGAAAGTAACGATGCTATTAAAATTAGTTTAAATCGCATCCCAAAAAGTGTCGTTCGTAATGAAATCCAAAATGTCGTTATTACAAGTAAAAATACAGTTGAAGCCTTATTGACTAATTTTTCAGCTCCAGAGTTACAATTTAAAAACATCTATTGTGTTGGGAGACGTACCAAAAGACTTATTGAGAAGCGTATTGGTAAAGTAAAACACATGGCTGCTAATGCTAAAGAATTGGCGGAGTACTTAGTAGAATATATTGAAGGTACAGAAGTGACTTATTTTTGCAGCGACTTAAGGATGGATGATTTACCAAACATCTTACATGAGAATAATATCACTGTAAATGAGATAGAGGCTTATCAAACTAAATATGATGCTTTTCAACTTAAAGAACCTGTTGAGGGAGTATTATTTTACAGCCCTTCAACTGTGGATAGCTTTTTAAAGAAAAATAAAGCCAATGCTATTGCTTTTTGCATCGGTGAAAGCACTGCTAAAGCTGCACGCAAGCGATTTGATGATGTTAGAGTTGCTAGAATCCCGACAGTAGAAAGTGTGATTGAATTGGTGAATGAGCATTATGTGAGTTAGCTGTTGGCTGTTGGCTGTTGGTGTTGGTGTTGGTGTTGGCTGTTGGAAAACTTAACTTTAAATCTTGAGGGCAAAAAATGAGAAATTTCAGAACGCTTGATATATGGAAAAATGGAATTACAATCGTAAAGCAGATTTATATTCTTTCTCAGCAGTTACCAACAGAAGAAAAATTTGGTTTAAGGAGTCAAATAACTAGAGCCGCAATTTCTATTCCTTGTAACATAGCTGAGGGTTGTAGTAGAAATAGTGAGCTAGAATTCAAGAGGTTTCTTGAAATTGCTATGGGTTCACTTTTTGAAGTGGAAACACAATTAATTATTTCACAAGAATTAGAATTTATATCTGAAGAAGATTTAAAAAGCATTTTTGAACTTCTAAATAAAGAGGCAAAAATGATAAATAGCTTAATAAATAGAATTAAAAATAGCTGATATGCCATAGCTAAAAGCGAAAGGCTAAAAGCTAATACCTATCATGAAAAACGACTTATTCTTAAGAGCATTAAAAGGTGAAACCGTTGAGCGCCCACCCGTTTGGATGATGCGTCAAGCAGGACGGTATCTACCAGAATTTATGGAAATAAAGGCAAAGTATGATTTCTTTACACGTTGCCAAACTCCAGAATTAGCAAGTGAAATTACTGTGCAACCCATTCGTAGATACGGTATGGATGCAGCGATATTATTTTCGGATATTTTAGTGATCCCACAGGCAATGAATATCGAAGTGCAGATGAAGCCAAACTTCGGCCCTTATCTGCCTAACCCAGTACGTTCCCCAAAAGACGTTGATAATGTTATTGTCCCGGATGTCAAAGAAGAATTAAATTATGTCTACCAGGCT
Organism: Winogradskyella sp. A3E31; assembly: GCF_046720935.1. Taxonomy (NCBI): domain Bacteria; kingdom Pseudomonadati; phylum Bacteroidota; class Flavobacteriia; order Flavobacteriales; family Flavobacteriaceae; genus Winogradskyella; species Winogradskyella sp. A3E31. The sequence goes on from NZ_JBHNWH010000001.1 coordinate 177,060, forward strand.
ATAAAAGCCACTAAGGAAAAGCTCAATAATGAAATTCCTTTGATTGGTTTTGCTGGCTCTCCATGGACAATTTTATGTTACTGTGTGCAGGGTCAAGGTTCTAAAAACTTTGACAAGGCAAAAGAATTTTGCTTTACAAATCCTGTTGCTGCTCATCAATTATTACAGAAAATTACAGATACCACCATTGCCTATTTAAAAGAAAAGGTAAAGGCGGGGTGTAATGCCGTTCAGGTTTTTGATTCATGGGGTGGCATGTTATCCCCAGTGGATTATCAAGAGTTTTCGTGGCAATATATTCAACAAATCATCGATGCATTAAAGGACGATGCCCCAGTGATTGCCTTTGGTAAAGGGTGCTGGTTTGCCTTAGGTGAAATGGCTAAGTCTGGTGCTTCTGCTCTTGGTGTTGATTGGACTTGCTCTCCAAAAAATGCACGCTATTTAACTGGAGGTAATATTACTCTACAAGGTAATTTTGACCCTACACGTTTATTTTCTCCACCTTCTGAAATCAAAAAAATGGTGCATCAGATGATTGATGAGTTTGGAAAAGACAAATACATTGTAAATTTAGGTCACGGTATTTTACCAAATATTCCGTTGGAAAATGCCAAAGCCTTTATTGACGCTGTAAAAGAATATCATGTTTAAAAACATATTTGACGCGATTAAATCGTATTCAGGAGTATTCAGATTAATGTCTGAATTGAAGCTCTGGAAGTATTTTTTTATTCCGATTATTATCAGTGTTATTACGGCGAGTATCATAGGTATAACGGCTTATGGACTTTCTGATAATATCGGAGGTTTTATTGCCCAAATCTGGCCTTGGGATTGGGGAAAAGAAGGCTTTGCCACTGTGTCAGGGATAATTGGTGCCATAATGATTTTGGCTATTGGATTCATTTTGTATAAGCACATTATTATGGCGCTGTCCGCACCATTTATGAGTCCGGTTTCGGAGAAAATTGAAGCACATCTATTAGGCCACAAAAATCATGCGCATAGAGACACCTCTTTTAGCGAACAATTATGGCGAGGAGTTAGAATAAACATTAGAAACCTGGCTAAAGAACTACTGATTTCCATTCCTATTCTTTTATTAAAGTTTATTCCTGTTGTCAATATATTTTCAACGATACTATTATTTTTAGTTCAGGCGTATTACGCTGGTTTTGGTAATATGGACTACACTCTAGAACGCCATTTTAAGTACAGAGAAAGTATTCGTTTTGTAAAAAAATATAGAGGAGTTGCTATTGGAAACGGTATTGTGTTTATGCTGTTTTTGTTCATTCCTGTAGTTGGGATTATTTTGGTGTTGCCTATGAGTGTAACGGCCGCAAGCCTTAAAACGGTTGAATTAATTCAGAATGAAAATACACCAATTCAAAACAACGTTGTTCAATGATTGTGGTAGATGACATAGAAATTGCACCTATCAAAACTCATGATGCTTGGAAGTTGTGTGATTTTGTATGTGCTAACGAATCACATTTAAAAAGATATTTCCCAAAGACTTTAGAACAAAATTTAACGCCTTCTTTAGCTGAACTTTTTGCCGAGAAAAAAGTAAAAGCATTTGAAAATAGAATAGAATTTCTTTTCACATTAAAACGTAATGTAACCCGTGAGTTTTTGGGTTTGATATATATTAAAGAACTCGACTGGGATAAAAAACAAGGTGAATTTGCTTACTGCATAGACTATAGATTTGCTGGCAATGGTATTACTTCCAGAAGTATCGCTGAACTATCAGATTATGCCTTTAAAGACTTAGGTATTGATACCCTCCAGATAATTGCCCACAAAGATCATACTGCAAGTATAAAAGTGGCAAAGAAGAACCATTTTAAATGGGTATCAACTCTAGAAAAATCTTATACTCCTCCAGGTGAACATCCTTTGGACATGGAGCTGTATGAATTGTATAATTATGAAAGATAAGTTCTATAACTACATACAAGATCTTCAAAATACTATCACTTCAAAACTAGAAGACATCGATGGTAAAGCTAAATTCAAAGAAGATTTATGGAAGCGTACCGAAGGTGGTGGCGGGAGAACCCGTGTTATAGAAAATGGCGCTGTATTTGAAAAAGGTGGAGTCAATATTTCTGCAGTGCATGGTGCATTACCTAAAACCATGCAGTCCTATTTCGGGGTAAAGGATGCTGATTTTTTTGCGTGTGGATTGAGCTTAGTATTGCATCCCAAAAACCCTATGGCGCCAACTGTGCATGCTAATTGGCGTTACTTTGAAATGTATGACCAAAGCGGCAAAATTGTTGACCAGTGGTTTGGTGGTGGTCAAGATTTAACACCTTACTATTTGTTTGAAGAAGATGCTAAACATTTTCATACAGTTTGTAAAACAGCGTGTGACAAACACAATCCTGAATTTTATCCAAAATACAAAGCGAGATGTGATGACTACTTTTACAATGCGCATCGTAACGAAGGTCGTGGTATAGGCGGTTTATTCTTTGATTATTGCAAGGCGGACGAGACTATGCAAATGGAAGATTGGTATAAGTTCGTTACAGAAGTTGGTGATAGTTTTTTAGAGGCTTATGCGCCAATAGTTGAAAAGAGAAAAGATGTAGATTATACCAAAGCGCAACGAGATTGGCAGGAAATTAGACGTGGTCGTTATGTCGAGTTTAATCTGGTGCATGATAAAGGCACATTATTCGGCTTAAAAACCAATGGACGAATTGAAAGCATTCTAATGAGTTTACCACCTCGTGTGCAGTGGGTTTATGATCATCAACCAGAAAAAGATAGTGAAGAAGAAAAATTATTAACTATTTTAAAATCACCTATTGAATGGGTTTGAGGTTAACCTTCATATTAATTTTTATTAATGGTGTATCCTCTTTTGGGCAAACTGACTCATTAGTTTCAAATTATATAAGAACGTTTCCTGAAAAAATCACAACCCGTATCTCATTAATCAACACCTCAAATTCATTTCAGATTAGAGATAAATCTTCAAACTCTTTTTTTGATTTAAAACCCAATGAACGCCAATACCTTGGTGCGTCCATTTTGTTTAGGTCTGTTGAAATTGATTATGGTTTTACCCCTAGTTTTATAAAGGAAAATAAAGATAATGAAGACTCTAAATTGTTTAATCTCAATTTCAGAATGTTTTTGGGACAATGGATGCAAACCTTGGATTTCTATAAAGAAAAAGGATTTACGGCGAGCAATGGCCAAAACACAATAGAGCTTCCAGAGTTTAAGACGCTTACTTTTGGTGGGTCAACAAGTTATATTTTTAATCCCAATTTTTCATTTAGAGCTATAGGTTTCCAAAACGAATGGCAGAAAAAAAGCGCAGGTAGTTTTGTGCCAAGGCTCTTTTACTATTATACCATTTTTGACCCTTCAATTCCTCAGACGAGTGAAGGATTCAGCAATACCCACTCTATAGACCTTGCAATTGCACCTTCTTACTATTACAATTTTGTGTTAAATGAAAACTTCCTATTTGGGGTTGGTGCTGGATTAGGGATTGGTATCAACGTTAATGATTTTGATGACAAGATTGTCACGACTGCTTTGTATGAATATTTAGGGAGAGCTGTTTTGGGCTACAACTCCGAACGGTTTTTTGCGGGAGTCAATTCAAGTCTTACTATTTTTGATCATAATGCCGATAGAGAAACACGAATTAAGGACAATATTAGTTTTGTAGAATTTTATATTGGTTATAGGTTCAATGCTCCAAAATCATTCATAAAACTAGCAGACAAAGTAAATAAGACTCTTGGTCTATAAATTTAATAACTATGTTTCCAATAAGAAGAAATAGACGCTTAAGAACAACAGAAGGTATAAGAACTTTAGTAAGAGAAACTTTTATCTCACCAAACGATTTTTTAGTGCCGTTGTTTATTGTGGAGGGTAAAAATATAAAAGAGGAAATTCCTTCAATGCCTAACTATTATCGGTATAGCTTAGATTTGCTTAAAAACGAAGTAAAATTGTTATGGGATTTAGGTTTAAAATCAGTACTTCTTTTTGTAAAAGCACCCGATAATCTCAAGGACAATAAAGGCACAGAAGCCTTAAATTCTGAGGGTTTAATGCAACGCGCTATAAAGACTGTGAAGGATGTTTGCCCAGACATGTTAGTGATGACAGATGTTGCTTTAGACCCTTATTCATCTTATGGACATGATGGCATTATCGAAGGAGGGAAAATCATAAACGATGCTACAGTAAACGTTTTAGCAGAAATGAGCCTTAGCCATGCACAAGCCGGAGCTGATTTTGTTGCACCGAGTGACATGATGGATGGTCGTATTATCGGGATTAGAGAAGCACTTGACCAATCGAACTTTATAGATACGGGCATTATGAGTTATTCTGCTAAATATGCCTCTTCTTTTTATGGCCCGTTTAGAGATGCATTAGATTCTGCACCCGTGGACATGAACAACGTCCCTAAAGACAAAAATACCTATCAAATGGACTTTGCCAATAGAGACGAAGCCATACGAGAAACAGAAATGGACATTAACGAAGGTGCGGATATTGTTATGGTAAAACCAGGTTTGTGCTATCTAGATATTGTCCGTGATATAAAAAACACGTTTAATATTCCTATTGCAGTTTACCAAGTCTCTGGAGAATATGCCATGCTAAAGGCAGCGGCCGAAAAAGGATGGTTAGACCATGATGCTGTAATGCTAGAACAAGTGACCGCCATAAAACGTGCAGGAGCAACTATTATAGCGAGTTACTTTGCTAAGGATGTTGTGAAATTACTAAATGGATAGTCTGCTTATACTATTCAAGATTGTCAGTCTGATTTTTTTTACTGCTGCATTTTAAGGTATTTGTCTACCGAATGTTTCCCTGAGCCATAAACCAAAAAGAAAATACTAATAATCAAAACGGTTAGGGCAAGTATTAAATTAGACGTATCCATTGGGCCGATAATGTTGATTAATACCGCACCAATTAAAATCGGTAATTGAGCAATAACTGCCCAACGGGTCAGCAGTCCAAAAACAATTAAAAACCCTCCGACAAAATGAGCAGGTGCAATGTAATGCACCAAAAAAACATCTCCTATAAGTGGTTTAATAGGCTCGTAAAGCTCTAACAGTCGAGGTAGGTTAGACATAAAATAGACCCCTTGATAAAACAAGGTTATCCCCAATGCAACTCTTAAAAAATCTATTGAATAATAGCTGTTTTTATTAGCCCATTTATTAAGTGACTTTATTGTTCCCATGGCTAAAAAGGTATTTGTTGTGTGCTATCTAAGGTACTTATTTTTAATTTAATAGTGAAATTAAATATGTATCCCATCTATTTACAAAGACTTGGCGAAATTAATTAGTAGTTAATCTGTGTAAGCAGAAGTGTATTAATACGACTACCGTATTAAACCTTCTGAATATGAAAAAAATAACACTCTTGTTTTTTTTAGTTTCTACTTCTTTATGTTTTAACTGTATTGGTGAAGATGTTATTAATGACGAAGTAACTCCTGAGGTAAGAATATTAAATCCCATCGAAAGCCTTAGTGTTTCTGAGACCTACCAACTTAACGCCACCTTCTTTAATAATGTCGGTCAAATTGAAAATTCTACCATTAATTGGTCTAGTTCTAATGAAAATGTTGCGACTATTGATGAGAATGGTGTAATCTCTGGACTATCAGAAGGAGAATCCACAATAAAAGCATCAGTAAATTTTAATAACTCACTCGTTGAGGATAGTTCAACCATAACCGTTATTATGGGAGAGGTTGACACCCCAAATACATCAGGCAAATCAGGAATAATAGAAACAACGAGCAGTTATACCTTAACGGGAAGTTTTACTCTTTCCGAAATAGAAAACTCAGATGACCTCTTGCTATCTATTGCGGAAGACTATAACGCTTCTACCAGTCTGCCTGGGCTGTATCTATATTTAACAAATAATCCCAACTCTGTTGCCAATGCGCTTTCTCTAGGCCCCGTAGTTGTGTTTAATGGTGCGCATTCTTACACCATAACAGACACAGGTATTAACGACTACTCCTATCTTTTGTATTGGTGTGAACCTTTTAGTGTAAAGGTTGGTGGTGGCACCATAGACGATTAAAATGCAATTAATGGATTATTTAAAAAAAAGTACATGTATTCTTGTTATTAGCCTTTTGTGTTCAACAGCTGTATTTTCTCAATGGACGCAACAAAAAGGAAAAGGCTACTATAAACTTTCAGCTTGGTATTTAGAAACAGATCAACATTACACAGACACAGGGGAGATTGACCCTAATGTGACGAGAGGTAACTTTAACTTGAATTTTTACGGGGATTATGGGTTGACTGATGCCTGGGATATTATAACCTATATTCCATTTTTTGCAAGAACCTATCAAAATGATGTTATCTCTGGCACAACAGGCGAAGTCATTGAAGAAGGAGAGGCGGTAAACTCAATTGGCGATATAGATATCGGAATAGAATATAGTATTTTTAACACTGATAACATCTCTGTATCTGGTACATTAATTTTTGGATTACCAACGGGCGAAAGTGATGGCGGTTCGGATGGAAGTTACCAAACTGGTGATGGTGAGTTTAACCAATTCTTAAAACTTGGTGCCGGTATTCCTTTTAACCTCAGTTCAATTCCTTTTTACTCAAAAGCCTATTTGGGTTACAATAACAGAACGGAAGACTTTTCTGATGAGTTAAGAACTGGTTTTGAGATTGGGGCAAATCTCTTTAACAATAACGTTTGGTTGATCGGGCGTTCAGATATTGTGAAGTCTCTTAAAAACGGAAACAAAAATGCTCAAAACTCTCAAGGCAATATTTTTGCCAACAATGTAGAATATATTAGCCTTGGCGGCGAACTCAATTATTATTTCACAAAATCCTTCGGGGCGTCATTTGCTTTTACGGGGGCAGTTAGCGGCCGTATTATCGCTGCTAATCCAACAATTACGGCTGGTGTTTTTTTAGATGTTAAATAAAGCATGCTCAACGAACATTCTTTGCGACGTGTAAAATTCATTTCGTAACTTCGTAGCAACTAATTCAATCCTTTTTAATGGGCTTACTCATTTTTTACGCTACCATTTCTATTTTCTTTTCTTTCTTATGTTCTATTTTAGAGGCAGCACTGTTAAGCGTTACCCCAACCTTTATTAATTTAAAAAAGAATCAGGGTAAATCTTATGCTGAGAATTTAGAAGCATTAAAAAATGATGTCGACAGACCTCTAATTGCCATACTTACACTAAATACCATTGCGCACACCGTGGGTGCTATTTTAGTAGGTGTACAGGCTAAAGTTGCCTATGCCAACCTTTATGGAACTGAAACTCATTCTGTTCTAGGTATAGAATTTACAGAAGATGTTATGGTAGGATTGGTATCTACCATTATGACGATATTAATTTTAGTGGCATCAGAAATTATCCCTAAAACTATTGGTGCCACCTATTGGAAACAGCTTGCCAATTTTACAACCAAAGCTCTAAATGTATTAATCTTTCCATTACAATACACAGGCATTCTTTGGGTGTTACAATTAACCACTAAACTTATTGGAGGAAAAGGACACGGCAGTGTTTTTAACCGGGAAAGTTTTGTCGCCATGACCGAAATAGCTCATGAAGAAGGAGTTTTTGAAGAAAGCGAAAGTAAGGTCATTAAAAATCTGCTGAATTTTAAAGAGGTACAGGCAAAGGATGTTATGACACCACGAACAGTTATGAAAACAGCCGATCAGGATATGACGGTAGAAGATTTTTTTAAGGCCAATTCTAACATCCGGTTTTCAAGGATTCCTATTTATAAAAATGACCGAGACAACATTGTCGGTCTGGTTTTAAAAGATGATGTATTTAAAGAAATGGCACTTGATAATGCCTCAAAAACCTTAGAAGAAGTTAAGCGTAATATTATTGTGGTTAACCGAAGTATGCCGATTCCGACCCTTTTTGAACAGTTGGTAGAAAATAGAAATCACATGGCTTTGGTTGTCGATGAATATGGTTCTGTTAGCGGTATTGTTACTATGGAAGATGTTATTGAAACGCTATTAGGACTAGAAATTATGGACGAGAGTGATAATATTTCGGACCTTCAATCCTTAGCACGTAAGAGTTGGGAGTACCGTGCCAAACGTCTCGGTTTGATTGAAAATGACAATCCTGAAAACTAATGGATGACTGCTGGATTAAAACCCCTTTAGGCCATGCCCATATCGTTGGTGATATTGATGGTATATCCTCCGTTTCCATTCACGATTATTCTTCTGAATTATCTACTGAAATACCAGAATCACTTTTAGACTGTGTTACACAACTTAAAGCCTATTTTAATTCTAATCTAAAATCGTTTGACTTAAAGTTAAACCCTGAAGGCACCTCATTTCAGAAAAAGGTCTGGCGGGCTTTAGAACGTATCCCTTATGGTACATCTTTGTCGTATCTACAACTTTCCAAACAATTGGGAGATCCAAAAGCTATAAGAGCAGTTGCCAATGCTAATGGTAAAAATCCACTTTGGATTATAGTGCCTTGCCACCGTGTTATTGGTAGCGATGGTAGTTTAACGGGTTATGCAGGTGGACTTCACCGAAAGCAGTGGTTGTTAAATCATGAAAGTGAAGCCAAGCAACAATCTTTATTTTAAGACATCTATTATCTTGATATTGTATATATTAGTATCTATAACCATCGACAGCTAAAATAATCTCAAAACAATAAATGAATAAGCATTGGGATGAAATATCTAAATCAATAAAAGAGAATAAGCAACATTTAACAGCTGATAGACAATCACAATATGCTATTGAAGCATTTCTAGGAAAACTTTGGATAGAGAACACAGTTGACTATATTATTCAACTAAAACCTGAATGGAATTTAGCAGTAAATTCATTGCGAATTCTGGAATCCGAACATGCTACAGACTACGCATATAGTATATATAACAATTCGAAAGATAAAGATGATTGTCGATTGGCAGTTCTAATAATAAAAGACATTGCTCACCCAAAATCATTATATTGGGTTGAGGAATTTTTAAATGATGAAAATGTTGCTGATTTTGGACTAGGTGTTCTAGACCAATTACTTTTTAGAGAGAAAATTGAAACTAGCCAACTAACTAAATCTTTACTAAATATCGCTTTGGAAAAATGGGATGGTAGATTGAAAGAAAATGTAGAATTTATTAAAGGGTATTTATTAGATAAATCTAATTTTTGACATGATCTCAAAACTAAATCTCGAACATATATTATTCCTGGATATTGAAACAGTACCGGAAGTTGAACACTTTTCGGAATTAGAGGAGGCTAAACAAGATCTTTGGGAGAACAAATCGCGCTATCAACGCAAAGATGACTTTACAGCCGAGGAATTTTATGATAGAGCAGGGATTTGGGCCGAATTCGGGAAAATTGTATGTATCTCTGTGGGCTACTTCAACATTCAAGGAGATGTAAGAACATTTAGAGTGACTTCTTTTCATGGTGAGGAAGTTAAAATATTGAAAGATTTTAAGAGCCTATTAATTTCGCATTTTAGTCAGACAAAACATTTGCTCTGTGCTCATAACGGTAAGGAATTTGACTTTCCATACATCGCTCGTCGTATGATTATTCATCATATAGAATTGCCATACAAGCTAAATCTCTTTGGTAAAAAACCTTGGGAAGTCCCACATTTAGATACTTTAGAGTTATGGAAGTTTGGTGACTACAAATCCTACACGTCTTTAAAATTATTGACTAATGTTTTAGGCATTCCGTCTCCTAAAGAGGACATTGACGGCTCAGATGTGTATGCTGTATTTTACAAAGACAAGGACATTGACAGAATAGTAACCTATTGTGAAAAGGATACCATAGCGGTTGCCCAAATTTTTCTTCGCTTAAGAGGAGATGATATCTTAGACGATTCCGAAATTCTTCATATATAAAAAAGCTCAGAAAAAATTTCTGAGCTTTTATCAATGGCTAAGTTTAAATAGATGTTATTCCTTAATAAATTTCTGTCTTAAAATTTCATTACTATTTCTAAGCTCTATAAAGTAAACCCCTTTTTGAAGGTTAGTAACATCTATTTTATCGGTTGTAGTACCGTTAAGCATTCTTTTACCTAGCATGTCATAAACTGTAAAAGTAATTTCTTCATTAGAATTGGCTTTAATATTAAGATAGCCATCCTTAACTGGGTTTGGATAAATACTTATCCCCACTTCAACCAACATCTCTTCTGGCCCTTTCTTAACAAACTCAATAGTGTCTTTTGGACTTGCTTGTCTTGCTGCCGCACTAGAATTGATTCCTGTAATAATCACTTGGTCAATATAAACTTGATCATTTTTACTAGAGCCATTACTTTGAATTCTAAATTGTGCGTTTGTCGGTAAATTGAAAGAACCTCCGTTTATGGTAAACGTCGCCTGGTAAAAATTACCAATAGTAAAATCCGTGCCAGCAACATAGCTTCTCACTGTTGTCCAAGAGCTTCCGTCAAAATATCTCAATAATACGGATTCTCCGTTATTATAATTTGTGGTTAATAAATAGAAGCTGATTTCTACATCATTAAAACTCGAAACGTCTAAAGTTGGGGACGTTATAGAAGATGATACCCCAGAGTTATCTCTAAGCCTTATAGAAAAGAAACCTTCAAAAGAATTGGACGATTGCATTCTGGAAGCATCCTTACCTCCTTCTGTCCAACCATCGAGTCCGGTTTCAAAATAGCCTTCACTTAATATTTGGTCTAATGGTAATGCATTAACATTAACCGTTCTGTTCACTGACGCATTATTTCCCGCAGAATCACTTACACTATAGGTCAACACATAAGTCCCTGCTATTGCTGTATTTACAGAGCCAGTTATAACAATACTAGACGTTAAATCTCCATCGACATTATCTGTTGCCGTAGCGCCTAATTCGTTATAAGTATCTCCAACATTAAGGTCTATGACCGAAGCACCATTTAATGTAATAACTGGCGGTGTTGTATCTGCATTGACGTTAACTGTTCTATCTTCTGATGCTGAATTACCAGCCGTATCACTTACACTATAAGTTACTGTGTAAACTCCTGCTGTATTGGTATCGACTATTCCTGTAATAACAATATTTGCTGTAAGATCCCCATCGACATTATCTGTTGCTGTGGCTCCCAACTCGTTATATATATCACCTACATTTAAGTCAATCACGGAAGCTCCATTTAAAGTAATAACTGGTGGTGTGGTATCCGCATTAACGTTAACCGTTCTATCCTCTGAAGCTGAATTACCGGCCGTATCGCTTACACTATAGGTTACTGTATAAACTCCTGCTGTATTGGTATCGACTGTTCCTGTAATTATAATATTTGCTGTAAGATCTCCATCGACATTATCTGTTGCTGTAGCACCTAATTCGTTATAAGTATCTCCAACATTGAGGTCAATTACTGAAGCGCCACTTAATGTAATAACTGGTGGTGTTGTATCTTCTATCACATTTACTGTTCTATCAACAGAATCTGAATTGCCAGAAGAATCACTAACACTGTAGGTTATTGTGTACACACCAGCTGTGTTTGTGTCGACTGTGCCAGAAATAACAATACTTGAGGTTAAATCTCCATCAACATTATCCGTTGCAGTTGCTCCTAATTCGGTATACGTTCCGCCGACATTGACATCGACGGTTGCATTGCCATTTAAGGTAATAACAGGAGGTGTTGTATCTGCGTTTACATTGACTGTTCTATTTTCGGATGCTGAATTACCAGCAGCATCACTAACACTATAAGTAACTATATAAGTGCCAGCAGTATTGGTATCGACTGTTCCTGTGATAACAATATTTGCCGTAAGGTCTCCATCAACATCATCCGTTGCAGTTGCACCAAATTCTGTATAGGTTTCTCCTACATTCAAATCAATGACCGAAGTCCCATTTAAAGTTATAACTGGTGGGGTTGTGTCTGGATTTACAATAACGGTTCGTGTTTCTGTTGCTTCATTCCCAGCACTATCACTAACGGTATATGTAATAATATAAGTCGCAGCGACATTAGTATTGACACTTCCTGTAGTGATGATATTAGCGGTAATATCTCCATCAATATTATCTGAGGCCGTTGCTCCTAACTCGGTGTATGTATCTCCAACTGTTAAGTTGATCGTTGAGCTTCCATTTAACGTAATGGTTGGCGGGGTTAAATCTGGGCCAGACGATATGCCTTTGATAATGACGGCATCTATATATACCTTATCGTTTTTTGCTGACGCATCACAACGAATTCTAAACCGTGCATTGGTAGGGAAATTAAAAGACCCTGAATCTACCACAACTGAAGCAGTATTAATTGGTCCATCAACAAAGTCTACCCCATTAACATAAGTGGCTATTGTTGTGTAAGTGCTTCCATCAAAAAATTGCACCCAAAAATCATCACCGCTTTCAAAACTTGAAGACACATAGCTAAAGTCTATTTGAAGGCTGTCAAAGTTCGTAGCGTCAATACTTGGCGATGTCATAGAAGCTGAAGTACCTGAATCTCTTAATTGAATGGAGTAAAAACCTTCTGCAGAAAGTGTTGATTGCACTCGACTAGCATCTCTTCCTCCTTCTGTCCAACCGTCTAAACCTGTTTCAAAATAACCTTCACTTAAAATGTTATCATCGGTTGTAAACTGTACTGAGCTACTAAAAGCTGAACTTGTTGTGTCACATTTTGAATTGACCTGCACTTCGTAAGTTGTACTAAACGATAACCCATTTATGGTAAAACTAGTCGAAGTTAAGTTTGAAACTGTTACCCAATTTTGAGCACCTATTATGCGATATCTTAAATCATAAGTTGCTGATGGAACAGTATCCCAATCTACAGTAGCGGAAGTTGATGTGACATTTGAAACGGCAACATTGCTTGGTGGATTTGAAGCATTACAAGGAATTTCAATACTCGTCACTTTAAAATCATCGAACGTAAAGCCTTCAAAATTTACATTAGCATAAGAATCTTGTCTGTTGCTACTATCTGTTCTAAAATCGAACCTAAAATAAACCGTTGATTGCCCCAATAAAAAGGAATTACTCGTAGCATCAATGACCACTTCTTCCATATTCCAACGATCCTGAGTATCACCATCATACAATGGTTCATTGTCTGGCTGGAAATCGTTATCAGATCCCGATTTACCAGAGTATGTATTGTTAATGTCTGGAGCTCCTGGCTTGGTTAATTTTCCGCAAATCGGTGTCCATGTTGTTCCGTTGGTTGACGCTTCTAACTGCACATAATCAAAACTTCGCTCTAAATCCCACTTCGCATAAAACTGAACTATTGCAGTTTCTGATCCTGATAAATCAATAGGACTCGCTAAGGTTATTTGTTTGTTTTCAAAATTACTGTAAGAGCCCGAAGCTGTACTTGTAATTGCAGTACTCCCAGAAAATGCATCAGAGGTTGTTGACCATGTTCCTCCGCTCGTTGTCCAATTGGACAAAGCAGTAGCATCAGGGTTGTCAGCAAACAATACAGATGGATTGTAAATTTTCTTCACAGTGGTTTCGTATAGCACATTATCCGTAGCATAGTCGTTTGTTAATGTTACTATATATTCAATTTCATCATTTGGCTGAATATTAGAGTCTAATGTGTAACTGATATTGACGTTGTTTTGTTGTAATACCGTCATCCCCGATTGTACACTTGGTGCTCCTACAGAAACTAAATTAGACGATACTGGTGTTACAGTAACTGTAAACGTACTTGCTTTTTGCCCGAGGTTTTCAACAGCAAAGCTTAGGTTACCTGATAAACTGGTAAAATCACTTTGGCTTAAATCATGAAGTTTTGCATACTTACCACTAAAATAAGCGGCCATAAAATTCATACGCATCGCACGCTTTGCGATAGGCACAAAGTTTGAAGGCGAAGGCCAAAATCCACTCCCAGTTGCACCAGCTTCGGCACTAGATCCGTTTTCTGGAGTCCAAGACAATGTGTTTTTTCCAGATCCCGTACCTGTTGGGGTGCCGTTTGCACTGACACCTGCTGGTCCGCCAAGCATCCAGTCGTTCATGTTCCCACTATTTAAAGCACTGATTGATGTACTTGGCCCATGAGCATAACGGTTGAAATACGTCATTTCGTGGTTATACTTAGAATACTCATCTGGTCTTGGGTTGGTGATTGTCGTGCCAGCATAGGCATGTAGCATTGCATTTTTAAATGAATGATGGTTTAAAGCCAACTCAAAATCGTGCTGTAAAAAGAAATCACGCATAATTTGAGTTTCTGGTTCAGAGAAAGGAGCAGTTCCTAAATAGGTCTGGCTACACGGGTTGGTTGAAGCTCCTCCATTACCCCAATAATACGCTGAGTTTCTATTTAAATCGATACCATAATCATCAGAAGTACTTACTGTACCACAAGCTCCTGCACTTACATTTCTGTTCTTTCTTTGAAGTCCTCCTCCATTTGGCGCGATATTTTGGTTGTGTACAAATCCGTCTGGATTAAAAACAGGGATAAAATATAATTCCTGATTATTAACTAAAGCTCTTATCGCAGGATCTGAATCATAATTCTCTAAGATATACCACATAAAAAACAACTGATTCATTACAGTAGCCGATTCTCGAGAGTGTATTAATGATTGGTATAAGGTTTCAGGCTCGTTTTCATCGACATCCGGATTATCTGAAATCCTCACATAATATATCGTTCTACCCTCTACAGAAGTTTGGTTTGTTGGGGAAGCATCCGTCCGCGCAGAAATTAAATTAGGGTACAATGCTCGCATATCATCGAGCTCTTGCATTACCATATCCAACGTCAAACACCCACCAAACGAATTAGGGGATGGGTTTGGATTAAGGTTAAAGTTTACCGGCACTGCCCAATCAATTTCGTCACAGTCATTGTGCTGACCGACATTATTAATGATTTCATTCAGACTATAAGAACGCTGAGCCATCGCCTGCTGTTTCATCTGCTGTAGCTCTTGTCTCGCCTGAGGTAATTCTTCTTCTGCTCTTTTGCTGTAAAATGTTTCCAAATCATCAATAAGGACAGAATAACCTATTCCACGTTGTTCTAAGTGAGATAATTCATTTGTGTTTAACTCAATCTGTAATTGATTATCAGTAAAAATGGCTCCGCAGGTTAAATCGATGCCTGCGTCTTGCATTTGGTTGACAAGGTTTGAGTTGATTCCATTAATCAAGACCCGCTTATAATTAGCTTGTTGATTAGAGTTCGTAACTGAGTTCTGTGCAAATGAAGTCATTATGCCTAGCATAATGATACTTAGGAGGGAAAGTAGTCTCATAGAATAATTAAAGTTGAGTTAAATAGCATTGCCAAAGTAGAGATTTGACAAGTATGATTTTTTAATTAAAGTGTTAAAGTTCTCAACAATTCTATGAACGTATTACGGAAAAACCGTAAAAGATAAAGCCAGACCAATGTTGGTCTGGCTTTATAACTATTTAAAAAGTTATTATATTTAATTCTTGATTAATTTATGCATTTCTCTTAATCCGTTTGATGCGACCAATTCAACCATATAAATACCATGGCTCAAACGCGAAACATCGATTTGCTTTTCAAACATTGAATTTGAAATCGAACGCCACTGTTGCTTTTGAATAACCTTTCCTCTTAGATCATAAATATTTAAGGTGACATCAACAGTTTCATTTTCTACATCCAACCCAAGTCTAATATTTAACTCGGTATTTACAGGATTAGGGAATACAGCAAAATCTTTTATTGATGTATTTCTTCCTGAGTTAAAACTCGTAGAGTAACTTTGATTATTAGCAGTTGCTCCAGGATTTTGTGCACAAAAATCTATACTAGAAAGAGAAACACTCAATGACGCCGTACTTCCTGATACACCATTGCTTAATGACACGGTCACTTCAGAAATGAAATTAGAAATGGTCACATTAGCCGTACTCTGGTTAGCACCACTGTACGAATTAAATGATTGTGTTTGACCATTAGCACCAACATACGTTACGGTTGCTACTTCTTCATATCTATTGCTTGGTTTACCATTAACTCTAGCGTCTAATCCAGAAATACTAAAGCTGACATCTTTAGACAAACTAGTGAAGCTAAAACTTACGGAGTTAGAACCGCTTCCGGAATGATTTAACGTACTAGGGCTAAAACTACCGCTACCACTAGTACAATCACAATCATCAGGTACACCATTACCATTAAGATCTATAGTATCATCACCTCCTGGGCAAATATCATCACCGTCGCAAACACCATCACCATCAGAATCAGCATAAGTACCAGCACAATTACAATCAGGACCATATACATCGTTTATGGTGCAGTTATCCCCATCATCACAGCTAGTGCCGATAAGACTGTCATCAAGTCCAGGACATTGATCATCTTCATCGCAAACACCATCACCATCAGAGTCCGTGCAATTTAATGTTACGCACGAATCAACTGAGCTTAATGTAACACTGGTATTAAAGTTTCCTCCTAAACCATCAGACAACACAACAGTAACAGATTGTATAATGCCTGTTATGGACACATTAACCGTATTTGTTGTATCACCCGTAAAAGTTCCATAATTCTGAGAAACCCCATTATCATCGACGTAAGAAACAACGACTTGATCTATAAATCTATTTCTAGGATTTCCACCTGTTCTCGCATTTAATTCGGAAACTGTAAACGAAGCGTCTTCATGAGTGCCTCCCGTAAAATTAAGCGTTGTGCTTGTTGACCCAGAACCTGAGTGGTTTAAGGTATTTGAATTAAAGTTACTTGTCGTAGGACTACATTCTACGTTAGTGGTAACAGAAACACTATTGCTTTGAGCTGAAACATTTCCAGACGTATCTCTAGCACTTACAGTAAATGAATACGTCGTATTTTGTGATAAACCTGTTACTTGATGTGAGGTTGAACTCACAGTAGCAATAAGGTTTCCATCTTGAAATACATCATAATCTGCAACAGCTACGTTGTCTGTAGATGCGCTCCATGATAAATCTACTGAAGATGCAGTAACATTACTTGCTGATAAATTAGCAGGAATTGAAGGGGCTGTTGTATCCGGATCTAAAGTTGTTGCTTGTGTAGCAGCACTTTGGGCTGAATCATTACCAGAAGCATCTCTTGCTAAAACCGTATAACTGTAAGTTGTGGATACAGAAAGCCCTGTAACTGATAAATTTGTTGAAGGTGTTGTACCTATTGAATTTCCATCTTGAAACACTTCATACTCTGAAACACCAACATTATCTGTAGATGCATCCCAATTTAAATCTAAACTGTTTGTTGTAATATTCGAGGCAACAAGATTTTGAGGTACAGAAGGTGCTTCAGTATCTGGAACCGTCGTTGCCGTAAACTCACCTGTAAAGACACCACGGCCATAAGTTGAAGCAATAATTTTGTTGTTATTATTATCCCCATTAACCGCCCAATAATCAAAAGCTGTTACACTTACATCACTCATGCCATTATAGGCTTGTGACCAAGATGGGTTAGCAGCATTAAAGTCTGATGTTGACCAAACCCCAAGTTGCGTCGCCAAAATAGCTTCGTTTCTATTTAATGGGTTTTGAAGAATGTCTCTTACTGGGATATTTGGAAGGCTACCTTCTTTACTTACCCAACTAGAACCTCCGTCAGAAGTAGCCCAAACACTAGTTACACCATAATTATGAATCGTTACAAAAATATCATTCGCAGTTTCACCATAACGTACTGAGGAAACAGAACCTACAAATGGTGTGTTTATAGTTGTAAACGTTGCACCACTATTAGTTACTCCTGTAAGCCTTAATAAACCTCCGTTGGCTGTACCAACATACCAAGTATTAGTTTCAAAAGGAGATGCTCTAAACGCTGTAGGTTTAGCATTTAAAGAAGCACTTGTTAATGTTCCACTACTAGTCGTTGCAACATTAATGCTTTTTATTCTGTATGTGGTTCCTGCAGATGCATTAGATAAAAGTCTATTAGCATCACTATCATAATCCATTTGGTTCACAAAATCCCCTGAGGATTGATCGCTCGATAATGTTGTTGCACCACCTTGCAGTCTTCCTTGACCATTCCATGGCAGACTAAAACGATAGATTACGTTGAAAACATAGGTCGCAATCATGTACTGCCCATCTTTATCAACAAACGTATAAAAACCATCTCCATCACTTAATTCTTCCGAGCTATTGATACCAGGCCCAGCGTTTCCATCTCTAAACGCCTGTGTTCCATTATCCTGAGCACCAGCTGAAAATATTCCTACTGTATCACCTGCTCCATCAGGACCAATGCCCGCTTTTACAAATTGAGTAACATTATAATTGTTGTTTCTCACTCCAATAGTACTACCTGCATTTGCTGAATAATATACCCCGCCATCGTTTCCGAATAACATTTCGGATGAAGAGTTATTTCCGAAGGCAATAGAATGTTGGTCTGCATGTACGTACTGATAACCAAATCCTCCGTACCAATGTGATAGCTGAGACCATGAAGACCCCCCATTTGTGGACTTGAATAAATCGATTCCCCCAACGTAAAGAATGTTATCATTAGCAGGATCTGCCTCTATCACTAAATCATAAAATGCTTGTCCACGACAGAAATCATTAGAAGCAATACCCGTATCAGCATCATTTGGTAAACTTGTAGACGAAATACTTCCAAAAGCATTTGTTGTTTCATATATATGAACAGGAGCACTAACACCTTCTGTTAATGCATAAAATTTATTAGGGTTTGAAGCAGACGGTTCAATCTCTACACGATCAGAATCTGCTAAAGGAGAAGCTCCTGCTTCTGTCCAAGTTGTTCCATTTGTAGAGCTATAAACTTTTCCACCACCAGATCCAAAGGCATTGCCTATAGACCCCATCCAAAGCTTGTTATCTGCACTAACTTCAAAATCGTTTGGAATGACATAATAATTATTACCGCCTGTATTATTCGCAACGAGGTTGGATGATTCTATTCTATTCCAAGTAGAACCTCCATTAGCTGAATGGTATAAACCAGCAGTCTGAAGACCTAACCAATTTGATGGGTTTGCTGCATCGCCGTATATCGTAGCTCCAACACCAACAAATAATTCTGTATTACCGTTATTGTCCCATGCTAAGACATCGTTCACATAAAACAAGCCAGATAAAAATAAGTTTGTAGCACTATACTCAAAAGTTGCTGCTCCAGCAGCTGGAATATTAACAGAATTCCAAGTTGTACCTCCGTTAGTGGTTACATAAACCCCATTACCGACGACATCGCCTCCTGTATATTGCTCACCAGTACCGACGAACCAACGGTTAGAGTTGTTAGGATCTACTGTAATTGAAGTCACAGAAAGATTACCAGGAACACCTTCTACACGAGCCCATTGCGATGATGAACTCGAAATGTTTGTGTTTATCCATAATCCACCACTAACTCCACCTGCATACACCGTGTTGTTACTTGCATCATTAGGGTCGAACATAATAACCCTTGTACGTCCACCTACATTATTAGGCCCTCGTTCTTCCCAGTCATTACCTGCTTCTCCAGGGTTTCTTTGAGTCATGCGCTCTTGTAAGAGTTGTTCTCTTATTTGTGTTAAACCCTCAGTCTCTAATTTACCTGTAGCAGGGTTGATGGTTAGCTCCCACATTTGTTCAAAATATCTGTTAGGAGGTAAACCATTAAGTTTTCGTTTCTTCTTATCCCATTTAAGGGTTTCTTTAAATGGTGAATTTGCCAATAATGCTTCATGTGCCTTACGCTGTTCTTCAATTGTAAGGTTTGTTTCAGATTGTTGGGGCATCCAAAAAATACTTGTCGCAATTATTGCTGTAAGCACAACTAGGCATCCGCCAATTACTCGTAATTTTTTTGTCATTATTTATGGTTTTAAAAAAGAAAAATAAAATGAATAGATCATCATTTTTTATAAGTTCGGCTGAAAGTATTAAAATTCTGTTAAAAGGACAGCTTATTGTTAATATTTTCGATGAACTGTTGATTATTATTTAAAATGACAAGGCGTTTATTATTAAACTAGAAATCATTTATTTTTGAATATGCCAAAAAACACATTACTCGAGGTTAGAAATCTTACTGTTGGATTTAAATCCCAAAACAAAATCAACGAAGTATTACACTCTATTTCATTTGACATCCATAAAAATGAAATTTTGGGTGTTGTGGGGGAGTCTGGTTCTGGGAAATCAGTGACTTCGTTAGCTGTAATGGGGTTGCTTCCAAAAGGTATTTCAAAAATAATCTCTGGGGTCGTTACTTTTGATGGTATTGAATTGTTAAACCTTTCAACTAAAAACTTACAATCGATTAGGGGTAAAGAGATTGCTATGATTTTTCAAGAACCTATGAGTTCTTTAAATCCTTCTATGACCTGTGGAAATCAGGTTGAGGAAATTTTAAAACAACACACACCCCTTTCAAACAAAGCAATAAAAACAGAGGTGCTGTCGCTCTTTGAAAAGGTGAAACTGCCTGAACCTATAAGAGCTTATACTTCGTATCCCCATCAACTCTCAGGTGGACAAAAGCAACGTGTTATGATTGCTATGGCCATTGCCTGTAAACCTAAACTACTTATTGCCGATGAACCTACTACTGCTTTAGATGTTACCGTGCAGAATGACATTTTAAACCTCTTAAAAGACATTCAGAAAGAAACAAAGATGAGCATATTGTTTATTTCTCATGACTTGTCCTTGGTTTCAGAAATTGCCGATTGTATCGTTGTGATGTATAAAGGCGATATCGTTGAGACAGGAGTAACAGAAAGCATTTTTAAAAACCCTGAAGCCCAATATACTAAAGCGCTATTGAGTGCAAGACCATCCATGCAGGAACGCCTAAAAGTTTTACCTACCATTAAAGATTTTATGCAAGGAGACTTTAAAAAAGATGTGGAAGCAAACACCGAACGTCAGCAACATCATAAACAACTGTATAGTAAGGACGCTCTTCTAGAAGTCCATGATGTTGACAAAATATACCTCTCCAACAAAGGTTGGTTTTCTAAACCTGAAACTTTTAAGGCGGTGAACAAGGTCAGTTTTAAGGTTTATGAAGGAGAAACCATGGGGCTTGTTGGTGAATCTGGCTGCGGAAAATCGACATTAGGCAATGCCATTTTACAATTAGACAAAGCTACTTCCGGGGTTATTCTATATAAAGGAGAAGACATTACAAGACTCAGCGGTAAAGCTTTGAGACGACTTCGAAAAGACATTCAAATTATTTTTCAAGATCCATTTGCATCCTTAAATCCAAGACTAACTGTAGGACAAGCAATTATGGAACCAATGAAAGTTCATAAGATTGGACATTCAAACAAGGAGCGAAAAGAAAAAGTCCTTACATTATTAAACAATGTTGGACTTGATGAAAATTGCTTTAATCGCTATCCTCATGAATTCTCAGGAGGTCAACGTCAGCGTATCGGAATTGCAAGAACTATTGCTCTACAACCCAAGCTGATTATCTGTGATGAGTCTGTATCTGCATTGGATATTTCTGTACAAGCACAGGTATTGAATCTTCTTAATTCATTAAAAAACAAATATGGCTTTACCTATATATTTATCTCTCACGATTTAGCAGTTGTAAAATATATGTCTGACCAATTATTGGTGATGAATAAAGGTGAAATTGAAGAAATTGGTGATGCAGATGTTATCTATAACAATCCGAAAAAAGAATACACCAAAAGATTAATTCATGCTATACCTAAGGGGTTATAGCATGAATATCTTTTTGGTTAATTTTAAAACGCCCGAGACTAAACGAAGCGTTTCGGTAAAAGAAGATTGGGAATCTTCTAAAGTAGGTTCTGGTAGATTTGGTTTTGTTTTCATAAGTTAAGTTTATGATAGATTTGGGGCAAATCATAAATTAAGTTTATGGTAAATCTGGTTTATTAGATTTGGGACTGCTAATATGAAATATATTTTAAATTAATCAGCTTAAAAGCATAATTAATCGATAAAATACATATTATTTTAACATTTAGAGCGTTTTTTCGTACAAAAAAGCCACTTTTATCGAAGTGGCTTTATATTTATTTTAGTCCTTTGGATATGAAAGACTTTTATTCAGTTAACATTAACTCTCTTATATTAATGTCAAATTCTTCTTCTAAAAATTTGACTGTCTTTGGTTGCCCTTCAAGTGATGCTTTTACGAGCTGAGGCGAATAAAGCCCACTTTTAGGTTTCCATTTTGCATTTTTTTTATCAACTGATTTAATCCACTCAATTTTAATTGGAAATTCAGAATTTTCATTTTCACAATTATCAAAAATGTTAGGAACTTTCAAATCTAAACTACTCAACTGTTTCCCATTTACTTTAAAGTCATTTACTCTTACGGCTTCTTTCACCACTCTTCCAATTCCCACATAACCATACGTGCTAACAAAAGCAGTTATTATATCCCCACGTTTTAAAGTTCTAATGGGATTACTGTATTTAGGGTGCTGACCTGCAGAAATAAAACCATATTTTCTTGAATCCTCCCAACATCTATGAATTCCTTCACCAACATTTAAAAAGTATAAGCCGTTTTTAAAATCAAAATGTGCTAAATCAAGGTGTAATGTGTCGTGTGGTCTGAATTTTTCGGCAAAATGCCCAGAAGATTGATTGGTCAAATTTTTTCCTAGCTTCCAAATAAGTGTTTTTTCTATAAGAAACGCCTCTTTTTCTGTCAGGTCTTTAGCAATTACTTTTATTATTGGCTTTAAGCCTTCTTTATAGATTGCTTTAATACGTTTTGTTTTCTCAGTATCAGATGCGTCCGTTAAGTGTGCTAATTTTCGGTTACCCTTTCCTTTACCATAATAGAACTCCTCAAAGTTTCTTGGGTCAATGTAGACATAAACGTAGTACTCAGCTTGTTTTTTGTTCAATTGATATAATTAACTTTTCTGTTATATATTTTTTAAAATACTAAATCATCATCTCAGGAATGTCTCCTTCAACAATAAGCTGTCCTTCAGTTGCTTCTTTAATCTCTTCTACAGAAACTCCGGGCGCACGTTCTAACAGTTTAAAACCGTCTTCAGTAACTTCAATCACTGCAAGGTTCGTTACGATTTTCTTTACACAACCAACACCTGTTAATGGTAGTGAACAGCGTTTTAATAATTTGGATTCCCCGGCTCTATTGGTATGCATCATAGCAACAATAATATTTTCTGCACTCGCCACCAAATCCATAGCTCCACCCATACCTTTTACCATTTTTCCTGGTATTTTCCAATTGGCAATATCTCCGTTTTCCGCAACTTCCATCGCCCCAAGAATGGTTAAATCTACATGCTGACCTCGTATCATTGAGAAACTCATGGCAGAGTCAAAAAATGAAGCTCCCGGCAAGGTTGTAATGGTTTGTTTCCCTGCATTGATGATGTCGGCATCTTCTTCACCTTCAAAAGGAAATGGACCCATGCCCAAAACACCATTCTCACTCTGAAACTCCACCTCTATATCATCCCTCACATAATTTGCCACCAATGTGGGAATCCCAATTCCTAGGTTCACATAATATCCATCTTGAACTTCTTTTGCTATACGCTGTGCTATTCCGTTTTTATCTAACATCTTTTAATTAATGTATCAATTTATAAATACAACAATGTATCAATTCTGTCTTTTAGACTTAATACTTGTACTTAATATTTTATATAAAATTAAACCTAACTCATTTACTTTCTCCTTTAACCCTAAATAATCTGGGTAGCTCTTTGATTTTTCTACAACAGGATTCTTCATTTTCACATTGATCTATTGCCACATTAGTACATTGAAACATTGGTAAATTATTCATGCGACCGAACAGTCCGTTGCTCAATCCGCTTTTCATAATTTTTACCTTCAAAAATACGCTGAACAAATATTCCCGGAATATGAATTTGATTAGGGTCTAACGTCCCAACAGGAACCAATTCTTCTACCTCAGCAACTGTAATTGTTGCCGCACCACACATGTTTGGATTGAAATTGCGTGCAGTGCCTTTAAAAATTAAATTACCTGCACTATCTCCTTTCCATGCTTTTATAAAGGCAAAATCTGCTTTAAAGGCATGCTCTAAAACATACATTTTACCATCAAACTCACGCGTTTCTTTGCCTATTGCAACCTCTGTTCCATAGCCTGCTGGTGTATATACAGCAGGGAATCCTGCTTGAGCTGCCCTACAACGTTCCGCTAGAGTTCCTTGGGGTATCAATTCAACATCTAACTCACCACTTAACATCTGGCGTTCAAACTCATCATTTTCCCCAACATAAGAGGAAATCATTTTTTTAATCTGCTTTTTTTGAAGTAATAAGCCCAAACCAAAGTCGTCGACCCCAGCATTGTTTGATATACAAGTCAACCCTGAAACATTTAATTTTACCAACTCTGAAATGGCATTTTCTGGAATTCCACTTAGCCCAAAACCGCCAAGCATAAAGGTCATATCGTTAGAAACACCTTGAAGCGCGGCTTCAACGCTGTTCACTTTTTTGTGAATCATTTTTCTTTAAAATTTAGAGTATGAAGTTACAAAATCTTAAAGAAAATCTATCTCGTCCGACACATTTTCGTCCGAGCCTTCATCTCTATTGTCGGAGTCAGACATATTAGAGCAATCAAGGTTTATTGAGAGCTGCGCTGGTCGTTCAAATTCTCCTTTGGAGATATTGAGTTCCTCATCTTTATAACAAGCTTTCATGTACAAGCCCCAAATAGGTAACGCCATGGCTGCCCCTTGACCATAAGTAATGGAATTAAAATGTGTGGCTCTATCTTCACCTCCTACCCAAACACCAGTTACTAAATTGGGTACCATTCCCATAAACCAACCATCACTATGATTCTGAGTTGTCCCTGTTTTACCAGCGATTGGATTATCAAATTCATAAGGATATCCCGTAATTATTTCCCTGAAATCAGCGCGGTATGCATCTGCTCCTTTAGTTCGCAAACGTACTCCTGATCCCGAGCGAGTAACACCCTCCATTAGATTTACTGTAACATAAGCCACTTCTTCACTCAATACATCTCGGCTTTCTGGTTGAAACTGATACAAAACAGTTCCGTTTTTATCTTCAATACGTGTGACTAAAACTGGCTTGTTATACACTCCTTTATTAGCAAATGTTGAATAAGCCGCTACCATTTCATACACACTTAAGTCTGGTGTTCCTAAGGCAATAGCGGGTACAGGAAGTATATCTTGTTCAACCCCTAATTTTTTAGCCATATCCACTACTGGCTGAGGGCCAATTTCATTCATTAAGCGAGCAGTAATCGTATTTGTTGAGTTTGCCAATGCCTCTATTAATGATTGAAAGCCATCATAGTCGCCGTTAGAGTTTCGGGTTGTCCACGCTTGTGGATTTCCAAACTTGTTAGCCGCAATTGTGATGGGTGCTTTTGGGAATGTATCACAAGGTGACAGTTGTAATTGATCAATCGCAGTTGCATAAACAAATGGCTTAAAGGTAGAGCCTACTTGCCGTTTCCCTTGTTCAACCATGTCGTACTGAAAATGCTTATAGTTCATACCACCAACCCAGGCCTTTACATGTCCCGTTTGCGGATCCATAGACATCATCGCCGGGCGCAAAAACTTTTTATAATAGCGAATGGAATCCATAGGTGTCATTACCGTATCGATTTCTATATATTTTCCATCTTCCCAAGCAAAAATTTCCATTTGCGTTGGCTTTTTAAAAGAGGCTTCAATCTCTTCATCGGACTTTCCTAAGTCATACTTCATGTGACGTCTCCGTTCCGAACGACGGATGGCGTTTCGCATCAACGAGTTGATTTCAGATTGGTCAATGTCTCTAAAAGGAGTTGTTGGATTTCTGTCTGGTGTATTTTGATGGTCAAATTCTGCCTGTAGTCTTGGCATATGCTGGCCAACGGCATCTTCAGCATACTGTTGCATGCGTGAGTCTATCGTTGTATATATTTTTAACCCGTCATTATAGAGATTATATTTCTCTCCGTCTGGCCCTGGGTTTTTTTCAATCCAGTCTTTCATGAATTCCGTGAGGTACGCTCTAAAATAAGTGGCTAAACCTTCACGATGCGACTCTGGCGAATAGTTTAAATCTAATTCTGTTTGTTGAAGGGAGTCCTTGAGTTTTTCTGAGAGGTAATCGTATCTCTCCATCTGCTTTAAAACGACATTACGTCTATTCTTTGTCCCAACAGGATTTGCTTTTGGTCTTGGATTATACAACGATGAATTTTTAAACATCCCAACAAGCATCGCCGACTCCTTTAAGTCTAATTCTCTTGGCTCTTTCCCAAAATAAATACGTGCAGCAGAGCGAATACCATCTGCATTGTTTCCAAAATCATAGATATTGAAGTACATGGCAATGATTTCTTCTTTGGTGTACTGTCGCTCTAAACGTGTTGCAATAACCCATTCCCTTACTTTTTGGAGACCTCTTTCTACTTTGCTTCGAGATACTTGTTTGGTGAACAATTGTTTTGCCAATTGTTGGGAGATTGTACTTGCTCCACCACCTTTTCCTAATGTAAAAATGGCTCTTAATGTTCCTCGTGCATCGATTCCTGAATGTTCGTAAAATCGAATATCCTCAGTAGCAACTAAGGCGTCTACTAAATGCTGCGGCAATTCCTCATAACCTACTGGGGTTCTATTGTCATTATAATAGAATTTGCCTAATGTTTTATTATCGGATGTTATTATTTCTGAAGCTAAGTTGGTTTTAGGGTTTTCGAGCACTGTATGATCTGGCATTTCGCCTAACAATCCCCAAGACGCAAATAAGAAAAGCAATATAATTGCTAAAATACCACCCACAAAAGTCATCCAAAACCAACGGATGTACTTTGAAAAATTTTCAGCCTTGCTGTTTTTGTTTTTTGCTTTCTGCTTAGCCATTATTAAGTGCTTTATTTCTTTTCTATTCTAAATCCTATTTCTGTTATGCCTTCAAGATTTTCAACCCCATTAACCTCTCCGTTTTTTCTCATGGCATGTTGAATGTTAATATTGTAAATTCCTGTTTCATTGAAAATAAAATCTGAATCATACCCTTTATACCACAATTTACTTTCTTTAACATCAGAAAACCCTTTTCCGAGCAATTCCCCTGTTGGCGCTGCCATCTTATACTCTAAGGTGTCAGTAATTGCTTTTCCGTTAGGGTAATTCAATTCTGCAATTAAATACAAATTGTTGTATTTATACGCGTTATTAGCTCTCAGATTAATATAGAGATTATAGGCATTCAACGTATCTGGAGGTTGAACTTCAAAATTTACGATACTATCCTTATGCCATTGGTTCGGCAAAGACTTGTATTCATCGTAAACACGATGAGAGTCACAAGCTAAAACAACCACCAAAACACATACTACTGAAACAATTACACTAATCTTTTTTAGCATTGTTTTTTGGATTTCGGTTACGCTTGCGCTTGTTGTTCTTCCTCCTATTATTTTTACGTTTAGTATTGGATTTTGGACTATCAAAGCGTGTTAAACTATCTTGACCAACAACGTTTTCAAATTCGGATTTAGTATTTGAGATGTGCTCGGCTGCATATTCTTCTAAGCTCGGCACCATCATTTTTTTCTTATTCTTAGCAATGATTTCATTGGCTTGCTCATTAGTAATGACGTGCCAATTCATCCATTCACCTTCATAAGCATACCACATTAAACCTTTAAAAATATCCGTTTTCTGACAGACAGCTATTCCTTTTTCTGTGTGCAACTTTACATCTGTCTTTGGAAATGATTTTAAAGCGTCTAAATAAGAATCCAATTCGTAATTCAAGCAACATTTTAACTTTCCGCATTGCCCTGCTAATTTTAAAGGGTTTAAAGATAGTTGCTGATAACGTGCTGCTGAAGTACTCACAGACCTAAAATCGGTTAGCCATGTAGAACAACATAATTCTCGGCCACAAGAGCCAATACCTCCTAGCCTAGCCGCCTCTTGTCTAAAACCGACCTGACGCATTTCGATTCTGGTTCTAAATTCACGTGCAAATACTTTAATCAGCTCCCTGAAATCTACGCGTTCTTCAGCAGTATAATAAAAGGTTGCTTTACTGCCGTCACCTTGAAACTCAATGTCAGAAATCTTCATCTTAAGATTAAGGTCTATAGCAAACTGACGCGCTTTGACCTTCATTGGTTCTTCTCGGTCTCGAGATTTTGACCAGATATCAATATCTTTTTGAGACGCCTTGCGATATATTTTTAAGACATTTTCTTCATCATCGATATCCACTTTTTTTCGCTTCATCTGAATGCGAACCAACTCACCAGTAAGGGTAACCATCCCAACATCGTGTCCAGACTTTGCCTGTACAGCAACAATATCACCGATACTTAGCGTTAGTTTTTCTGTGTTTTTATAGTAGTGTTTTCTGCCGTTTTTAAAACGAACCTCAACCCCTATAAAGGGTTCTTGTCCGTTAGGAAGTGACATATTGGACAACCAATCAAAAACCGTAAGTTTATTGCAACTATCCGTGCCGCAAGTGCCATTGTTTTTGCATCCTTTTGGTTGGCCGTCTTTACCAGTTGAACAACTGTTACAAGCCATATGTGTTATATAATAAGTTCAGAAAGCAATTTTTCTGAACGAAGGATTCATAAATCATTTAGAAGTAAAGATAAAACTATTTGCGGACTTACTGAAGTTAAAACCTGTATCATTAAGAATAGCTTCAGCAATAACATTAAAGGGCTTTATCACTACTTTTTTAAAGTATCAAAAATATTGCGTAAATCTTTTTTATAAGGCAAATGGTCTGCACGTCCCTTTTTAAAAATATCATTACTGTTGCCTTGTCCTTTCCTTAACTTTTTTTGCTCTTCAAAGGGTAATCTATTGATTTCCATGCATTGTGTTGAGCAGCAATTTTCCATCTTGTCCTTACATGCATCACACTGAATGAACAATAAATGACAGGCTTCATTGGCGCAATTTGTATGTAAATCGGCAGGCTCACCACACTGATGACAGCGCGCGATAACATCGTCTGAAATACGTTCGGACCGCCTTTGGTCGAAGACAAAATTCTTGCCAATGAATTTATTCTCTAGCCCTTTCTCATTGATTTGGCGCACGTAGTTTATAATGCCTCCTTCTAGCTGAAAAACATTCTTAAACCCCTTATGTTTATAATACGCACTTGCTTTTTCGCACCTAATTCCACCTGTACAATACATAACTAGCTTCTTGTCTTCCTTATGTTCTTTCAGGTCTTCTTCTATTAAATCTAAAGACTCCCTAAAGGTATCCACATCTGGAGTAATGGCGTTTTTAAAATGACCTATTTCACTTTCATAATGATTTCGCATATCGACTAAAACCGTATCTGGGTCTTCAATGAGTGTGTTGAATTTTTCAGCATCTACATGTACCCCTTTGTCGGTAACATCAAATGTGCTATCATTTAATCCATCAGCTACGATTTTATGTCTGACCTTAATTTTTAACTTGAGGAAGGCAAAATTATCGTGTTCTACTGCGATATTCAGTCTTACATTTTCTAAAAAAGAGATAGAATCTATATGTGCTTTAAACGCTTCAAAATTATCTGCGGGGACTGAAAGTTGAGCATTAATGCCTTCGTGGGCTACGTAAATTCTACCTAGAACCTCAAATTCGTCCCAATTAATAAACAAATGGTTTCTGAAAATTTCGGGATTTTCGATGTTGGCGTATTTATAGAAAGAGATAGTAAGGCGCTCCTTGCCTGCTTCCTTAATGAGTTCTTCTCTTTCTTTAGCGCTTAAATTATTGTACAGTTGCATGCTATACCTAGTTTTAAGTTTAAAAGTGTGGCAAAGATAGAAATAAAAAAAGCACTTTGATTTTTTACCAAAGTGCTTTTCTGAGGACTAACTCGTTATTATTAATTTTTGTGTCAATTAATTTAATAAAGCGTTTAACCTCCATCGGCTTTACAGCTACTATTGATTAAAATGGTAACTGAAACACCTAATGCTTTACTTAATATTGTTTTTCTAAAAAATTTCACTTTTTCAAGATTAAGTTAAACATCCTTTTTAGCAATTTTTTCCTTTTTCAATAAGTAGATGCAAAAAGTATAAAATGGTTGCGTCATAAAATTGTAATCTCTTAAAAGAAGTGGTATTTTAGCTATCCATTTTTAATTAAAAAAACTTAGAATACATGAGTAGTGAAAAAGACGCGAAGTTAAAAGCGCTTAAGTTGACTTTAGATAAGTTGGACAAGGCATACGGTAAGGGAACAGTGATGAAAATGAGCGACCAATCTATAGTCGATGTTGATGCAATTTCTTCTGGTTCTTTAGGATTAGATATTGCTTTAGGAGTCGGTGGATATCCGAGAGGTAGAGTCGTTGAAATATATGGACCAGAATCTTCTGGTAAAACCACCTTGACCTTACATGCTATTGCAGAAGCCCAAAAAGCTGGAGGTATTGCAGCATTTATAGATGCAGAACATGCTTTTGACCGTTTTTACGCTGAAAAACTTGGGATTGATTTAGAAAACTTAATTATTTCACAACCAGATAATGGTGAGCAAGCCTTAGAAATTGCAGATAACCTGGTACGCTCTGGCGCTATCGATATTATTGTTATAGATTCGGTTGCTGCATTGACCCCTAAAAGTGAAATTGAAGGCGAAATGGGCGACTCTAAAATGGGACTCCATGCAAGGTTGATGTCTCAAGCACTCAGAAAACTTACCGGATCCATTAGTAAAACAAACTGTACCATGATTTTCATTAATCAATTGCGTGAAAAAATTGGTGTAATGTTCGGTAACCCAGAAACAACAACTGGCGGTAATGCACTAAAGTTTTATGCTTCTGTACGCTTGGACATTAGAAGATCTACTCAAATTAAAGATAGTAACAGTTCTGTCATGGGAAATAAAACCCGTGTTAAGGTTGTTAAAAACAAGGTTGCTCCCCCATTTAAAATGGCGGAATTTGATATTATGTATGGAGAAGGTATTTCTAAAGTCGGTGAGGTATTAGATATTGCTGTAGAACACGAAATCATTAAAAAGAGTGGCTCATGGTTTAGTTATGATGACACTAAATTAGGCCAGGGTCGAGATGCTGTTAAAGCATTGATAAAAGATAATCCCGAACTCATGGATGAGCTTGAAGAAAAAGTCAGGGCTTCGGTCAATGAAAAGTTGGCTAACTAAGAATTAAAAAAATCCTGATCCCTCAGGATTTTTTTTGTTTTGGACGCAACCATTTTAAAACTCATGCATCTATTAGGTGTTAATAATAATTTTATGAGAAAACTGATTTTAATAGCAACAATAGCTTTTCTATTCGTCTCCTGTAGTATAAACGACAACAATCCCCCTAATTTTTCCTTGGAAATAATGCCAATTGAAAGTGTTGAAATCCCTTCAGAATTTGAATTAGGGGAAACATACGAGATTTCAATGTCTTATACAAGACCCAACGGTTGTTACGAATTCAATGATTTTATTTATCAACCAGAAGGTAATACGAGAACTGTTGCAATCGTGGATACTGTTTACCTTGATGAACAGTGTACTCAGGCAATAGAGGAGGCTACTGTAAGTTTTGATTTTTTTGTAACCTCTAGCGAGACCTATATTTTTAGGTTTTATCAGGGTGAGGAGGAAGGTGAAGACCAATATTTAATCATTGAAGTGCCTGTAGTTGAATAATTAAAATTGAATTAACTCTAGATAAATTTGAGTTTAGACCAACTCATTATAAAATGTAAAAAAGGTGATGCAAAGGCACAAGAACAATTATATAGGCTTTATGCCCGAAAATTATTTTCAGTCTGTATAAAGTATTCTAATAATTACTCTGAAGCTGAAGATCATTTACAAGATGCCTTTGTGACCATTTTTAATAAGATTGAGCAATTTAGCCATAAAGGATCTTTTGAGGGTTGGATGAAACGTATTGCGGTTAATACTGTCCTTCAAAAATATAGAGGGGCACGTGTTTTTGAAATTATAAATGAGGAGGCTATTGAAGATGTCGTTGTAGATGTTGACGATGAGGATATTTCCTTAGATTTTTTACTCGACATTATTCAGGCGCTTCCAGAACGTTATCGTATGGTATTTAACCTTTACGTTTTAGATGGCTTTACGCACAAAGAAATCAGTAATATGCTCAAGATTTCTATAGGTACATCAAAATCTAATCTGGCTCGTGCCCGAATGATTTTAAAAACAAAAATTGAAGAATACAAAGCGAAATTAAACTCGCAATCCTTATAACAATGGGAGACAAAAAACATATAGACCGTCTTTTTCAAGAGAAGTTTAAAGACTTTGAGATGTCACCTAGGCCAGAGCTTTGGGATGGTATTAGTGAGCGCTTACATCCAAAAAAGAAAAAACGTCGTGTCGTTCCATTTTGGTGGTGGACAGTAGGTGGAGTTGCAGCAGCTCTCATCTTATTTTTTGCTTTGGGAGGTGTCAGTTCTTTCGACAGTAACCCTGTCGAAGATTTGCCTGTTGTAAATGTTGAAACACCTAAAGGGTCTTCTTCGGAGAATTCAAATTCAAAAAATTCTGAAATAGATTCAAGAGTCACAAACAATCCTAATGAAAAGGATAATGGCGAAGACCTTGTAAAAGAAGAGCAACATACAGCTAATGAAAAATCAACAAACATTTTAAAAGGTAATGGCACCAATACAGTTATAGCCAATAACACAGATGCTGGCGCGCCTTCAAATACAATAAAAAATGAATCATCTAACAATCCTACTATTGGTGAATCTAAAGTAGCTTCAAGCTCAACAAGTAATGACAATCAAGATTCTGAAGCTAATTCTAAAGAGGTTTTAAAATCAAAAGTTGATCAAATTTTAAAGTCTTCTAATTCTAAGGGTGATTCAAAAGTTGCTGAAAAAACGAATGAAGAAGAGGTCATTTCCGAAGAAAAAATAAATTCAGAATTACTAAAGAAAGAAACATCGCTTGAAGAGGCTATTGCTGAAGCAAACGACATAAATGAAGAAGAAAAAGAGAAACTAAACAGGTGGAGCATTACACCAAATGTGGCGCCTGTTTATTTTAATTCTTTGTCGGGTGGTTCTGCAATTGACGGACAATTTAATGATAATACCAATCAAAGTGACGTGACTATGAGCTATGGTATTTCGGGAGCTTATACTATTAATCCGAGATTGAAAATAAAAGCTGGTGTTAACCGAGTAGAGTTTAACAATACCACCAAAGATGTTTTGTCTTTATCAGGCTCTGATTTTGCAGCACGAACCGCAGTTTCTGGCATTGAAAATATTTCATTGAACTCTTCTGAAAGTGATGTAACACTCATTAGCAGAGCGAGTTTGGTCAGCACATCTGTTCCTGAAGCTCTCAAGACCACCGCAACCGGTAACCTTGATCAGCGCTTTGGGTTTATTGAAATCCCTATATCGCTTGAATATCGATTAATTGATAAAAAACTTGGGGTAAATGTATCTGGTGGGTTTAGTACTTTCTTTTTAAATTCTAATGAGATTTATGCTGATATCAATGGAAATAGCACACTTATCGGAACGGCAAACAACCTCAACGACACTAGTTATAGTGCTAATTTTGGTGTTGGTTTTGACTATAGATTAAGCAAAAAAATAAATATAAATCTTGAACCCATGTTTAAGTATCAAATAAATACATTCAATAATACAAGTGGAGAATTTAGGCCATTTTTTATTGGAGTGTATACAGGCTTAAGTTTTAAATTTTAGGTTTTTAGTTGGTTAAATTGTCATTGTGGTAGTACGACATTACAATGACTCAGAAAAGTCGCCCCGTCCCAAGGGCGACTTTTTTAATTGAGGGTCTTATTTAATTCGTTTAAGATAATGTTCCTTGTTTTTTTATTTAATGCTTTAGTGTCTACTGTTTTTAAGCCTTTCGTTAGAATAAATTTATGCATCAGAACTCTCATCTTACCTGGCCCACCACTAAAAAAGGTATAGGAAAATCGTTTTTTGTTATCATAAAATGTCATAGGGACGATAGGAATTTGATGGTTTATTGCCAATCGGAATGCCCCGTCTTTAAATTCATCTAAAGTAATATGCTCGTCAGGCACTCCTCCCTCTGGAAAAATACAAATACTCAACCCTTGTTTTAAACGGCGTTGTGCCCTTAAAAACACAGCCTGTCTACTTTTTTGACTGCTTCGATCTACCAGAATACAGGTTCGCTTATAGAAAAAACCAAACAATGGAATTTTGGCTAATTCTTTCTTGCCTACAAAAACAAATGGGTTTTTAACCGACACCAACATTAGCATAATGTCGGCCATTGACGTATGGTTTGCCACGAACATGTAACTTCTCCCTGCCTCTGTTGTCTGTTCTCTATTAATTTTTATCCTAAACCCCATTCCTGTTAAAATAATTCGCGCCCAAAAACGTGCTAACTTAAAAAAGAAAGGATACCATTGTTCTCTAGAGATTGAAATTAGTAAAATTGGAAACAGAACTATAATAGGAAGCGCTACTAAAACATAGAACCAAATGCGGTAGATTATCCAAAAAATAGACTTTAGAAGCTTCATAAGATCAAAACTAACTAAATAGTTCTTCTAAAAAAATTATCTTTGTTTTTCGTTTAACAAAAAAGATTCCTGCTATCGCAGGAAGTTGATATGGCAAGAATACTAACAGGAATACAAAGTACAGGCACACCTCATTTAGGTAATATTTTAGGGGCAATTTTACCAGCAATTGAAATGTCCAAAAACACCTCTAACGATTCCTTTTTATTTATTGCCGATATGCATTCACTGACCCAAATAAAGGATGCAGATACCCTTAGGGCAAATACGTATTCTACCGCTGCCGCATGGTTGTCTTTAGGGCTAGATGTAGAAAAAACGGTATTCTATAGACAGAGCGATGTGCCACAAGTCACACAATTATCATGGTACTTAAGTTGTTTCTTTCCTTATCAACGTTTGACTTTAGCGCATAGTTTTAAAGATAAGGCTGACCGATTAGAAGATGTCAATGCTGGCTTGTTTACCTACCCAATGCTTATGGCGGCTGACATTTTGTTATATGATTCTGAAATTATTCCCGTTGGTAAAGACCAAGAGCAGCACATTGAAATGACACGTGATGTAGCGTCTCGCTTCCATGCTAAAATTGGAGAAACCTTTGTGCTACCAGAAGCCGATGTCCAAAAAGATACGATGCTCATCCCTGGTACGGATGGGGCAAAAATGAGTAAAAGTAAGGGTAATATTATCAATATATTTTTACCTGAAAAAAAACTGCGTAAGCAAATTATGTCAATTAAAACAGACAGCACACCTCTCGGAGATCCAAAAGATTGGTCTGCCTGTAACTGCTTTGCGATTTATAATTTGCTCGCTTCTGAAGAGCAGGTTGCTGAAATGAAATCTAATTACGAAAAAGGAGGGTATGGCTATGGTCATGCAAAGCAAGCGCTTTTTGAATTAATTTTGGAAAAATTTGGAGCCGCAAGAGAACGTTACAACTACTATATGGATCATCTTGATGAAGTCGATGACATATTGACTATTGGGTCTGGCAAAGCCAAAGTTGTCGCAGATGATGTCTTGAAACGTGTTAGGAGCAAGGTTGGGTATTAAAAATTTCTGCGAAGGCAGGAATTATATCACCTCAAACAACTTGCCAGGTAAAGGCCTCACAACACCTTTTAATTCCATATTTAACAAAATACTTGCGGTTTTATAGGATGGTAAATTACATCCCAAAGCGATGACATCTAATTGCTCTTTGTCTTTAGTTTTTAGAAAATTATAGATGGCTTTTTCTTCATCGTCTAGTTCAACAAATAATTGTTTTTGAACTGTTGGTTTTGTTTTTTCTTTGAGTTCCCAATCTAAAAGATAAGGTACATCCATCGGATTTGATAACAAATGAGCTTTTTGAAATTTAATAAGATTGTTACACCCCACGCTTTGGCTATCTGTGGTTCTCCCAGGTACGGCAAACACCTCTCGGTCGTAAGAATTAGCTATATCTGCCGTTACTAAACTTCCTCCTTTTTCAGCAGATTCTATAACTATAGTTGCTTCACTTAGCCCGGCAATAATTCGGTTTCGTTTTAAAAAATTATTTCTATCGAATGTGTCGCTACTCCAAAAGTCAGTCATAAAACCACCGTGATTTTCAATATCCGAAACATACTTTTTGTGCACTTTGGGATAGATTTGATCTAAGCCGTGTGCCAAACAACCAATGGTTTGTAAATTATGTTTTAATGCTGCTTTTTGTGCTGTGATGTCTGTACCATAAGCAAATCCCGAAACAATTACCGGGTTAAAAGGAGCTAACTCTTCTACCAGTTTTTCACAGAAAGCAATACCACTTGTTGTGATTTTTCGGGTGCCAACGATACTGATGATACGCTTGTTTTCGAGATTAATATTTCCGCTTTTAAATAAAAGTATAGGGCCGTCAATACAATGTTTTAATTTTTCAGGATAGTCGCTATCCAAAAAATAACTAAAGTCTATATCGTTGTCTTTAATAAATCGCAACTCCTTTTCTGCTTCTTCCTTGTGGATAGAATCAAATAAGCCTTCAATAGTTATAGTGCCAACACCATCTATTTTTAAAAGGTTTGTCTTTTTTTCTTTCAATACGGCTTCTGCAGAGCCACAGTGAACTATCAACTTCTTTGCCGTTATCGATCCAATTTTTGGAACATGTTGCAGGGTAAGAATAGATATGAGTTGGTCTTCGTTCATTTAGATTATTATGAAACTTAAAAATTACTAAATTTTGGGATGTTAATAACTATGTAATCTCATATTACTGTCGAAAGCAAAAATTTTTAACTTTGTTTTACCATGCAATTAGAAACTTACATCAGCGACTTACTTTATAGATACGATTGTGTTACCGTGCCACAACTTGGGGCGTTTTTAACCAATCGTGTGTCTGCAAAATTACACGAGTCAACCCATACATTTTACCCACCTAAAAAGGTGTTATCCTTTAATGAGCAATTACAAAATAACGATGGGTTATTGTGTAACTATATGGCTGAAATTGAAAAAATACCTTACCAAGTTGCCGTAGAAAAAGTAGCAAAGCAAGTGCGTGCCATAAAGTCGTATTTAATAGAGGGTGAAACAATTACGCTTCAGAATATTGGTGAGTTACTGTTGAATGCTGAAGGTAAAATTCTTTTTGAACCTTCTTATAACGTCAATTACCTCACAGATGCTTTTGGCTTATCGCATTTTAATGCTGAAGCTGTTCAACGTGAAGTTTATAAAGAAACCGTTGAAGCTATAGAGGCCAAAGCTCCTATCGTTCTTACTCCAGAAAAACGTAGTAGCAACTGGCTAAAATATGCTGCGGCTGCGGTTATTCTATTGGGCTTATCTGGATTTGTTGTAACTAACTATTACAATTCGCAAATAGAACAGCACAATCAGATAGCACACGAGCAAGCTAATGAACAGCTTGAAACTAAAGTTCAAGAAGCAACATTTGTCATTTCAAACCCATTACCTGCAGCTACGTTGACCATTGAAAAACAAACAGGCAATTACCATGTTGTAGCTGGAGCTTTTAGGGTTGAAGACAACTCCACAAAAAAGGTTAAGCAACTTAGGGAAGAGGGTTATAAAGCACGAAAAATAGGTGTTAATCGTTACGGTCTGCACGAAGTTGTTTATGGCAGCTATGACAATAGACGAGACGCTATAAATGCTATGTATTCTATTAGAAAAGCATCTAATCCAGACGCTTGGTTGCTGGTAAAACAACTAGACTAATTTATAGGTTTCAACAACTCAAGGACTTTAGTTCTAATGAAATCTGTTTAGAATAATTTCTATAAATTATTTCCATGTATTGGAGGCATCTTCAGTTTATGCTTTCCTTATATTAAACTATCTTTGCACCGAATTAAATGTCCCATGCAGGACTAACCTTTACTTTTATGGAAGCAAGAACAGCATTTCAATCTAAAACTGTAGTCACGGATTTGGTTTTGCCTAGTGAGACTAACCCTATCAACAATTTATTTGGTGGTGAACTATTGGCTCGAATGGATCGTGCGGCAAGTATATCTGCGAGACGACATTCTCGTAGAATTGTGGTAACCGCTTCGGTAAATCATGTTGCTTTTAATCGTTCTGTGCCTTTAGGCAGTGTCGTTATGATTGAGGCTAAGGTGTCTCGTGCATTTTCCACTTCTATGGAAGTCTATATGGATGTTTGGATTGAAGACCGCGAGTCTGGCGAGTGTATTAAAGCCAATGAAGCCATTTACACCTTTGTTGCTGTGGATGAAACCGGAAGACCAGTAAAAGTGCCCGAACTCATCCCAGAAACCGATATAGAAAAAGAGCGTTTTGAAGCGGCACTGAGAAGAAAACAGTTAAGTCTTGTTCTTGCTGGAAAGATGAAAGCTAATGATGCCACTGAATTAAAAGCCTTGTTTGAATAAGTCTATTAATTTCTAGTTAGCCAATATTCTGGATTCAATTTTTTATCGTTCTTATAGACTCTAAACCCAACAAGTGTTTCTCCTGTAAATTTATTGGTAAAGACTTCACCTATGGCTTGTCCAGTAGTAATTTTATCCCCTTTTTTTACATAGACCTTCGAAAGATTTAAGTAAATAGTAAGATAGTTACCGTGCCGGATCATTATTGCAGGATTAGCATTTTTAATAACCATGACCTGAGACACCTCGCCGTTAAAAACAGCTTTTACTTGAGATTTCTGTTCTGTAGCTATTTTAATGCCCTCATAGTTTTGAGTCACTGACCTATCAGTTATTGAACGCTGAACACCAAATTTACTTTTAATAACCCCACGTTCAACAGGCCATCCTAATTTGCCCTTATTGGCTTCAAAACTAGCGGCAATAATTTTCGAAGCAGGTGTTAACACAAAATTACCTGTAGAATTAGAGTTTCCTGCTTCCTTGTTAGACGCTGCAATAGCTTCTTTGATTAAACGATTGATTTCCTTATCAATTCTGTCAGCTTCTTGCCGCTTTTTGGTAATTTCAGCTGTGTGTTTACTCATGCTCTTTCTAATCTCAGCCATGAGCTTTTCTTGCACTTTCATTTCACCCTCAAGCTCTTGTTTCGCTTTTCGGTTTTCTTCGATGAGCTTCTGCTTTTGTTCTTTTTGTTTTAGAAGCGTAATATTCAATTCTTGCAGGGTCTTCGTTTTTGTTTTTATGGCTTCAGCTTGTTCCTTCTGGTAGTCTTTGTATTGGTTGATATACTGTAAACGTTTATAGGCTTGTTTAAAGTTCTCTG
This sequence comes from Winogradskyella sp. A3E31, assembly GCF_046720935.1. Lineage (NCBI taxonomy): Bacteria > Pseudomonadati > Bacteroidota > Flavobacteriia > Flavobacteriales > Flavobacteriaceae > Winogradskyella > Winogradskyella sp. A3E31. Next base: position 216,402 of record NZ_JBHNWH010000001.1, read on the forward strand.
AAGACAATAAAAACATCACTTTACTTTGCTCAGACTTACTTTTGTACGATTTAACAATCATTGCCGCATAATCTTCCTTTAACTCTTTTAATTGCTCCCGTAAGCTCGAAATCTCATTTTGATTGGCATTAATTTCGCGCGTTAACTGATTGGCCTGGTCGTTAGTAATCTTAATTAAATTTTGAAGAACACTAATTTTATAGTTGTAATTTTCTACCTGAGTAACTACAGATTGTTGTTTCTTTTTATCTGAAAACAATAACGCATTAAGTTCCTTTATTTCCTTTTGTTTTTGAAGTCGTTGTGCTTCGAGCCTCTTTAGTTTGTCACTTTGTCCAAAGGACATAGGAGACATTAAAAATAATGCTACAAAAACAAGAAAGACATTAGACTTAAAACTCATGTTATTTAATAATAATTTCTTCGTAACCAGACGGAATCCTAAATGGAAAACGCACATCTTCATTTAAACTCAAGGACTTAAATTCCATAGTAATGACCACTTCTTCTGAATCTTCAACCGCAATAATTCTAATGTTTTCTGGTAAAATTTCTTTATCTAAAGTTTGATATGTACCGTAATCTACCTGAAGCATTCTTCGTTCTGTTTGTTGAAACAATTGTAAAGAATCCAATTTAAAATGCGAAGGATTTATCAGGTAAAACAACTCAATTAAGGCATCTTGCTCATTAGGTTGTAATGCATAAGAATTCTCACTAATAGACACCTTATGTGGTTCTGCTTTGATGTCATAAATCGCTTGACCCAAAAGTATGTTTTGTACTTTATAAAAATCTAAATCTATACCAGCTACATCGCTTAGCAATGCGTATCCGCCATCAAAATACGTGTTGTCTGTTTTATTGTAAAATTGAACCTTCTCTGGAGTAATAAATAGTCTGGCCAATCCCAACGGTGCATTGAGCCAGATGGCTTTGTCTTTTTCCATCCTAATGTTAAAGGTATAGCCTTGCTGTAGTTGATTTTGAGTCAACTCAATTTTCACCTTTCCTTGAAGGGTTTTAAAATCAACTTCGCGTTTTGAATGTTCCCTTATAACATCTTTAGCCGAAAGTTTAGTACTTACTTTGCCTTCTTCAATGACACGTTGGGTTGAACGGCAAGAAGTGAAAATCACAGCTATCAATAGACAAATAGCTATATATTGAAGAGGTTTGTTCATGTTTAGTTTTGGGCTTTTAATGCTTGTGCCTTTTTAGCAAACGCTTGGGATTGACTAATATTATTGTCGAGCTTGTAAGCCTCACTCAATTGACTATAAAAATCAGCCTCCATTTTTGGGTCATCAATTAAGAAATCCAATCCCATTTCAAGGCTATCAATGGCTGCCTTTGGTTTGTTAAGCTTATTATTGGCAACCCCATTTAGAAGGTATAAAATAGGTTGTGCAGGATATAGTTCTAAAGCACTGTTGCTTTGTAATACAACCTCTTCAAACTGATTTAAATCAATCTTTAGAAGCAAAATTGTTTTTATCGCCGTAAAATTATCTGGTTCTTTGTTTAGGGCGTCTTCAAAACTTTGAAGTGCTTTGACCTTATCACCAGATTTTAGATAATACTGCCCCAAATTTATAGCTTCTTCAGCTGTTGTATTTACATCTGCTTGAGCCGTAACTTCAATGAGATCTTTTTCGTACTGCGGGTTTTTTGAAACAAAATTGACAAAGTCCTTGAGTACTTTTGTCTTGGCTTCTCCATCAATCTCTGGAGTATTTAAGACAATTTTCATCGAATTGATGGCTTTTTCAGTTTCTCCTTCATCTAAATAAAACTTGTATAATGCCAAATGCACTAATCTTGAATCTGGTTTTTGGGTCAACCAATTTTGTGCAGCTTCGTACGCTTTTTTAGAGTTACCAGATTGGCTATATCTGTAAATTAATCGGAGGTAATTTTGCTCATTATTAGGGTTATTGGCAACACGCTGTTCCAAATTTTCGATACGGTCTTCGGAATTACCAGTAAGGTCATAAATATCATTTCGCATGGTGTCCCTCACTTCATTTGTGCCCAACTCCTCATCCAGTTCATCCAATAAACTCAATGCTTCTTGATAATTTCCTTTTCTAATGTAAAGTGACGCCAGGTCTTGCTTATAATCTGGGTGAAAGTCAACAAGCTTCTTTACAGTTTTAATGGCATTATCTAAATCTCCTTCTTTAGCATAAACATCGTAAAGCTCATCCAAAATCCACTCGTTATCTGGTTGCATGGATTCTGCCTTTAAAAGATTGGCTTCAGCTGATTCATAATTTTCGAGAAGCTTATAATTTTTACCTAGTTCAAAATAGATGATTGGTTTCTTACTGTCGAGATTAAGACATTTTTGAAGGGCATCAATAGCACGTTGGTAGTTTTCTATACCTTTTTGCTTCAACGCTTCAAAGAAGAATTCCTGATATTCGTCTTCAACATTGCCTAAATCATCGTCGGGGGGTTTATTGAAATCGACTTGGGCAAAGGAGTTTTGTGGAATAAGTCCTATTCCTATAAAGAGTATTAATATGTAGAGCTGTTTTTTCATTAATGAGACTGCTGCCTTCGCAGGAATGACAAACAATTTTTATTCCAAAACGGAATAATCACCAATGCTTATCTTTTTAAAGTTGCCATTATACTTAACATGGTTACCAATCATGGCTTCGTCCAAATTAGCATTTTTAATTGTAGTCTGTGTTTGTATTAAGCTATTTTTAACGACTGAATCTTCAATAACCGTCCCTTCCCCAATTGAAACATAAGGTCCTATGGTTGTGTTTTTTAGTTTTACATTGGCTCCTATATAACAAGGCTCTATAATTTTAGAATTGTCTAAGATAGCACTTTGGTCAACTAAGATTTCCTCTCCATCTTCTTTAAGGAACCCTAACATTTTAGCATTAGTTTCTAAAGTAATGTTCTTGTTTCCGCAATCCATCCATTCGTCAACAGTTCCTGTTTTAAAGATGTTTCCATCTGCCATCATCCGCTTAATACCATCGTTGATTTGATATTCGCCACCATGCATTACATTTTCATCTAAAACTTCTTGTAGCTTTGATTTAAGTACGGCGACGTCTTTAAAATAATAGATGCCAATTACGGCTTGGTCACTCACAAAAGCTTCGGGTTTCTCAACCAGTTCTACAATCTCTTCCTTATCATTTAGTTTTATAACGCCATACGCTTCAGGATTATTGACACGCTTTGTCCAAATAACACTATCAGCATTAGGATCTAAATCAAACTCTGCACGAATCAAGGTATCTGCATACGCTATTACTGCTGGTCCATAAAGTGATGGTTCGGCACTCATAATAGCATGCCCAGTTCCTAAAGGTTGATCTTGCCTGTAGATTGAAGCTTTCGCCCCTAATTCATTAGCCAACTGTTTAAGGCTTTCCACAACCTCATCACCAAAAAAAGCAGGATCACCTAAAACGAATGCAATTTCTTCAATAGGTTGCTTTAACACCTTGGCAATATCTTTTACCAAACGGTGAACTATAGGTTGGCCTGCAACTGGGATTAATGGTTTTGGTACTGTTAAACTGTGTGGTCTAAGGCGTGAGCCTCGACCTGCCATTGGGACTATTATTTTCATGTTATAAGTTTATACGTTGATTTGTTTAGTTGTCTATTTGGTGCCCGTGCTTCCAAAGCCACCTTCACCTCGGTCTGTTGAAGATAATTCAGTAGTTTCCTCCCATTCAGCACGTTCGTGTTTTGCAATGACCAATTGTGCAATGCGTTCTCCATTATTTATTGTAAAATCCTCGTTAGACAGGTTTACTAAAATAACCCCAATTTCGCCACGGTAATCTGCATCTATCGTGCCCGGAGCATTGAGGACTGTGATGCCCTTTTTTGCCGCCAAGCCACTTCTTGGCCTCACTTGAGCTTCGTAACCAATTGGTAATTCTATAAATAAGCCCGTCCCAACGATACTTCGCTCTAAAGGTTTTAGTACTCTTGCTTCTGTTAAACTAGCGCGCAAATCCAGCCCTGCAGAAGCTACAGTTTCGTAATGTGGCAAATCGTGTCTGGATTTATTGATGATTTTAATTTTCATATTATTTCTTAAGAATTAATTTTAGGTCTTTCTTTTCAAGCAGAACCACTACTGCTATAAACACTAACAAAAATAAGGTTCCGATAAGAATATTACTGTTTAATTGATAATAACTTATGAACGCTAATATTGAAGAAAAAACCAAATAAAAAGAGATTCTCTTTAAATCATAAGGGACTCTATAGTGCTTTCTTCCTAAGGTGTAAGATATCAACATCATTAATCCATAAGCTAATAAGGTGGCATAGGCGCATGCCATAAAGCCAATCTTAGGAATAAATATGAGATTAAAACCAATGGTAATAGTGGCCCCAAAAATAGAAATATACATACCGTATCTAGTTTGATCGGTCAACTTGTACCAAATACCAAGATTATGATAAATGCCTAAACATAAATTGGCCAAAAGAATTATTGGCACAATATCCAATGCGACTAAATATGTCTCTTGACCAATGAAAAAAGGCTGTATAACTTTTAAGTAAACCGTTATAATTAGTAGTCCTAAAGAACCAACAATGGTGAAATATTTAAGAATTGTAGCATAAGTTTGCTTGGCATTAACTTCTTCAGAATGGTTAAAGAAAAATGGTTCAGCTCCCATTCTAAATGCCTGAATAAATAAGGTCATAAATACTGCCAACTTATAACACGCGCTGTAAGCGCCATTTATAAACTTGCCTTCATAAAGTGGCAATAACCATTTGTCCAAATTTTCATTGATGACAAAGGCCAAACCAGCAACCATGATGGGTAATCCGTATGTAATCAATTGTTTGAAAACAACCCTATCGAAAACAAACTTGATTTTAAATACTGAAGGTAAAACCAATAGTAAAATCAACAAACTTGCAATAAGGTTAGCAATAAAAATATACTCAACAGGGTTGGCTACGTTGAAAGCGTCTTGTAAGGTTTGAAGACCATAAGTTCTTGACAGCAAAAGCACATTTAAAACAACAATGATAAAAACATTCAATAATTTTAATAACGCGAATTTTATAGGACGACCCGTAACCCTTAGGTAAGCAAAAGGAATCACAATCAAAGTATCTAGTAACGTTATGGACACAAGAAGTGTGTAAAAGTCTTTGTTGATCCTTAGCGCTTCTGAAATCATCTCTCTAAACGCAAAAAGTAAAAGGCCAAATCCTACGGTGCTGACTAATATTGAAATCAGTGATGTAGAAAGCACCTTAGCCTTTTCCCTATGCCTACTGAAAAATCTGAAAAATGAGGTTTCTAAACCGTAGGTTAATACCACATTAAAAAAAGCTGCTACGATATAGAATTCGGTGTTTTCTGAATAACCCTCATTCGGCAACACATCGGTATGCAATTTTACCAGTAAAAAATTGATGAGCCGAGGTAGAACTATGGCTAAACCATAGATAATGGTGTCTTTAAAAAACTTTTGAAGTACTCCCAAGGGTTAATTTTATAGCCTTAAAAATAGGGCTTTTTATCATAAAAAAACCCAACTCAAAGAGTTGGGTTATAGTCTTATGTGTTGATGAGATTCTTAGCTTACGCTCAGAATGACATTAGAAATTAATTATTCAATGCCTCAGCACCACCAACAATTTCAAGGATTTCGTTGGTAATTGCTGCTTGCCTTGCTTTGTTATATGTTAACTTAAGCTGGTCTCTAAGCTCAGTTGCATTGTCAGTTGCTTTGTGCATTGCCGTCATACGTGCTCCATGCTCAGATGCAAAAGAATCTCTAATTCCTTTATACAATTGTGTCTTTAATGATTTAGGAATCAGAGCTTCAACAATCTCTTCTTTTGATGGCTCAAAAATGTAGTCTGTGTTTGACACAGCATCACCTTCAATTGGTTTGATTGGCAAGAACTGCTCTGTCATTACAATTTGAGTTGCTGCATTTTTGAAATGGTTGTAAACGATTTCAATCTTGTCAAATTCGCCAGACACAAATTTATCCATTAGCATTTCTGCTATTTCGGCAACATTATCAAACGTTAAATCATCGTATAAATCGCTTTTATTGGCAATAACTCTATTTGTCTTTTTAAAAGCATCATTCGCTTTTTTACCTATCGCTAAGTAAGACACTTCTTGGTTTGCATAAGTTTCATTGGTCAACTTTGAAACTTGCTTAATAATATTAGAGTTAAAAGCCCCTGCCAAACCCCTATTAGAAGTAATGGCTACAATTAAAACCTTATTAACTTCACGTTGGTCAGAATATTTACTGCCGCTATCTGCATCTAATGTTGCACTTAAACTCTGTAAAAGTTCAGTTAACTTATTAGAGTATGGTCGCATAGCAGTTATAGCATCTTGAGCTTTCTTCAATTTTGCAGCCGATACCATTTTCATGGCACTGGTAATCTGCATCGTTGAAGACACCGATGATATTCTGTTACGTATTTCTTTTAAGTTTGCCATAGTCTCTTTTTTGTCATTGTTTGAGATCCTGAAACAAGTTCAGGATGACAAAGATGTTATGCTCTATACTTACTTGTAAGATCTTTAGCTACAGCCGTTAAAGTGTCAATAACCTCGTCTGTTAATTTTCCAGCTTTTAGTGTATCTAAAGTGTCTCTATGTTTCGCATTTAAGAATTCGATATAATCTCTTTCAAACTCTTTTACTTTCTCAACAGGAACATCTCTCAACAAGTTCTTAGACCCAGCATAAATAATTGCTACCTGATCTTCGACAGTAAATGGATCGTTCTGAGCTTGCTTTAAGATTTCAACATTACGCTTTCCTTTTTCAATCACGTTTAATGTTGAAGCATCTAGATCTGAACCGAACTTAGCAAAGGCTTCCAATTCACGGAACTGCGCTTGGTCTAACTTCAATGTACCAGATACTTTCTTCATCGATTTAATCTGAGCATTACCACCAACACGCGATACAGAGATACCTACGTTAATCGCCGGACGAACACCAGAGTTAAATAAGTCACCATCTAAGAATATCTGACCATCTGTAATCGAAATTACGTTAGTTGGGATATATGCTGATACGTCACCTGCCTGTGTTTCAATGATTGGTAATGCCGTTAAAGATCCTCCCCCTTTTACCATTGGCTTAAGTACTTCTGGTAAATCATTCATCTCTTTTGCAATCGCATCATCATTGATGATTTTTGCAGAACGCTCCAATAACCTTGAGTGTAAGTAGAAAACGTCACCTGGATACGCCTCACGTCCTGGAGGACGACGTAATAATAACGACACCTCACGGTAAGCTACCGCTTGCTTAGATAAATCATCATAGATGATTAATGCTGGACGACCAGTATCTCTAAAATATTCCCCGATAGAAGCTCCTGTCATTGGTGCATAAACTTGCATCGCTGCAGGATCTGATGCGTTAGCCGCTACAATCGTAGTATAAGCTAAAGCTCCTCTTTCTTCTAATGTTTTTGCAATGTTTGCAACAGTTGAAGCCTTTTGACCAACTGCTACATATATACAATATACAGGCTCACCTGCATCGTAAAATTCTTTTTGGTTTAAGATGGTATCAATACAAACCGTAGTCTTACCTGTTTGACGGTCACCAATAACCAACTCACGCTGACCTCTACCAACCGGAATCATAGCATCAATAGCCTTAATACCTGTTTGTAATGGTTCCGTAACTGGCTCTCTGTAGATAACACCAGGTGCTTTACGCTCTACTGGCATTTCATAAGTTTCACCTGCAATTGGACCCTTACCATCGATTGGGTTACCTAACGTATCTACAACACGACCAACGATACCTTCACCAACTTTTACAGAGGCAATACGCTCAGTACGTTTTACCGTTGAACCTTCTTTTACTCCTACGGAAGTTCCTAAAAGTACAATACCAACGTTATCTTCTTCGAGGTTAAGTACAATACCTTCTGCACCTCCATCGAATTCTACTAATTCGCCATATTGCGCGTTAGCCAATCCGTAAGCACGTACAATACCATCACCTACAGTTAATACTGTTCCTACTTCGTCTAATGAAGCACTTGCTTCAAAACCTGAAAGTTGTCGTTTTAAGATTGCTGATATCTCAGCTGGTTTTACTTCTGCCATAACATTGCCCGTGTAAACGGGTATCTTTTGGTTAATAATTATTTTATTCTATCCTCTCAAAAGACCCTTCGACTGTGCTCAGGGTGACATTTGAAATGACTTTTTAATTTAATGTAAATTCTCTTTTTAATTTATCGAGTTTATTAGCGATACTAGCATTATACTGTGTATCACCAACTCTTAATATGAAACCACCTAAAATGCTTTCATCTATAATATTTTCAATTTCAGCCTCTTTGCCTGTTAACTCCTTAACCTTATCTAAAACTTTAGCTTTTAAATCATCTGTTAAAGGCACTGCTGTAGTAACCTTAGCAACTTGAGATCCCCTTTGTTGATCGTATAATTGAACATAACTAGCAGCCACATCATTTAAAAGCGCTAATCGTTTGTTTTCAATCAACGTGTCAATTAAATTATTTGTCAACTTGTTAGCGTCAGTGAAAACTTTTGTAAGCACAGCTTTTTTTTCCGAAGACCTTACTACAGGGCTCAGAATCATTTGATGAAGTTCAGTACTTTGAGCAATAGTATCCGTAATGGTTTTCATATCATCATTAACTGAATCTGCTACTTTTTGATCTGTTGCTAGACTTAAAACGGCCTTTGCATATCGTATTGCTGCTCTTGATCCTGACATTTGCTTTTAGTTTAAAGTTGCTTCACCTAACATTTCTTCAACTAAATCTAGTTGCTTGTCCTTGTTAGATAATTCTTTTCGCACTACTTTTTCTGCTATCTCTACAGACAATCCCGCAACATGACTTTTTAACTCAGCCATTGCAGCTTTCTTTTCATTTTCAATTGCTGCTTGTGCTTTTTCAATAATCTTACTTGCCTTTTCTTGAGCTTCAGTTTCAGCTTTAGCTATAGTTTGTTCTCTTATTTCGCGTGCGTCTTTTAACATCGCTTCACGCTCTGCTCTTGCCTCTTGTAAAATACGCTCATTATCCGCCTGTAGATTCTCCATCTCCTGACGTGCTTTTTCAGCAGAAGCCAATGCATCTTTTATGCCTTCTTCTCTATCGCTTACAGCACCTAAAATTGGTTTCCAAGCGAACTTTCTTAGAATAAAAAGCAAAACTAAAAATGTGATTAACGTCCAAAAGACTAATCCAAACTCTGGTGTAATTAAATCCATTCTTTTTCGGTTTTAAATAACTTAAATTTTATAAATACAGAAGCAACCAACCGTTACTTCTGTATTTAAATGTTTTACCCTTGTAAGAAAGCAACAACAACACCAAAAAGTGCTACCGCTTCTACGAAGGCTGCTAAAATTAATGCAGATGATTGAATCTTTCCGTGCATCTCTGGCTGACGAGCCATTGCTTCCATAGCAGACCCACCGATTTTACCAATACCAACACCAGCTCCAATAGCTGCTAAACCAGCTCCAATAGCTGCAATTCCAGTAATAGTCATAGTTTAAAATTTAAATTAATTAATGATGTTCCTCTTCTGTTGCCATCCCAAAATAAAGAGCTGACAATATTGTAAATATATATGCTTGTATTGCCGTAACAATAACTTCAATAACCGTAATAAATAATGAAAATGCTACAGATACTGGTGCAATTGCTACAGTTTTAAATACAAATATTAATGACATTAATGCTAAAATGATAACGTGACCCGCAGTGATGTTTGCAAATAAACGTATCATAAGAGATATAGGCTTTACAAACATCCCTATGATTTCAATTGGCATTAAGAATATTTTCATTGGCACAGGGACTCCAGGCATCCAAAAGATGTGTTTCCAGTAGTTTTTGTTACCACTAAATGTTGTGATGATAAATGTGATGGCTGCCAAGGTAAAGGTAAAAGCAATGTTTCCACTTAAGTTGGCACCATTTAGGATTGGAATCAATCCGAATATATTGTTAATCCAAATAAAGAAAAATATGGTTAACAAATAAGGCATGTATCTTTTGTACTTATGTTCTCCAATCATTGGCTTTGCAATTTCATCTCGCACAAAAACAATCAAAGGCTCTACAAAACTTGCCACACCAGAAGGCACGTTATTTTCTGATTTCTTATAACGCCTAGCAGCTCCTATAAAAATTAAAAACAACACAGCAATAGACACCCACATCATAAAAACGTTTCGTGTAATAGACAAATCTAATTTAGGTCTGTGTGCATTTGTAGGGTGGTGCTCCGCATCATAGGCAACTGAGGTTGCACCTTCATCTAAAACGTAAACTTTTTCGTGAACATTAACGAAACGTTGACCGTTTTTCTCAACAATAACTTCTCCGTTATAATCATGATGAAACTCAGAAGACATAAAGGTCGTTAAACCTTGGTCAGTCCATAATATCAAAGGAAGGGGGATTGAAATAGGATGCCCATTAATATCAATAATGTGCATGCCATAAGCATCTTTTACGTGATGAAGGATCATCTCTTTAGGATCGAACTCTTCGCCTTCTTTTTCTTCTTTAGAATCACTAGCGAAACTAAAATGACCAACTGCTAAAAATAATACAGTAAATATAACGCTCTTAAAGGTGTTTAATCTCATCTGTTACAGCTTAAAAATACCTTGCTTTAAATTCGCTGCAAATGTACGGACATTAAATGAATTGGCAAACAATAATTACTCCATAATTTTTAGTTAAAATTTTAAGAGAAATACTACCGCATTTAGCAGACCAAAAAAGTGTCATTTATGCCTTGTTTAAAAACTTTGTCAGCGCATATACCTCAAAAAAGAGATACATAAAATAAGGGATGAAAAAATTGAAAACATCGGGTTGTTTGTTTTCAAAATCTGAAAGCAATAAGGGCAGTAAAAACAGAACCGCTAATATCATTTTCAAAAAAGTCAATATCATAAATAGATTGAAAATGTCTTTTTTACCCTTTGAGAACTTATAGTTTATAACTGAATAGAATGCACCTGTAATTACAATATGAAATAGGTATATGTGCCATACTGGGAAGAAAAATTCTGTCTCAGTTGCAAAATAATATAGCAAATAGGCATGTATACCAAACAATACTACAGTTACTAGTACAAGCTGAATTAAAAAAGTGATTTGACGCTTTTTAAACCCTTCCATAATCATTCATTTTCTTTAGAGTCTGCAATTATACGCCTAATTACATAAATGATAGAAAGGATTACAGAAGATAATGAAAACCCAAGGGTAAAATAATTATGAGTATTAGGGTTTTGCTCATCTAATTTTACTCCTATAAAAGTCCCAACTGCAATTATCGCTGCCATTTGGAATATGAGTCCCGAAAATTTAGCATAAGAATTAAGCCGTTCTTTCGGTTCCTTTTTCTGTGGCATTAGAAGATGAAGGGTTTGGTTGTGGTTGTGATCTCTCTTTGTCGTTAGAAAGTGCTTTTACCGCTCCTTTCATACTACAGGTAGCGTTAAACGTGGCGCCAGGTTCAACGGCTAATTTGTTAATCTGAACTTCACCTTCAATATGAGCGGTAGATTTTAAGGACAGTGTTCCAGACAATAAAAGTTTACCAGAAAATTTTCCTTCAAAATCAACATTTTGTCCTTGTAGTGTTCCTTTTATTATTCCTGTTTTACCTACAACAACTTTTCCGTTGGTTTTTACATTACCTTCTACGGTGCCATCTATTCTAAAGGCTCCGTCACTAATAACATCACCGACAATTCTTGTGCCCTTAGCTATAATATTCTGTTGTGTATTTGCTTCCATACCTGATGATTTTTGTTTTTTGTTATCTGAAGAAAACATAATAATCTATTGATTTACTGCGGTTTAAGGTACTCATTTAAGTTTTTATGACGTTGAATAATAGCATAGTTTGGTGATGAAACAGTAAAGTAGGGCTTCGTAATTCCATCTGAATTTCTATCCTTGTATTCATCTAACATGGGTCCAAAACCTTTTGCAGTAGTTAAAAATTGTATACCATGTACGACCACAAAGGTAGAATTGGACGTGTACACATCTTTTGATACTGTTAATTTATCAAATTGCGTCTTGGCTATTTCCGTTTCTAAACTTACAATAAATGCATCAATCTCTTCATCAGTTGCATCCTCAAACTGATAAATAATCTTAAAGTCATTGGCATCATCTTCTGGCAAGAATTCTTTTTGTTCCAATAGCGGAATGGCATTGTCTAAAATCTCAGCAGCGCGTTTGCCTTCTTTGGAATTTGGATAGGTTAAGGCAATGTAATTTACGCTTTCTTTATAAGCTTCAAAACCTCTTAGCCTCCCAATGGCTGACGCTTTTAAAATTTCGAATTTAGGCACATAAGCATCTCCTTGAAATGCTTTTATTTGCTCTTCAGCCGAAGCAATAACTGTTTCGTATTCCTGATTTTCAAATCTTTGATATAAGGCTTCATAAATACTCTCAGGGCTATTTTCATCTTGGCTTAATTGCGATTCTGGATTTCTTAAAATTTCAGCATATCTCGAATCTGGATATTGAGCAATAATTTCATTTTTTGAAATTTCAGCCTCCCCTGTCTGACCAAGTGCTTCGTATATCTTATGAAGATTATATTTTGAAGGCAATACCAAACGATCTTCTGGATTAAAGGTCAACAATTTTTGAAGACGATCTTTTGCCAGTTCATATTCCTTAAATTTTTCCTTATATATAAGTCCCAATTGGTAATAGGCATAATTACGTTCTCCTTTAATACTGTCAATTTCTCGCTCTCCTGTTGGGATTAAATTAATGTAAAATTCAGGGTCGTAACGTTCTTCATCAGTAGCTGCGGCGGCAATATCCTCAACTCCAGCCTCCGTGTTTCCTGTGGAAGCCCTGGTAGATAGTCGCCAATTATCTTGAAGTTTTCTATCCCCCCATTGTCTTAGGAACTCATTTTTTCCATAAGCTACAGTGGTTTGATTGTAAAAATAAAAATCACCTGAACTAGCGGCATTATCAACTCCAGGAAGCCCTGCTCCACGACGACTCGCAAACCCGGGTAAGTCATTTAAAGGTTTAGCTCCATTTCTGGCAGCTGCTATTGATTCCTCTTTTGCTTCGAGTTCAGCTTGTGCTTCATCTTTTGCTTTTAAATCTTCAATCATTTCAGCGAAAACCTCTAAGCGCTTTTCTTTTGGCAACCCGACAAGATATAGAATACTGTCGTTAGTTTTTGCAACAGCTTCGTAATAGATAACATCCTCTAAGTTTTCGCGTTTTTTCTTTGTAACACGGTATGGCTTAGACTTTTCAACCATATTGGTCAAGGTGCTATCGTAATATGCGCCAGCTGTTTTATACGCTTTTCTATCAAAGTACATGTCTCCTAAAGTGACGTAGTTTCTGGCATTTAATATTTCATCTCCTTGTGTTGCACGAAGTGATTTGTTATAGTATGCTTCTGAAATACTGTCACTGCCTTGAGAGCGACGATATTCTGCAATTCGATAATAGATTTTGTCCAAAAATGGTCGGTTCTCCCTATTCTCTTCTAGCTCTGCTAAGTACTCTTCAAATAAAAGCTTATTTCCTTTTTCTGCATCAAAATTTGCCGCTTTGGCTAAATGGGCGTTGATGTAAAAGGCCCTCGGTATTTTTCGATGCATTTCTATAATTTCATCAAAAGCTAAATTAGCACTGTCCTTTTGGCCAAACTCATTGTAAAGTTGTCCCCTAATAAAATTATAGCGCGCTTTTTGTCTATTGATTTTAGTGGCATTGGCAGCAGTGGTGAGGTACACCATGGCACTATCTTTTTTCTCTAAATTGATAAAAGCTTCTGCCAAAGTCGCTGAAATATCAGCGAGATCTTGACCCTCTACTTCTTCTTGGTCGAGATGACGTTTAAGGTTTTTAATTGCCAGTTCGTTACTCCCCAGGCGCATATTGGTTTTTTCTCTCCATACCTTCACCTGATTGATCTTATCACTGGTTGGGTAACGGTTAAGAATATTATTAAACGCAGCTAAAGCAGGAACAAAACGTTGATCATAATACCGTGATTTACCAAGCATAAGGTAGGCTTCATCTATTTGTGGGTTTTTTTCTCGCCCACCAATATTCATGCTATGCTTTTGTATGGCCTTAATGGCCTTTTCTTCAGCACGCTCAAAATCAGAATTTTCAGATTCACCTGGCAGTCTAACCTCATCCCTGATTTCCATACGCTCAACAGGTAACAATTCCCAGAAATTTTCTGTAAAGGCATCGTTAACGGTTTCAATCCCGTCTTGTAAAGCTAAGTCACCATTATAAAGAATATTGTATTCAGTGCCAACAGCATGCCAACTACGACTAAGAAAAGTGTCTTTTTTACGAGAACAACTCTGGGCAACAATCGCCACCAAGACAAATGAGAGTATAGCTTTTGTACTAATTTTCAAGCTTAGGTTATTTAGTGTATAGACAACGAAAACTGACTCTATTTGTTGCCTTAAAAGGTAAAAATAAGCATCTTTTTGAATTTCGGGTGCTATTCAATAAAAAAAGCCCGAATACATAAATGTTCAGGCTTTAGGTTATTTGAAAATTGGATTCCTATTCTTCCTCTTCGGAAACAGAAGCCATTGCACCACCTGCAAAATGTGCCTCGAGTTCTTTTAGTGTTGTAGGGTTGGTTTCTAAGTCCTTAACAACTTCGCCTTTTTCTAACACTACAATACGTTCGCAAACATCCGTAACATGCATTAAATCGTGACTAGATACTAAGACTGTAATGCCACGTTTTTGTGCCAAATCCTTTAAAATTTGCTTTAACCTAATCTGCGTCGTTGGGTCAAGGTTTGCAAAAGGCTCATCTAAAATGATCACTTCGGGGTTGCCAATTAAAGCTGCTACAATACCTGCTTTTTTCTGGTTACCTTTACTTAAATCCCTTAGGTATTTTTTACTCCCGATGATTTCTCCGTTGAAAAAATCTTCAAATTGTGATGTTAAAGCGTCAATATCTGCCTTATTCTGGCCTCTTAAATCACCGATAAAGTAAAAATACTCTTCGGGGGTTAAGTAACCAATTAAAAAGCTTTCGTCAATAAAAGAAGACGTAAAGGGTTTCCAGTCTTCGCTGTTATCTACAACCACTTCGTGATTTGTTATTTTTCCTGTTGTTGGCTTAATCAAATCCAAAAGCAAGCTAAAATATGTGGTTTTCCCTGCCCCATTATTGCCTACCAAACCAAAACTTTGGCCTTTGGGAATATCTAAAGATGGGATATTTAAAACAGTGTTTCCGCTGTAGGATTTTGAAATATTTTCTGTGTGTATCATGTTTAAGTTTCTTATGAATCTTGACTAAAAGCGTCAATCATTTTGTATTTTGAATCTAAATATCTTTGAGTAATTATTTTCATTAGTTTTTTATGTAGTACAATGCCTACGACCCCAAAAATTATAAGTAGCGCTACAGCAGCCTCAAATCCTATCAACCAATTTATAAGCGCAAATAAACCCATTGGCAACGCCATTAAAGGGATTCCAATTAACCATTGTACCGCTCCTGTCCCTTGATAATTAAAGGCTGCTTTTTTGTCTAAGTCAATCTTCTTTCTATTAAAAGAACCACCATAAAGAATTACATGACTATTGACACCAATGTTATATATAGCAGCTGCAAAATGAACTATTAGAATTTTCCATCCAAAGTAAACATAAGGTATACCTAATACAAATAGAATAACGACGCTCATAACCATTAAAATAAACTTTGAGCGCAGGTATTGTTGGTACTTAATATTCTGGCTCATTAGCATTTTATAGTAGCTACTATCCCAAGCTGGGATAAATTGACCAAAATTGATGAGGAAAAATCCGGTAGAGAAAATCCCGATAAAAGCAAACATAAACTCCATATCTCTATATATGGGCTGTGGATAAAAAAACAAGCCATAAAGTAAGCCCACTACCAATAACATTGCCATAGATTTAGTGCGCTTATTCCTCCATATTAATTTTAAGTCTAATTGCATAAAAGGAGCGATGTCTCCAAAGCGTTTAGTCCAAGACATATCTGCGACCTTAACTTCTGCAACCTTAGATTTTAATGAACTGTCTAAAAATAATTTCTGCTTTAATATTTTATAGTTATATCCATAAAAAAGTAGCAATAATACTATCGGAACCAATAGTAAAATAGGAGTGTTAGCTATACTTATTAATCCATCGCCAACAATTGACTTCATTGGTAAAATATCAAAATAGTCTAGCCCAAACAACGTGCCAACTACTACTATTAGCGGTAAAAACGAAAGTTCAGTTTCCGCTGAAAACGCTTCGATAATAAAATTCAGAAAATTAATGATGAGCACAATGATTATTAAGGCAAACATCCAGGGCAAAATCATTGAAGCGCTATAACCATCCTTAATAAGCATAATGCTAAATGGGATTATAGCAAAAAGAGGCAAAAAGTTGAAAAATGAAACTGCCGATTTTCCCAAAACATAATGTACAACCGTCGATCTTTTAATTGGTAATGTCAATAAGGGTTTTACACTCATCACAGGTAATTTCTGCAAAAAGAAACGCATCATTAAATCACCAATAATCCAAAAGAAAAGAAACCCATTCGCTATAACAAAGGGGTCTTCATTGGGAAAAGCTTTTTTCAAAATAAAAAGAAGACCAAAACCCAAGCCTAAAAACATAACTACAAAATACAATGCAAAGAATATCAATAATATATTAATGGCTATACTCTTTTGCCAATACGAAGAGCGGAAATATTGTTTCCATTCTAAACTCAGAAATCGTTTTATCATAATAGATATAGATGGTTTATGTAGTTAGTAAACTTAATTGTTAATTTGTTACAAACAAAGTCTAAATTAAATAGGTGCTTCCTTATTTTTGCAAAAAATAATTGTAATGTCACAATTCCATAAGCTTAAAATAAAATCAATTTTAAAGGAAACCGAAAAATCCGTCAGTCTAGGTTTTGAAGTTCCCGAACATTTAACAGAGGATTTTAAATTTAAGGCTGGTCAGTATATCACTTTAAAGACTGAGATTGATGGCGAAGAAATTCGTCGAGATTATTCCATTTGTAGTTCTGTGAGCAGTGGCGATTTAACAGTTGCTGTAAAGTCTGTTGAAGGCGGAACTTTTTCCGTTTATGCTAATGAAAAATTAATGGTTGGCGACACACTAGACGTTGCCCCGCCAAATGGTCGTTTTATTTTTGAAGCACATCCTGAAAAGACACGGACTATTGCTGCTTTTGCTGCCGGTAGTGGAATTACGCCAATTTTAAGTATTGCCAAGACCTTATTAGAAGATGAACCTTTTAGTAATTTTATCCTGGTCTATGGTAATAAAAGTTTAGCTGATGCTATGTTTATTCAGCAGCTATTAGAGCTTAAAAAAACCTATGGCAACCGCTTTCATTCACATTTTATTTATAGCCAAACTCGTGAAGAAGATGCGTTATTTGGACGTATAGAAAAAAGTACGGTTAACCTCATCATAAAAAATAAATATAAGGACGTAACTATTTCCAAATTTTACTTGTGCGGGCCAGAGGCTATGATCCATACCGTTAAGGATGTTCTTGTAGAAAATGGTGTGAAAAAGGAAGCGATTTTATTTGAATTGTTTACTGTTCCTGTTGAAGATGGTTCCGATAAACACATTGAAACTGGTGATGGACATTCAACTATCAAAGTGATTGTAGATGATGAAGAGTTTGAATTTAGTATGTCTCAGGAAAATACAATCCTTGAAGCTACTTTAAAAAAGGATATTGATGCTCCTTACTCTTGCCAAGGCGGAATTTGTAGTAGTTGTATTGCACGTATAACGGAAGGTTCGGCCGAAATGCGACAAAATAATATATTAACAGATAGTGAGGTTGCGGAAGGTTTGGTGTTGACCTGTCAAGCACAACCAACAAGCTCAGCTGTTGTTGTGGATTATGATGATGTGTAAAAAAAGATGATAGAAATTAGACCGCTTCGCTGTTAGAAATTAGAATATTTACTTTCTCTATAATACGTTCGACAGGAATACTGCCAGCAGCATTTTCGTAACCTTCAGGAAATTTATTACCGTAAACTGAGGTTGGAATTTTTGGGTATTTTTTTCTATCCGCCAATAAACAACAATCCTCTGACTGATTAAACGGTGCAAAACCAGCGTAAGGATGTGTTACGCCCCAAATTGTAATCACTTTCACTCCAAGCATTGCTGCTAAATGTGCATTGCCAGAATCCATAGAAAGCATGGTGTCTAAATTTGAAATCAGGTCTAATTCTTCATCTAGACTTAATTTACCTGCAACTGAAAAGGTGTTCTGGAAATCGTTTTCAAATTGATTTAATATCTCTATTTCTGATTGTCCTCCCCCGAAAAGAATAATGTTGTTGGTTTTTGAAAGTTTTGATATCACTTCCTTCATTTTAGCTAATGGATACATTTTGCTTTCGTGTGCGGCGAAAGGCGCAATTCCGATTGTTGGTAATTCTGGAGAACTAATAAATAGTTTTAAACGCTCTGATAATTTGGCTTTTATAGGAAAGGTTGGACTTGACAAATCAATAGGAAAACCTAATTTTTCAAAAACATCCGCATACCGTTGATGTGTGGTTTTAAGTTGCTCAAAGATTTTACCTGAGATTAAGGCTTTCTTTTCTCGTCGTCCTTTGTCAATTTGAATACAGCGCTTATCTAATAAGAATAACTTTAACAGTTTACTTCGTAACACATTGTGAAGATCTGCAATGGCATCGACATCTAGCTGGCGTAATTCTTTAGACAATCCATAAAGTCCAAAAAAACCTTTGTGTTTGTCTTTAAGGTCTGCCTCAAAAACTTCAACATTTTCTATATCCCTGAAAAATGGCTTAAAGAAAGGTCTAGTAACAACAGTGATTTTTACTTCGGGATTTTGTTGAGTAAATGCTCTTAAAACAGGTATTGTCATTGCCACATCTCCCATGGCAGAAAAACGAAAGACGAGTATGTGGTTAGGTAAAAATTTAGACATAAAATATCAGCCTTTATTCTAATAATTCAAATTGTTTGTCTTCTGTTTTTTTGAACTTCACTTTACTTTTTTTAATAATGATTCTCTCGATTGAGAAGTCGCCAATTGCTCTCGAAATTTCTGAAATCTTGACAGGTTTTCTTCCCTTTAGAAAAATAAATAGGTTTATATTATCACTATATTCAATTGCGTTTCCTTTTATGTTTTTCAAATCTAAGTTGAGTTCTTTTTCAACTTTCTCAACCACAGAATATGGACCGATGATTAGCAGTTCGTCCCAATCAAAACTATTCAATTGACTTATGTCAATTATTTCTTTTTCAGATATGAACTTTTCTTCAATTTTTTTAGTTAGTGCTTTATCAGAGGATAAATGGTTAAAAAACTCACATGATAAAGGCGTTGCCAATATTAGAACAATAATTATTATCTTCTTCACTTTCTAAAAAATGTTTGACAAATTGAGTAAAGTTACTTCGCTCCTCGTAACACAGGGTTCAATTCATCATCATTATACATTTTCATCTGTTTATAGACTTTCATGTATTTATCGCCATTGGCAATGTCTTTCAACAAGTCGTTAATGGCAAGACTTAAATCTACACGCTGCTCTAAGAGAACATTCAATTTCTTTTGGCAAGCCGCTTTATGGCTTTCACTGGCATTTTCACGTACCGTTTCCAAATGCATGTGGTATATCTTTAATGCTAAAATCGATAGGCGGTCGATTGCCCAAGCTGGACTTTCTGAATTTATCTTAGCATACGGCTTCACCTCAACATCTTTATACTTTTCTAAAAAATAGCTGTCGATATATTCTACCGTATCCGTCCTGTCTTGGTTAGAAGCGTCTATTTTTCGTTTTAATTTTAATGCCGCTACAGGCTCAATATTAGGGTCGCGAATGATATCTTCGTATGCCCATTGCACAGTATCAATCCAACATTTTCTATATAGTAAATGTGCTATGAGATCTTCGTCTTTATCGTACTTATTTTCAAATGGTTGATCGACGGAATTTAGAACCTTATAGTTTTTAATGGCTTCCTGAAAAATGGAATTAGCTTTCTCTGCAAACATTATCCTTAAATTTAGAACTGCAAATATAGGCTGAATTAATAAATTAGTTCTAAACAATTATAGAAGGTACTAAATTTGTATTTTTCTAATTTGGTACAAAAGTGTTCAATTTTCTCGTCCACAGTAGCTCTAGCAAAGGTGGATTAACTTTAACCATTCTAACTCTCGGTGTATGACTGTTCACAACCTTTCTGAAACTCCTTCAATCTTAAATACATTTATTTCCGAAATACGAGATAAAAGCATTCAAAAAGACGCAATGCGTTTTCGACGAAATATAGAACGCATTGGTGAAATTATCGGTTATGAGATGAGCAAGTCCCTGAATTTTGAAGATACAATAACGAAAACACCTTTGGGCGAATCAACATCTAAATTATTAAAAGAAGATATTGTATTGTGTTCCATTCTACGGGCTGGTATTCCCTTGCATAATGGCTTGTTAAACTATTTCGACACTGCTGAAAATGCCTTTATCTCTGCCTATCGGCACCATAAGCACAACCCTGAAAGCTTTGAGATTATTGTCGAGTATTTGGCCTGTCCAAACTTAGAGGGCAAAACTCTAATATTAGCTGATCCCATGTTGGCAACAGGTCAGTCGATGGTGGCTACATTTGAAGCTTTAAAACCTTTTGGAAATCCTAAGTCTGTTCACTTAGTTAGTGTTGTTGGAGCTCAGGAAGGAGTTGATTTTGTTGCAAACACCTTTAAAACTGATACACATCTTTGGATAGCGGCCATTGACGAAAAGTTAAACGACAAAGGGTATATTCTTCCAGGGTTAGGTGATGCCGGCGATTTGGCTTTTGGCCAAAAACTACAGCAATAAGGAGATTATAGGGGCTATAATTAACAATGACACAAAAACTTCCCTGAACCAGCGCTCTGAAATAACCTCGAGATAATTAGCCATAATAATTGAAAATGGTGCTAGTAGAAAAATAAATTCACTTCCGTTTTTAACCGGTGAAATTACAGCCAATAATAAGGCAATGACCGATGACCATACCACCAAAAAAAATGAGGGCCTTACCTTTTTGTTTTTTTCACTTAAAGCTTTAAAGTAAAAGAAGGTCATCCATACATACATGCTTGCAGCTATAGTAAGCGTTATAATTTTAGAAGGTGAATCGTAAGATGTGAAATCTAGGCTTGCATACAGCCTGAATGTTCCCGGTTGTAAAAAAACACCATCAGCTATTATACAATAACTTATATAAATAATCCAAACTGTGGCAAGACCTAAAAACGGTACTAAAAGATTCTTTAAGTCATTTTGCCAATAGTAGATAAGTGCAACAATAATAATTAAAAAAAACAGCAGTGCCCATGTGTCAAAAAACGAAGCCAGTCCTATCCAAAAACCAGCGTCAAACAGTTTCTTTTTTACGCTTATTCTTGAGTGCAGACTAATCAACCTTCGTAATGCAAACAGAACTAATAAGTTTGCTATTAGCAAGTCTAAATACCGTAACGCTTCAGGAAACATAGCGAACAACAAACCAAATGTCATAGTCGCATAGCTGTTCTTTTTTGTTAGCTTGTTTTTAGAAATAATAAAGTCTAACACAAACACTGAGAAAATACTTATACCATATTTTAAAATATCCGTAGAATAGCCCTCTAACACTGAATTAGAAGTGAAGTAATTTGAAAGTATAAACACAAGCGTAATGAAAACAATAACAATTATGCTATTTATCGGTTTAGAATTTTTAAAAACACTTGTTATCATTAACTCTTTTTGTATTTTTGCTGAGTAAATTTATAAAGTTATGAAAGATTTCTTTTACGCTATCGAAGATTTATTTGTTAACATTCTTTTTGCTCCGTTTGATGCTTTAAGGGCTATGGAATTAGATAGTTGGTTTTTAGCCAATGGATTTAATTGGGTTTTGGCAATAGTTGGTACGGTAGCATTTGTATATTGGATGTTAGAGCTTAAAAAATATAACGACAATAACGAAGAAGATAAAAGCGTAACGGCACACTCCTACTTATAGGTCAAAACCGATATCCTTACGATAATACATCTTATCAAAACTTAGTTTTTCTATGGATTGGTAAGATTTTTTTATAGCCTCTTTGTACGTGTTTCCGTAAGATGTAATCGCCATAACTCGCCCACCATTTGTAACCACCGTTTTATTATCGGTTTTTGCACCAGCATGAAAAACAATAGAGTCTTCAACCAGCTCTAATCCAGTAATCACTTTCCCTTTTTCATAGGCTTCTGGATATCCTCCAGAAACTAGCATTACCGTAGTTGCAGCCCTGTCATCGATTTCAATAGAAATGTTATCTAAAGTTCCTTTGGCCATTGCATTAAAAACTTCGACCAAATCAGTTTTTAATCTGGGTAGTACAGCTTCCGTTTCAGGATCTCCCATGCGTACATTGTATTCTATCACTTTAGGGTCGTTCCCAACTTTTATTAAACCAATAAATATGAAACCTACATAAGGCAACTTATCTTTTTTAAGTCCTTCTACCGTAGGTTTTACAATCCTATTTTCAATTTTATCTAAGAAATTTTGTGTTGCAAATGGCACCGGGGATACAGCGCCCATACCACCTGTATTTAAACCTGTGTCACCTTCACCAATGCGCTTGTAATCTTTTGCTGTGGGAAGAACTTTATAATTAGTTCCATCTGTAAGTACAAAACAGCTCAGTTCAATCCCATCCAAAAACTCTTCAATCACCACTTTAGAACTTGCATTGCCGAACTTGGCATCGATCAACATGCTCTTTAATTCAGCTTTAGCTTCCTCTAAATCATTTAAAATTAAAACCCCTTTACCTGCTGCCAGACCATCCGCTTTTAATACATATGGAGGTTTTAAGGTTTCTAAAAATTGATATCCTTCCTCAACATTATCTGGCGTAAAACTTTGATAAGCAGCAGTCGGAATCTGGTGCCGTATCATAAACTCCTTAGCAAATTCTTTACTTCCCTCTAATTCTGCCGCAGCTTTCTGAGGGCCAATGACTGCTACATTTTTTAAGTCAGGATCAGCCAAAAAGAAATCGTGAACGCCTTGTACCAAAGGGTCTTCTGGGCCAACAATCACCATTTCTATATGGTGTTCTAATACAGATTTTTTAATAGCCTCAAAATCCGTAACATTGATATTTATGTTGGTAGCAATTTCTGAAGTCCCCGAGTTTCCTGGGGCAACAAATAGCTTATCACATAATGGACTTTGTTCAATTTTCCATGCAAACGTGTGCTCTCTTCCGCCAGATCCTAGGACTAAAATTTTCATGCGTGTGTAGTTTGGGCAAAAATAATTGCTTTTACCCTTAAAAAATAATTAATTTACGGAAACCTTAGGAATCCAATTTTTGAACTTTTTTGACCTTTCTTTACGCTTTAATGGCTTCAATATTCATAAAGCCAAATCCTACTTGAATGAGATACAGTCGAAATCTGAATCTGATTTTGAAGCTTACGTAGAATCTCAAAAACAATTCATCCTAAATTACCATTTAAAGAACAATTCGTTTTATAAGTCTATTGCAAAAGATTTGGATATGGGTGATTGGTCTTCAGTTCCCGTTCTTACAAAAAGAGATTTACAACAACCATTGAAAGAAAGGCTTTCCAATGGGTTTAATGAGGCAGGTGTTTATGTTAACAAAACCTCTGGCTCATCTGGTGATCCTTTTGTTTTTGTAAAAGACAAGTGGGCGCATGCCTTGACTTGGGCTGTAATACAAGACAGGTTCAGTTGGTACGGCATAGACTTTAACCAATCAAAACAAGCGCGATTTTATGGCATTCCTTTAGACAGATTTGGCTATTACAAAGAACGTCTCAAGGATTGGTTTGCTAGTCGCTATCGATTTTCTGTTTTTGATTTGAGTGATGAAGCTTTTTCAAAATGCCTTGAGAAATTTAAGAACACTTCTTTCGATTACATCAATGGTTACACAAGTCCAATTGTACAATTTGCAAAGTACTTGGAAAGAGAAAACATTAATTTGAAAAGTGTATGCCCTAGCTTAAAAGTGTGTATGACCACTTCAGAAATGTTGTTTGATGTCGATAAGGCTCTATTAGAAAAACAATTTGGGATCCCCGTAGTGAACGAATACGGGGCTTCTGAACTTGATTTGATTGCCTTTCGGAATACAAATGGCGACTTTCAATTAAATTCTGAAACGCTTTATGTCGAAGTTTTAGATGAAAGTGGTGCTATTCTTCCCCATGGTAATGAAGGCCGAATCGTGATCACTTCTCTATATAATACTGCTCATCCATTTATTCGTTATGATATTGGAGATATTGGGGTTATTTCTAAAAAAAGCACTGTTAAAATCCCAATATTAGAAAAGCTAGTCGGAAGAACCAATGATATAGTACATTTGCCAAGTGGAAAAAAGTCAGCTGGGCTGACTTTCTATTACATTACCAAGAGTATTGTTGAAGATGACGGCAATGTCAAAGAGTTTATTATTGAGCAGTTAACCTTAGATACTTTTAAAATTGTTTATACAAGTGCAATTCCATTAGATGAAAATCAGAAAAGTTCTATTCTAAATGCCATTACCCAATATTTAGAACCCGGACTCAACATCATTTATGAAAAAGTTGAGCAATTAGAACGATCTAAAAGCGGGAAATTAAAACAATTTAAATCCAAAATAAATCATTAACCCATGAAAGATTTGATGATTATAACAAGCTATTACCCTCCAGAAATTGGAGCAGCTTCTAATCGTATCTTTCACTTAGCTAATGGTTTAAAAGAAGATTACAGCATCACTGTGGTGACTCCTTTGCCAAACTATCCTACAGGGAAAATTTTTAAAGGCTATAAAGGCACATTTAAAAAAACAGAAATTCATGATGGTTTAAAAGTTCACAGACTTTGGCTATATGCAACAAACTCCAAAAATAAGTTGCAACGTTTAGTTGCTATGCTGTCTTACAGTTTTAGCATACTTGTGTTTTTTACATTCAATAAAATTCCTAAAAAAGTTATTGTACAGTCTCCACCGCTCTTGGTGGCTTTTACGAGTCTATTTTTTTTAAGATCGAAGAAACGACAATTAATTCTTAATGTTAGTGATTTATGGCCTAGTGCAGGTTTAGAACTAGGCGCATTAAAACCGAGTTTTAGTTATAGACTGCTTCAAAAAATTGAACGCTTTAATTATAAAAAAGCAGATTTAATTTTAGGTCAAAGTGAAGAAATCCTCACGCATGTAATTTCGATATTTCCTAAAAAGAAAACTTTTCTCTATCGAAATTTCCCAGATTTTGAACCTCCAAATCTTACTGAATCCAAGCAACTTTCAAATTCAAAAATAAAATTGGTATATGCAGGGTTGTTAGGTATAGCACAAGGGATTTTTAAATTGTGCAAAGAGCTAGATTATGATACTATTGAATTTCATATTTACGGATCAGGTTCTGAGGAAGAAACAATAAGAAATTTTATCACAGAAAACCCAGACCTTCCTATTGTATTTCATGGTCGTTTAGATCGAGATCAACTTCACGCTGAATTGCTTAAATATGACTTGACTATAATTCCACTTCTCAATCGGATTTACGGCTCCGTGCCTTCAAAAATATTCGAATATGCAAGATTGGGTTTGCCAATGCTTTATTTTGGCGGAGGTGAAGGTGAGGAAATTATTAAGCAGCATCATTTAGGTTGGGTCGCTGAAGTTAATAATTACAGAGCCCTAAACAACGTTTTAAACACCATTAACATAAAGGAATTGAGCCAAATCAAAAGAATTCAGGTTCAGAAAACAGCCTTAGAAAATTTCAGCTTTAGCAACCAGCTTCAGGAATTAAAAAAAGAGCTTTAATACGCATTTTCATCCCCTTTGATTAATAATATTATTGTTTGAAAAATAATTTTAACATCCAATAATATAGACCAATTTTCGATATAGTAGAGGTCGTATTTTACTCTATTGACAATATCTTGATCTGTTTTAATTTCTCCGCGATACCCTTTAGTTTGTGCCAATCCGGTGATACCCGGCTTAACATTATGACGGATTAAGAAATTATACTTGTCAATTTTTTTTGAATAATCTTCAGTAAAGGACACCATATGTGGTCGTGGACCAACTACGGACATATCGCCAAAAAGTACATTATAGAATTGTGGTAATTCGTCAATACTTGTTCGTCTTAAAAATGCTCCAATTTTGGTAACACGCTCATCCTTGGGTTGCACATAATCTAACGGTTTATCTGTTCCTTTTTTCAGGGATCTAAATTTGTAACATTCAAATTCCTTGTAATTTATTCCATTTCGTTTATGCTTATAAAATAGCGGTCCTTTAGATTCTAGTTTAATAAGAATATACAAAATAATGCTCAACCATGATAGAATGAACACAATAACAAAAAGGGAGAAGGCAATATCAAAAGAGCGTTTTAAAAGTTGATTAAACGGCGCATTTAATGTTGCTTCTTGAAGTGATAGTACTGGTTGGTAATTGTAAAAATCAGTTTTTAAATGCTTCTCAAAAAGGTTTTTGGACTTTGGGATGAATTTAATGTTGCAGTTGTTGCTATCTGCTTGTTTTACAAATGCATTAACTTGCTGTTCCGTAAGCTCTTCCATTGCACAATATACCTCATCGACACCTTCTTCTTTCTTTAAAAATTCTAATCCTTCTTTAGCGGTTCCATCTATTTTTTCCGAATTTACATCACTAAAAACTCCAAGAAGTGAGTAGCCATAATCTTTTTTTCTAGTAAAAAAATCTTGTAGTTCTTGTGCTTCTTGTCCATTCCCAATAATGAGAACCCGTCTAACGTTCCCATTTAAAAATTTTCGAAAATGCTTTAATCCATAAAAACTAATCAGCTTTATTGCTGAAATTAATAGGAAACTATAAACCACATACTCTAAAACTTTATAAGCACTAATAGTAATACTTCTAAAAAATCCTACAAAGGCAAAGACCAGTATACAAAAGAGAAGAAATTGTTTAATGATTAAAATAGTAACATCAAAGCCTGATGTGTACCTATAGACATTATAAAACTTAATGCTATATGTAGATAATAGCCAAAATAAAGATATATAAATTGCAAAAGTAATGGACTTATACTTGGCGAAAATGGAATACCAATCTTCAATTGGGGCGTCATGAAACTTAAAGCAATAAATCGCCAAAAGGTTTATGACTACAATGTCAAAGACAATAAGTGTTGGTCTTAATAACCATGAGTATCTGCCTCTAACATACTTTTTCATTAGCCGTTATTTATGGAACTTAGAAAAATCTTTATGTTCAGCTTTAAATAAATCCTCTTTAGAAAAAAGTTTGAAATAATTAAATGTTTTTTCTATACCAGATACCCTATCCACTTTTGGTTCCCAATTAAGAACTTGCTTTGCCAGACTTATATCTGGCTGTCTTTGCAATGGATCATCTTTTGGCAATTCTTTAAAAATGAATTCTACATCAGATTTTGACAGTTTAGAGATTTCCTTGGCAAAATCTAAAATACTAATCTCTTTTGGGTTACCTATATTAACAGGTAACGAATAATTACTGAGCAGTAAGCGATAAATCCCCTCTACCTGATCATCGATATAACAAAAAGATCTTGTCTGTTGCCCATCACCAAAAATGGTTAAAGGTTCATTTCTTAAAATCTGACCGATAAAAGCTGGTATAACCCTACCATCATTCAATCGCATTCTGGGGCCATAAGTGTTAAAAATACGAACAATCCTTGTGTCTAACCCATGGAATCTGTGATAGGCCATTGTCATTGACTCTTGAAAACGTTTAGCTTCATCATAAACCCCTCTAGGACCAATTGCGTTTACATTACCATAATAGTCTTCACTTTGCGGATGCACTAAAGGGTCACCGTATACTTCAGATGTTGAAGCAATTAGAATTCTCGCATTTTTAGCTTTCGCCAATCCTAACAAATTATGCGTGCCTAGAGAGCCCACCTTCAGTGTTTGAATTGGAATTTTTAAATAGTCAATTGGGCTAGCTGGAGAGGCAAAGTGTAAAATGTAATCCAAGTTACCATCTATAGAAACAAAGTTGGTAATATTGTGTTCAATTAACTCAAAATTAGACAACTCTAAAAGGTGCCTTATATTACCTCGATCCCCAGTAATAAAATTGTCCATACAAATGACATAAAACCCTTCATTTATGAAGCGATCGCACAAATGTGATCCTAGAAATCCTGCTCCGCCTGTGATAAGAACTTTTTTCATTAGTAGTGGTAAAATATTTTACTTATCCCATTCCAATTTTATAACAAACAAATCCAATGTTTTCAAGTTTATTGGTGTCTAATATACCTCTTCCGTCAAATACAAAAGCAGGCTTAAGCATACTATCATAGATTTTTTGCCAATCATAGTCCATAAATTCATCCCATTCAGTAAGTATAGCAATAGCATGTGCCTTGTCTGCTACTTGATAAGGGTTTTTCTTGACTTTTAATAGATCTTCACTATTGTTATTATTTATATCCTTAAAAACTTGTTCCGATTTTACTTTAGGATCAAACACCTCTACATACGCCTGTTCATTCAATAAATTTTTTGCAACCTGAATTGCGGGTGATTCCCTTGTATCATTTGTATCTTTTTTAAACGCCCATCCAAAAAATGCTATTTTTTTACCAGCAACAGTATTGTAAAGGGTACTTACTATATTGTCTGAAAAACGGTTTTTTTGATAGTCGTTCATCTTTATGACCTGTTCCCAATAATCAGCAACTTCATTTAATCCATAAGATTTTGCTATATATACTAAATTAAGTATATCCTTTTGAAAACAAGAGCCCCCAAAACCAACAGAGGATTTTAAAAACTTAGGACCTATTCTAGAGTCCATACCTATTGCTTTAGCCACTTCATTAACATCGGCACCAGTTTTTTCGCATATCACAGACATAGCGTTTATAGAAGAAACACGCTGTGCCAAAAAAGCATTTGCCGTTAATTTAGATAACTCAGAAGACCATACATTAGTTGTCAATATTCTTTCTTGAGAAACCCAGTTTGAATAAATTTCTACTAATGCCTTCATAGCATTATTACCCTCTTTAGTACTAGTATCACCACCAATTAAAACCCGGTCCGGATGTAAAAGGTCTTCAATGGCTGTTCCTTCTGCCAAGAATTCAGGGTTTGAAAGTATTTGAAATTTAACCCCACTTCCTGTATTATCTAATATACTTTTTATTGCTGAGGCCGTTCTAACTGGAAGTGTTGATTTCTCGACCACAATTTTGTCATCTGTGGCTACTTTGGCTATTTGTCTAGCACAAAGTTCAATATACTTTAAGTCGGCAGCCATACCTTTTCCTTTACCGTAAGTTTTTGTTGGAGTATTGACCGAAATAAAAATCATATGTGCCTCATCAATGGCCTTGTCAACTTCAGTGGTAAAGAAAAGGTTCTTATCTCTACACGAGCCAACTATGTTATCTAAACCAGGTTCAAATACTGGTAGATTTTTTAAATTCTTGTCGTTCCATGCGGCAATTCTATCTGAATTGATATCTACAACGGTCACTTTAATGTCTGGGCACTTTTGTGCAATGACAGCCATTGTTGGCCCGCCTACGTAGCCTGCACCAATGCAACAGATATTTTCAATTTTCATTAGTTTTTTTTAGTTTTTAATATCCAATTGCTCGTAAGTAGAATTCATACTTATAAATTCTGGAACGATCTCCTTCATTATTTTTACTATCAAATTTTTGTCTTGACCTTTTGAGGCTTCAAAAAGCTTAGCTATTTGATCGTTTATTTGTTCGTAATTATAGCTTTCAACCTTTGCAATCATAATTTTTTCGTTGTAGGTGGGCAGTGTCGAAGATTTATCGTTCAGTAATTCTTCATACAATTTTTCACCCGGTCGCAAACCTATAATTTCTATACCAATGTCTTTGTATGGTGTATATCCAGAAAGTCTAATTATTCTTTTAGCAAGGTCAATAATTTTAACAGCCTTGCCCATATCAAATATAAACACTTCTCCTCCGTTACCCATTGCCCCAGCTTCAAGGACTAATTGACATGCTTCGGGGATAGTCATAAAATAACGAATAATATCAGGGTGAGTAATTGTTAATGGCCCCCCAGATTCAATTTGTTTTTTAAATAGTGGAACAACCGAACCATTACTTCCTAAAACATTCCCAAATCGTGTAGTTACAAACCCTGTCTGCTTTTTAGTATTTAGATTAACTTTTCCCTGAAGCGCTTGGACATATATCTCTGCTATTCGTTTTGAAGCTCCCATGACATTACTTGGGTTAACGGCCTTATCTGTTGAAATCATAACAAATTTTTCAACATTGTATTTGTAAGATAGGTCTGCGATGTTTTTAGACCCCTTAACGTTTGCAAATATTGCCTCTGACGGGAAGGTTTCCATTAAGGGAACATGCTTATATGCCGCTGCATGGAACACCACATTGGGCTGGTACGACTTGAACAGATTCTCCATTTTTTCGAAATCTCTTACATCAATTACAACAGCTTGAAAGTTAAGCTCTGGAAAATTGTTTTTAATTTCTAATTGTATTTGATATAGTGGTGATTCTGATTGGTCGATTATGACTAATCTGTTTGGGTTATATCCTGCTGCTTGTCTTACAATCTCACTTCCTATTGAACCCGCTCCACCTGTAACAAACACACACTTATTGAAAATCTCTTTAGCCACTAATTTATTGTCTAATTTTATAGGCTCTCTCTCTAGAACATCTTCAATTTTTATTTTTTCAATTTGATTTGTAATGCTACTCTTGTCTTCAATATCAGATAGTATAGGTGCTCGGTAAACCTTAAAGTTATGGTCTAAACATTTGTCAATAAGAGCTATACTTTCGTCTTTTGATATATTGTTGTCTGCCAATATTAATGCTTGAGCCTTGTGAACTCTAAGCGTTAAAGCAATATTTCTAGATAAAGAAATTATAGGAAGCCCTAAAATTTCTTTACTCTTGTTTTTAGGGCTTTTATCAATAAATCCCAAAACGTTGAACCTTATGGGTTTTTCAGACTTAAGTGCACTTGCAACCATTATTGCGTTTTCATCTGTACCATAGACTAAAACGCTGAGTTTATTATCAACCTTAATGAATTTAAAATAAGTCTCAAAAGTTTGCTTTACCAAAACTCTAAAAAGAAACAATCCACAAAAAGATATTACTGAGTAGATTAAAATTTTTGGGACAAAATCAATCTTTGTTCCTGAAAATATGTAAAGCACATAATAGGCACTTAAAACAGTTATCAGTGTTGATATTGAGGCAACAAAAAAACGTACAGCATCCAAAAACGTAGAGTGCCTTATAAGACCCGCATAAGTTCTATACAGAATGAAAAAACTGACATTAACACTTATAATAATGATTTCTGTAGAAGAAAAAGAGAGAATAAAAGACTGATCTTTTATCTCGCTAATTATAAGTTTTGTAATTAATAAAGAAAAAATTATTATTATTATATCAAAACCAAAAATCACCCATCTTGGGAGGTAGTTTAAGTTCTTAAAGTCAAGTTTTTGACGGCTTGATTTAAGTACTTGAATTATAGCCTTTTTAAGCTTTGAGCTCATAAATGTTTTTCCTTTTCTAGTTTACAAATATCCTAAAATATAACTAAAAAACAGGAATTATTTGTTGTAGGTTTATTGTTGAATCAGGCTCTACTTAAAAGAGACATAAAAGCTTCACTGATTCTATTTTTATCCTCATCGGTTAAGTTTGATCCACTTGGTAAACAAATCCCTTTTTCAAAAAGTTGTTCACTTTCTCCTTGGCCATAATAGTCATATCTCTTAAAAATTGGTTGTATATGCATTGGCTTCCATAATGGCCTTGTCTCAATATTACAATCAGCCATCGCCTTTATAATATAATTTTTAGTATATCCGAATTGCTCTGAAACTAAAATGCAACTTAACCAAGAATTTGAAAAATAATCATCATTTGGTTCAGACATTACATTAATTCCCCCAATATTGGCAAAAAGGGTTTTGTAAAATGTATTCATTTCTCTTCTAAGCCTAACGTGTTTGTCTAGAACCTCCATTTGTCCTCTTCCTATACCTGCACTGATATTACTCATTCTGTAATTGTAACCGATTTTAGAATGTTGATAATGTGGGGCATCATCTCTAGCTTGCGTTGCATAAAATACAGTATTATTTTTTTCTTCCTCAGAATTACAAATTAAAGCCCCCCCCCCAGAAGTAGTAATAATCTTATTTCCGTTGAAAGACAAAACACCAAATGTTCCAAATGTTCCACATTTTTGGCCTTTATAACTTGAGCCTAAAGCTTCTGCAGCATCTTCTATAATTGGTATTTCATATTTGTTAGCTATAGAAATAATTTCATTAATCTTGGCTGGCATTCCATAGAGATGCACTAAGATAATGGCTTTGGGCCTTTTACCTTTAGAGATTCTGTCTTTTATTGCGGTTTCGAGATGGTTTGGACACATATTCCAAGTCTCAAACTCGCTATCAACAAAAATTGGGTTTGCACCTTGATACATAATTGGGTTTGCTGAACCACAAAATGTAAAGGTCTGACATAATACTTCATCTCCTCGACTAACCCCGAGTTGTACTAGCGCTAAATGTATTGCTGCCGTGCCTGATGATAAACAAGCAGCATATTTGTTTTCTATAAGGTATTCTTTTAAATCATTTTCAAAGCCTGTGACATTTGGACCAAGTGGCGCAATCCAATTTGTATCAAAAGCTTCTTGTACATATTTCTGTTCAGACCCTCCCATGTGTGGTGAGGATAACCATATTTTTGAATTTTTCATTTATATACTGTCTTGAAAATGTACATTATATCACGGCAAAAGGAATAATTAGCGATATAATCTTTATTTATTTTAACTTTTTTAGGCCATATAACTTCACGGTTATATCTTTCTGGGTCATTTTGCTTAGCTAGTATTTCTTCCTCATTTTTAAAATAAATTGAAGCTGGGCCAGTAATACCAGGTCTAATTGAGAGAATTATTTTGTCATCACCCTTAAGCTCATCAGCAAAACCTTCTACATCTGGTCTCGGCCCCACAAAACTCATATTCCCCTTTAAAACATTATATAACTGGGGTAGTTCATCTATTTTTGTTTTTCTCCAAAATCTCCCAAAAGTTGTAATTCTGGGGTCATTATCGGTAGAAACTGTTGTTAAAATTCCATCAATGTTTTTCATGCTTCTTATTTTAAAAACCTTGAATTTTTTCCCAAATTGACCTATCCTTTCTTGGGCATAAAACCCACTCAAGCCTGTGTCAAAATAAGAAATAATCGATGCCAATAAAATTAACCACCCTAGACCTATCAATCCAATAAAGGACAAAGTTATATCAATTATTCTTTTAATTAATCTATCTGTCTTATTCAATTTTTTCTAGTATTTTTTTGAAAAAGTATGCGTTTATAAACGAAAATAAAATTACTCCGTTAAGCCTTATAAAGTAATTTTCTGTAAGAAACGCAAAAATAAAAATAATGATGACGGAACCATAGAAAAAATTTCTGAAATTGAATGCTAAATATAAGTTATTAATCAGCATAAATACTAGAGCTAAGAATCCTAAAAACCCTGTAGTAAACAAAATAGATAAATAAACGTTATGAGAGCTATAACTTGATAAATACTGGTTTTTAAAATTTTTAATCTCTAAACAATAATTTGACAACAATTCTTTCTCATAGCCGACACCATATCCTAAAATAGGTTTTTGCTTAATTAATTCTAAACTGCATTCTTGAATATAATATCTTGGGCCTAATACTTTTTTTAAACTAAAATTTCTAAAGTCATATGTAATGGGTTCAAGGAAAAGCCTTCCGATATTATTGTTTTTTGAAATTTGAGCAAGGACAATAAATGATACTATTATGATAGACAATATTAGAACTCTGTCCTTCAATAATTTCAGAGTTAATAACGAGTATAAAGGAATAGAAAATAGAGTTAAAAATATAATTATTCGTGAATTTAAAATAATTAAAAAGGCCAAAAATATAGTTATTAAAACAACCCCAAATATCTTTTTAACATAAGAGCAACTTTGATAAATTACTTTAAGTAATAATAGAATACTTAGCAAATAATTCAACCCCATATATGTAGGGTGCCAGTCTTTGTAATCAGCTTTCCCTATTTCAATAAAAAATCTAATATTAAAAAATTCTGCAGGGTTAGTCACAAATTTTGATAGCATATTCAGCTTTATGACAAAATATAAAATGACTAAAATATTAGACCCAATAAATATGATTGACATATATCTAATTAATCTATCTGTAATATTTATAGAATAAATTAAGGTTAATGGAAATAGTAAAAAAGAAATACCCCTAACTATAATATCTAATCCTTGTTCTTGAAGTGGAGAATAACTTAAAGAAAATACAATTATTAAGTAAAAGAGTGAATTTATAATTAGTGGTTTGTATCCATATTTTTTAAAGTTCTCTTTTATAATACGAGTTCTAAAAAATATTGAAAAAAAGAAAAATAATAAAAGAGAAATTGAAAGTTGGTTACTATTTAATAAAGGGAAAAAAGATAATATTAATAATAAAAAGCTCGGTGTCTTATCTTTGATTGTATACAATCTTTTTAAAGTAATAATCATTACTAAAGATCATTAACTTTAATTATCTCAGTACTACAATTATCAAGGTCATATATTACAAAGGTCGGATTCCCATTCCAGCCCATTATTTCTCCAGGATTAATAAGGGTTGTTTTATTTAATAGTTCAATCTTAACCTCGTGTGTGTGGCCGCATAAAACTAAATTATACTCACCTGTTTTTGCAAGAGCATTTGCATAAAAAGGGTAATGTGTCATTGCAATTTTTTTGTCTTCTAGTTCAATAACAGCATATTCTGCATTTAATTTTAAGTTATCGAATTGATTAAAAGCTAAGTTTTGGATTGTAAATCTATCACCATCCCCATTGCCAAAAACGCAATAGGTAATTACACCGCTGTTCCCAATAGTTTTAGCAGGTATCGGAGAACAAAAGTCTCCACAAAAGAAAGTGTTTTCAATATTATTTTCTAGAAAATAATTAAGTGTCTTTTCTAAATTTTTAATGTTGTCATGGATGTCAGAGTAAATTCCTATTTTCATATAAACTCTTTATTTCTTATCTAAATAATTCTTGTAAGAATTATCTAAATCAACTATGTACGCATGTGAAGGGTATTGGTTTTTTACTTTTTCTGAAGGCATTTCCATAAATTTAAGACCGTATCGTATTCTCAAGTACTCTTCTACATTTGAAAAAACTGGTAAATATAAAGATTCAAACTTTATACGCTTTCCTTCTCCGATGAGGCTTCTTTTAAATGATGTTCTTTTAAAGGGTGCTCGTCCAAAAAAATGCCCAACAAATTCAGATTCTTTACCGTTTAAACTCCTCACAAATATAAGTAAAAGTCTTTTTAGAGGTGGAAAAAGAAATAGGCTTACAGTTTGTAAAGCTATTTTTTTAGTTATACTATTTGTTAAATACCCTCTTTTTGCAAGTGAATTAGCGTTGACTACTCTTGCCGCCAAATATTGCAAGTATCTCATGTGTTTATTTTTATAGGCATTATTAAGGCACATTATGTCAATAAATAAGCCGTGGTGCATATCTCTACCAACTACATCTTTCTCAATATATGTGGTATCGTTCATCCTTATTTTACTAAAAAATAAAGGAAACTCCTTAGTGTCCTCTTCTTGGAAATAATACTTGTCTGTATCTAATTTTGTTTTAACTATACTCTTAAATTTAGTATAGTTTTCATAATCCATAAAAGTATCATAATCATCATCCCAGGGAATAAAACCACCATGCCTTACCGCACCTAATGCTGTACCTCCCATCAAATAATATTCAATCTCATTTTCTTTACAGAAAGTATCAAAATAATCTGCTATAATTAACAGTTTTGAATGAATGCTTTGAAGTTGCTCATCTGTCATAGTTATATTTTTTTAGCTAGAAAATAAAATTTACTTAAAAGCTGCTTTATCCCTCTATTTTTGGAGGCTAACAGAGCAACGTTTTTTATTAAAATAAACCTTGACTTATTTAAAGTTGAAGAAAATATATTAGATCTCCACCTATGTGGGTGTGTACTAAAAATTATTTTTTTGTTTTGGTTTAAAATTGATTTAAACTCTTTTAATGTACTAATTTCGGTATCACCTAAATTACTTATGTCGTTGTTTTCTATATTTCCTATTATTTGAAATTTAAAGCCTGCATCAGAAATGTATTTATATTTCGCTTTTAATTGTCTAGGTAAATCTACTACAACATCCAAAATATGGTTAAACTCTTTAGAGATATCTTTATTTCGAAAAAAATCTTTATTGGAGTTCCAACCACTTCGTATCATCATTGGATTTCCATGTGGACAGATCGTATCAATTTTAAAACCATGTCTCTCAAAAGATTTTATATATTCTATAAACTCAAGTCTAGCCTCAGTAAAATTTCCTTTATTAGCATCTAAAACGTCATAATGATAAGTCACTTCATGACCTAATTTAGCAATCTCTTTGAGCTGTTCTACATTATCTTTTAACAAGTACCCTTGCACGTAATAAGTGGCTTCAATTCCGTATTCGGCTTCAATTTTCGCCATTTTTAATGCTCTGCCTACATTTGTTTCTACATCATGCTTAAATACTATCCAACCGTCTACAGAAGATTTAGAATCGATTATTTGACGAGCAGAAATCGTCTTTTTCATTTTAACAGCTGTCTTGCAGATTTTATGAAGCTGTTTGTAAGTAAAATCCATCTTATTTTATCTCCTTTTTTAGGATAGATCTTAGTTTCGTTGAAGACACCTTGTCTGTGTAGGCAAAAAAGTGGATTTTGCTATTGTATTTATGTAATTCATTTTCCACTTCTTTAAATAAGTCGTTTCCCTTCCAATCATCACCCACAAACATAATATCAAATTTATATTTATGAAATGCATTAATTTTATTTCTGTCATATTGTATAACTACCTCATCCACATATTTAATAGACTCTATTATACGCATCCTATCCTCTAATGGGATAATGGGTTTTTTACCTTTATACGATTTCACTAAGTCATCAGGGCTAACGGCAACGATTAAGTAGTCGCATTTTTCTTTAGCCTGCTTAAGTATATTAAGGTGGCCTACATGGAACATGTCGAAAACACCTGCTGTATATCCAATTATCTTATTTTTCACAATTTTTTATTTTGTTCTAGTAAAAGTTTGAAAGAAAATTTTTCTCATCCCTTCAGTAAATATAACTTGAACTATAAATCTTAAACTTACATTAATCAAAAATTCGGGCAAAGATATAATATCTTTTGATAACATAAACTTTTGAAGTCTTGCTTCGCTCTTAAAATATTTAAAACTCCCCCTTCTTTTGTAAAATGTTTTACCCGTTCTTACTTTTACTAATGTCTCCTGTAAATTGTGGAACTTGTAATCATTAAGAGCCATTCTAACCCATAGATAATAATCTTCATTACAAAACCAATCCTTATATCCGCCTGATTGAATAACGTCTGCTTTTTTAAACATAACTGTTACCTGATTCAAAGGGCACCTGTATTTCATATACTTTTTTAATTCAACATCTGTTTCTGGTAATTTTCTTTTAGCTAAATCAACATCAGTTTCTTTGGCGAACTCTTCAATCACCCCCCCTAGTACGCTTATATCACTGTTGTTTTTTAAAAAATTTATTTGCAACTCAAATCTGTTATTAACACAAATATCGTCACTGTCCATTAAAGCAACGTATTCGTGAGTACTTTCAATAAGTCCTTTGCTTCTTGCAAAACCATGCCCCATATTCTCCCTCAGCCTTATAATCTTCACAATGCTATACGATTTTTTAAAATCAATTAAAATATTATTCGTTTTTGCAGGTATAGGACCATCTACAACGACAATAATTTCATTTGGTGTTACAGTTTGGTTAACTAGGCTCTTTAAAGCCAGTAGAAAGTGATCTGGATGGTCGTTTTTATAGACCGACATTGAAACTGAAAACGGAATAGCTCTATTCACTAAGTTCTTCTCTTTCATTAAGGTGGTTTTTTTTATAATTGATGTATTTGAGAGCAATAATAGCTAATATCCAAGCATCTGGAGGTCCTACAGAGCCAATGAATAGTATTTTAAACATAAATATTAAAATAATGTTTTGAGAGTCTCTTCCGTTTTTCCAAAAGTTCTTAAAGACAGCAAATAAGAAGATGAGAAAAATCACTACACCGATATATCCTGTATCTAAAACAAGGTTTGATATGTATCCGCTTGACCTTATTGGGATTGCTTTTGAATCCCCCTTAAACTTGAAGTAATTTATTTTTGAAAAATCTACGCCCGTCATATTTAATGCATCAACAGAGGAGGTCCTCCAATAGCCTATTCCTCCACCAAGTAAGTTATTGGAGCTATAAAGCCAAGATGAGTAAATAGATATTAATCTGGGGCCAGCTACATCTGCTACTACCATTGTAGCCTCGGCAAGACTTTCTTGTTCTTTTATTTTGTCCACCAATTTTAAAGCTCTTCCTCCGCCGCCAAAAACATCTGCAAAAGTTGCTAAAACAAAAACAATAAAGATGATCTTAAGCAATTTCATTCTATAAACGAACAAAATAAAAATAGTATATAGACCTATAGCCATTATTGACTTTAGTACTGCGGCTAAAAATATAAAGAAGATTAAATCGTAAAATATTTTTCTTTTTTTGACAAATACGGTTCTAAAAACTATATAAAAAAAAACAAGGCTAACTCCTGCTCTGGCCGGTTCAGTAGCTAATAATGTAACACCTCTTGACACATGAGATAGAGACTCAGAACTAGCTCTCGGTATTAAAAACTTAAAAAATGAATCTAAAAAACTAATTAAACCTAAAAGTTGTAGTAATCCCAGGGTCAATAAGAGAATAAATAGGTTTTTGACTAACCTAATTGTTTTTAAGGTAGATGTCTCGGAGGCTTGGTAAAATACCACTAAGCATAAACTACTGTTTAAATAAGCAAAAAGAGATCTTATTACCTCTGGTATTTTTAATTCACCAAAATATACTATCGTTGAGTAAAAAACATTCAAAAGAAGAAAAAACAAAAAAATAAGGTAGTATGCGTTAATTTTTTTTTGTCTTATCAATATTAAAGATGAGAAAATTAAGCCCCAAGGGAACACCTCTGCTTCTAAGGTCCCAAATGTTATTGATGGAAAAAAAAATAATGCAACAACAATACTAACCAATAAATTAAAACCTCTAATTTCTCTATACATTAATAATCTTGGTTAGTTATAAAAAATTAAAAAATCGTAACATCAAT
The DNA here is from genome assembly GCF_046720935.1 of Winogradskyella sp. A3E31. Taxonomy (NCBI): domain Bacteria; kingdom Pseudomonadati; phylum Bacteroidota; class Flavobacteriia; order Flavobacteriales; family Flavobacteriaceae; genus Winogradskyella; species Winogradskyella sp. A3E31. The sequence goes on from NZ_JBHNWH010000001.1 coordinate 255,922, forward strand.
ATTATTAAATTGAAAACTACAAATAAAAGTATATAACGCATTTTTAGTTTTACATTACTATTAATTGTTAATACATAAGCAAGAACCTCGAGTAAAATTGGAACTACAAATATTATTGGCCAGGTATCAAAATTAAATATTAAAATGGCTATAAATGTCACAGAAACCCTTAAAATCAATACAATGAAATCTGTATAAAACTTTTTCTTAACAAGTCCTAAACCTAATAGATAATAAAATGATGCTGCTGACATTAACCATAAGGGTAATAAAAATAAAAACGTATGAAGTAATGTTTTACTATTATCAAAAGTTTCAACACCTAACCACGTAATAAAGAAGAAGTCTATCTTTTCAAGAAAGATACTTGTAAAAAGACCAATTAATGAAGCAAAGATTGTTAAATTTAAATGCGTTCTTGCCTTGTGGGTGTCAGAAATTTGATTGCCTGATATTTTTGGAAACACCCACGAAATAGAAGCAGTGAAAATTGTTTTAAGCTGGTTTAGAACAGATACTGCTATAGCATAGTATGCGAAAAATTTTAATCCTAATAGTGCGCTGACGATCCATTTATCTATATGTGCGTTAAAGATTAATGTTGTGCTTGAGAACCAAGCCCACTTACTATAGCCTAACATACCCTTAAATTGAGCAAAGCTTGCAGAACTTGCAAGAAAAATTGACCCATATTTTCTTTTTAACATAAAAACTTGGGCAAATAAATAAATCAGGGCAAATATGGTTGATACTAAAAAAACCATGCCTACTTCCGCAAAAATATATACGGTTAAAATTTGTGTACTATATAAAATAAATTTTGAGACGAAAGAGTGCTTTGCTAGTAACTTAAAATTTTCATAGGACTTATGCAGAGCAAAGAGCGCTTGTTCAATTTGTTTAATAAAAAACAATGGAACAGCAAAAGGTAAGATTTTGTGGATTTCTGTAAATTCATAAAAACCATAAAGTTTATTTAAGAAACAAACCAGGTAATATAGAGTTAAAATTGTGGCTGCAAGAAGCAACAAAAACATCAAAACAGAACTAAATACTTTTTGTTGGTCCTTATAATTAGATTTGCTCTTAGCGTCTGATATAAACTTTATTATGGTTTCGTTAATTCCGAAATTAAATATTGAGAATGAAGCCAGGATGCTGTTAATCAATATCCAGAGTCCATATTTTTCAATTCCAACTTGGCTAATAAATATAGGTGTTGCAATTACAAGGAGGAGTGGTGCAAAAACAACATCTAATGTAGCATAAACCCCATCTTTAATAGTTTTCATAAAGATTGTTTTTAGGGTTGATATATTTGAGTGTAATAACTAACAATACCATAGCGTTGACACTGGCCAACAAGTTGCCTGAGAATAGTGAGCCAAATAACAGGGATAAAACTAAAAAATATGATGTCTTATTTTTGCCATTAAGAAGCAATTTGAAATATAGGAAATAACTCACAAAACCAAGTACACCGAAAAATAAGAGTAAGTCAAAAAACTCTAATTCTGTTCTATGGTTATTAAAAATTGGAAAACCAAAAAGAAGAGTCTGTAAGTTCATTTCATCACTTAAATATGGTGTAAATTTTTCAAATAGTAAATCGTTCCTATATGACAAAAAAGAACTCCAAAATCCATCATTTACGTAAATATTATAGAATAAATCATAATACGTATTATAAATTGAGTTTAATGTTTTATGAAAAAAAAGGCCAACTAAAACAACTATAGAGCTATATGTGATTAAAGCTTTATAGTTTTTTAAATTCTGTATGATTAAAAAAATCACAAAAAATAAAGTAAAGAATATTGTTTTTTTAGTTCCGAACAAAAAAGAAGAAAAGAAAATTAAAAAAAACCCTATACAGTTAAAGACTGTTGTTCTTTTCTTTATTTTATGATAGGCTAGTATTATAGCTATAAAAAATAAATACCCTATTTCGTGATGATAAAGTAGCATTCCAGAATAACCAAATCTATTTCCCCTAAAGTAAGATTCAAAAACTTGTATCTCAAAAAGATAACCAATAATTACACAAACAGAATTAATCATCATAAATAACAAAAAACCATTTACCACTCTTTCCTTGTCTAATTCTTGTTGCTTATATTCTAAGTAAATAAAGAATAAGATTGAAATTATACTGCTTAAAAAGTAATATCCATTAAAGTTTATATCTTCTAGTTTTAAAAACTGATAAGCTGATAGTTGTGTTATTATATAGGATGCCGTTAAAATAGTAATGGGGGCTAAGTATTTTGCTCTAATTTTTTTGAAATCAAAGTTTGTTATCAACAGAGATATAATAATGACTTTAAATACAATAACATAATTATATAATAACTTAAAATCAGTGTAAGCTACAATAACTTTAACAATAAAGTCATAAGAGAAAAAAAGTATAAGAATACTGTTAAATAAGAACTGTCTAATATTTTTTGTAAATAGTCTATTGATCATTAAAGTAAGGTAAGTGAGCTATTCTTGATAAAACACCTCTAATTTTGGTCTTAATGATTCCGTTTTACTATTACTAGAGTGAAATTTAATCCCTTTGTACGATTTTTTTTCGTCTTTAAGTCTAAATAAATGTCCGTGGTTTTCAATTTTTTTTCTCAACACATTATTAATATAATCAGTGACATCTATTTTATAATTCTGATATTCATCTATAGGCTCATCAAATTCTTTCAAACTATTTTCTCTTACAGAAGGTTGATTCTCCCAATTAACTTCTCTTGTTATCCATAATTCATCTATTTCATAACTAATAAATGAATTATTTTTGCCAAAATGCCCTGGATCCAAGGCAAAAAGGTAAATAAAAGCTGAGTCCACCTCAGTGTTTTCAGGAATTGTACGAAAACCAAATCTTATTAAGAATCTCTGATCATTTGGAATCGAGTCATTAGTTGATAACGAAAGCATGTGTAACATACCTGAAGAAGAAAAATTCTCCAATGGGTTACCATGAGATATTATTGCGTCTTTACCCGTTGTTTCATTTGGTCTAAATGTCCAGTGTTTTATCTCTTTCCCACAATTTGTAAAAAATAAAGAATAAAACAGGAAAAGTATTACATATGGGTTGTTTCTCATCGTCTTTGCTTTTTGTGTTCTGCATTAATTTTGCAAAAGCCATTTGATCATTATACATTTATTTAAATTTATAACTCTGAATAGCAAAGTTATTACTTCTTGTTTCTCAAAAACCAATTTTAAAGTTCTTTATATCAATTACTAGGATTAAGGCTTTCTGGGGTTAGATTTTATTAGTAGCAATTCAATATTGCTTTCCTCCTAAGAGTACCAGAATCTATTTTAGTTTGAATTTAAGTTATAATTCAGCTTCTTTAGACATTATAAACTTTTCTCTACAAAACCATCCCGGCAGCAACCGTTTCGTTAGTCATTTCATCCACTAAGATGATACTCCCTGTAGTTCTGTTTTCTCTATAGGTGTCTACCATTAAAGGTTTTGTGGTTCTTATTTTAACCTTTGAAATATCATTCATACTTAAACTCTTATTATCCATATCTCTATCAAGCCCTTCTATATTGATTTTGTACACCACTTCTTTAATCATTGCCTTTTGTTCATTACTAGTATGGTAGATGGCGTACTTAGCTCTTGGTTTAGAGGGATTGCTATGAAGCCAGCACAACATGACTTCAACATCTTGAGTAGGTTCGGGTTTATTATTTGAACGAACAATCATGTCCCCTCTACTAATATCTATATCATCCTCTAGTGTTATAGAAACCGACATTGGAGCATAAGCTTCTTTTATGCTTTCTTTAAATGTGTCTATACTTTTTATTTTTGAAGTAAATCCTGAAGGCATTGCTGTTATTTCATCACCAACCCTAAAAACACCACTTGCCACTCTGCCCGCATAACCCCTGTAATCTCTATGGCTCTCACTCTGTGGCCTTAATACTGTTTGTACAGGAAATCTAGCGTCAACTTTATTAATATCACTACTAATATGCATGGTTTCTAACGTATGCAATAATGGCGCTCCCTGATACCATTCCATATTTTTAGATCTATTTACAACATTATCACCATTTAACGCACTAATTGGAATAAACCTAATATCTTGAATTAATAGTTTAGATGAAAATTCCTCAAACTGGTTGATTACCTTATTGTATACGTCCTCTGAATAGTCCACTAAATCCATTTTGTTAATACAAACAATTACATGAGGTATTTGCAATAATGACGCTATAAATGAGTGCCTTTTGGTCTGCTCAATAACTCCGTGCCGAGCATCTACAAGAATAATAGCCGCATTGGCCGTGGATGCCCCTGTAACCATGTTTCTGGTATATTGAACATGGCCAGGTGTATCTGCAATAATAAATTTGCGCTTTGGAGTCGTAAAATAACGGTAGGCTACATCAATGGTTATGCCTTGTTCACGCTCGTCCTTTAAACCATCAGTAAACAAAGCCAAATCGACTCCGTCATGCCCTTTTCTTTTGCTAGTACTTTCTATAGCTTGTAACTGATCTTCAAATATTGATTTTGAATCGTAAAGTAATCGCCCAATTAGCGTACTTTTTCCATCATCTACACTACCTGCAGTTGTAAATCTTAATAATTGACTATTATCTAACATTTTGACATTCTTCATTAAAAATACCCTTGACGCTTTCTGTCTTCCATTGCCGATTCTGAGCGTTTGTCATCGCTTCTATTACCACGCTCTGTTTGGCGCATACCAGAAACTTCAGCCGCAATTTTTTCAAGCGTATCTGCATTAGACTCAATACCTCCGGTTATAGTAATATCACCTAAAGTTCTAAAACGTATTTTCTTTGTGACTATCTCCTCATTATCTTCAAGCACCAAATATTCAGAATTTGGAATCCAGCTGCCTTGCCTCCAAACTACTTCGCGTTCGTGTGCAAAATAAAGAGACGGAATCGTAATATTTTCTCTTTTAATATAATTCCAGACATCCATTTCTGTCCAGTTACTTATAGGGAAAGCTCTAAAATGTTCTCCTTCAAAATGCTTACCGTTAAACAAGTTCCAAAGCTCTGGACGCTGGTTTTTGGGGTCCCACTGCCCGAAATCATCTCGATGGGAAAAAAAGCGTTCTTTTGCTCTTGCTTTCTCCTCATCTCGTCGACCCCCACCTATGGCACAATCTATTTTATTGGCCTCAATGGCGTCTAAAAGCGTTGTAATTTGAAGTGCATTTCTCGTTGCATTCTTCCCTCTTTCTTCTGCCACCCTGCCTTCATCTATAGACTCTTGTACAGAACCTACAATAAGTTGTGCACCAAGCTCATTAATAATGTCGTCTCTAAACTGAATGGTCTCTGGAAAGTTATGCCCTGTATCTACATGCATTAATGGAAAAGGAATTTTAGCAGGATAGAACGCCTTTTTAGCCAAATGAGTCACTAAAATTGAATCTTTCCCTCCTGAGAACAAGATTACAGGATTATCAAATTGAGCCCATACTTCTCTCAGCACATATATAGCCTCACTCTCTAATTCATCCAAATAATTTAAATAATACTTACTCATTATTGAGTTGTAATTTTGAGGTTATGTAATCTACTATTCTTTTTGTAGAATCCTCAATGGATTCATTTTCCGTTTTAACTTCTATATCAGGGTTTTCAGGGGCTTCATAAGGTGCCGAAATACCTGTCATATTTGTTATCTCGCCAGCCCTTGCCTTCTTATATAATCCTTTTACATCCCTACGCTCACATTCTTCAATACTAGTATTGATGTAAATTTCGACAAAGTTAACATCTTTAACTATAGATTTAATGTTCTCTCGGTCTTTTTTATATGGAGACACAAATGCTGCTAAAACCACCAATCCGGCATCAATCATTAGTTTTGAAACTTCCGCAATTCTTCTGATGTTTTCAGTACGGTCTTGAGGAGAAAAGCCCAGGTCATTGTTAATGCCCTTTCTAATATTATCACCATCTAAAGAATAGGTTCTAATGCCTTTTTCAAATAGTTTACTCTCTACCAAATTAGCAATTGTTGACTTCCCAGAGCCAGACAAGCCCGTAAACCATATTAAAAAAGACCTATGGTTGTTCAATACATTGCGATCAGCACTTGTAACTTCATAGTTATGTGGTATAACATTCTCCATTTTTAATTATCTAAACTTCATTTTTTGCGTTTTCTAGATGATAGTCCAAAATCTATCTTGTACCAAACTCTTTCGTGCAAGTAATACAAAATCATTTTTGTAAGAATCTCAGCAAATCCTATTTTTAAACCTGTGAGCGGGTTGCCAGATATAATCCAAGCTAATAATATTGTGTCCAAAGTGCCTATTCCCCGCCAAGTAAATGTTTTGGCTAAATGCCGTTTTCTACTCTCCAAAACCTTACCGTCCTTAGACAAGTTTATTTTAAACCAAACTCTTTCATGAAAATAATATAAAAATAATTTAGTGATAACTTCGGCAAATCCGATTTTTAGTCCTGTAGCTGGATTACCAGAGATAATCCAAGCAAGGACAATAGTATCTATAGTGCCAACGAGCCTCCAGGTTACTGTCTTGGCTAAATGTCGCTTATGGGATTGGTCCTTCATTGTTTGGAGACAATAAACCATGGATTCAATAAATTTTCCTTATTGTAAACCAAGGGTTTTTCCGTTTCTTGTGATATAACATCAACCCCAACAGCATTACAAATGGCTTGACCAGCAGCGGTATCCCATTCCATGGTAGGTGCAAATCTTGGATAAATATCTGCTTTGCCTTCTGCCACAAGACAAAATTTTAATGAGCTCCCTTTTGAGACTATTTCAACCTTACTGCCCCTAGTCTTTAACTTATTTACAAAATCAAGTGTTTCTTGGCTCATATGAGAGCGGCTTCCAACTACCTCAATTACTTCTTGATTTACTTTTGGCTCAAGCTTTTTCGCAAATTTAAGAACGTTTTCAATAGTGTCTTCATGAGATGGTAGCTGAGATTTATAAGCTAAGTGTTTTTTTGTATCTGCAAAATATAGTTCTTTGGTTGCCGGGACATAAATGACCCCTAATTCAGGGGTGCCGTTAGTCACTAAGGCTATATTTACAGTAAACTCCCCGTTCTTTTTAATGAACTCTTTAGTTCCGTCAACAGGGTCAACAATCCAACATGTGTTCCAGTTTTTTCTTGTAGAAAAGTCAATTTGTTTATTTTCTTCACTGATGATTGGAATTGAAGTTGGCTTTAAATATGAGTTTATAATCTCGTTCGCTCTCTTATCCGCTTCTGTTAACGGGGATTTGTCGTCTTTTAATTCAACTTTAAAAGTTGTGTCATAAACTTCCATAATTGCCTTACCCGCATCTAATGATGCTCTTATTGCCAACTCTATATTATTTATCATTGCAACTGAAATCATTGCTTTTTCTAGGCTGTCTTTCCAAAACGGGGTTTCGACTTTAAAGGTTTCTTTAATTTTAGTTGTATCTAGAACGCTGTAAGATGGCCTTTTTGCTGCACCTTGGTATGCTTTACTTTGTATTCTCTTTATTTTAATTTTAGAATTTGAAAGTTCAAATATAGCCTTTGCAAATTGATACCAACTAACAGAACCTCTATTGCTGTAATGATAAGTGCCATATTTTGAGTTGTTTGAAATTACAATCTCCAAAATTGCCTTTGCCAAGTCAATAGCGTACGTAGGACTACCAATTTGGTCATCTACAACACTAACCTCATTTTTGGTTTCTGACAACCTAAGCATTGTTTTAAGAAAATTATTCCCAAATTCGGAATATAACCACGATGTTCGGATAATAATGTGCTCTTGAGAATTGTCAGATATTACTTTTTCACCACAGTATTTAGTGTAGCCATAAGTGCTTATCGGGTTTGGGGTACTCTTTTCTGTATATGGTGATTTAGAAGTACCATCAAAAACAAAATCCGTTGAAATATGGATTAAAGCAATGTTGTTCTTTTTACATAGTTTGGCTAAATTTTCAACCGCTTTACAATTCACGTTTTGAGCAGTCATTATGTCTTCTTCCGCTTTATCGACTGCCGTATAAGCCGCACAATTAATACAATAGTCGAAATGTTGATTTGTTAAATATTTTTGAAGGGTCTCTGAGTCTGTTATGTCTAATTCCTCACGACTCTTAAATATAAATCTTAGCTTAGTGTATGTCGTTGAAACACTTTTTATGGACTGAGCTAATTGAGAATCTCCACCAGTAACAAGTATGGTTTTCATAACAAAGCGTTCTTAAACGATGATAAGTTTTTGTCCTTTTCTGAAAGGGTGATTTCTCTATTGTCTAAATCCCAATCTATAGCTAGGTCTTTATCATTATAAGCAATCCCGGCTTCAGCATTTTTATTATAAAAGTTATCGCATTTATAGCTAAAAACAGTTTCATTTTCTAAAACCAAAAAACCATGGGCAAATCCACGGGGCACAAATAGCTGTACTTTATTCGCTTCCGAAAGCTCCATAGAAAAATATTCGCCAAATGTTTTAGAATCCTTTCTTAAATCCACAACTACATCTAAAACACTTCCCTTAATTACTCTTACAAGTTTAGCTTGGGCAAATTCTCCAGTCTGATAATGTAGTCCTCTTAATACCCCTTTGGAAGACATGGATTCATTATCCTGTACAAATTTAATATCAAATCCTAGTATTTCTCTAAAGTCCTTAGAGTTGTAAGTCTCAGAGAAATACCCCCTTTTGTCTTTATAAACAGAGGGCTCTATTATAAAGCAGCCTTTTAGATATGTTTCCTTCGCTATCATTTATTAATCTAACAAGCTCAGTAAATGCGTTCCATAACCACTTTTTACCAAAGGTTTTGCTAAAGTTCTCAATTGTTCAGCATTTATATATCCCATACTATAAGCAGCTTCTTCGATGGCTCCTATTTTTAATCCTTGGCGTTCTTCTATGACCTCAACAAACTGAGATGCTTGTAACAAAGACTGAAAAGTGCCTGTGTCTAACCATGCTGTTCCTTTATCCAATACACTGACTTTTAGTTTTCCCTGCTTTAAAAATGCTTTGTTCACATCAGTAATTTCTAATTCTCCTCTTTCACTTGGTTTAATGTTTTTAGCTACTTCGATTACAGAATTATCGTAAAAATATATCCCTGGTATAGCATAGTTTGATTTTGTTGTTTTAGGTTTTTCTTCAATAGAAATAACATTTCCTGAGGTATCAAATTCTGCAACACCATAACGTTGTGGGTCATGAACATGATAAGCATAAATGATACCGCCTTCTGGATCATTGTTTTTTTGAAGTAATTCAGACAGGCCAGTACCATAAAAAATATTATCGCCTAAAACAAGAGCTACTTTATCGTTTCCTATAAATTCCTCACCAATGATAAAGGCTTCCGCAAGCCCTTTTGGTTCTTTTTGTACTGCATAATTGAAAGAACAACCCAATTGGTTGCCGTCACCAAGTAATTTCTTAAAAAGCGGAAGGTCATCAGGGGTCGAGATAATTAATATCTCTTTAATGCCAGCCCATATCAGTGTTGACAGAGGGTAATAGATCATCGGCTTGTCATATATTGGCATTAACTGTTTACTCACTGCTAAGGTGAGCGGATGTAATCTCGTTCCTGATCCTCCTGCCAATATAATTCCCTTCATACTATTTGTCGTATTTGTTTAAATACCATTGAATGGTTTTGTGCAATCCTGTTTCAAAATTTTCCTTTGCTTGCCATCCCAATTGGGTTTCAATTTTTGATGCGTCAATAGCATATCTAAAATCATGCCCCGGCCTGTCTTTCACAAAAGTAATTTGACTTGAGTAGGGCTTTTCTTTAGGTCTTAATTTATCTAAAATTTCACAAATCTTATTGGCAATATAAAGATTATTCCTTTCATTTTTTCCGCCAATATTATAAGTCTCACCTGATGTGCCATTATGAAAAGCTAAATCAATTCCTTTACAATGATCTTCTACATAAAGCCAATCCCTTATGTTTTTACCATCCCCGTAAATTGGAATGATATCTCCCGAAAGTGCTTTTCTAACTATAGTTGGGATAAGTTTCTCATCATGTTGTTTAGGGCCGTAATTATTGCTACAATTTGTGGTCACCACATTCATCCCGTAAGTATGAAAATAGCTTCTGACAATTAAATCTGATGCTGCTTTTGAAGCACTATAAGGACTGTTAGGCGCATACGGTGTAGTCTCTTTAAAAAGTCCCTCTTCTCCCAAAGACCCGTAGACTTCGTCTGTTGATATATTTAGAAACCTGTTGTTTTTACAATCTTCTTTTGTTTCGTGTGGAGCGGTCATCCAGTGCTTTCGAGCTGCTTCTAATAGATTGTAAGTTCCATTGATGTTTGTCGCTATGAAAGCGTCTGGACCTTCAATTGAATTATCGACATGCGATTCTGCTGCAAAATGAACTACTGCATTAAAATTATACTTCTCAAACAGTCGATTTACCAAATCTTTATCACAAATATCCCCCTTAATAAATGTATATTTTATGTTGGTTTCAACTTGTTTTAAATTAGAAAGCTCACCTGCATAAGTGAGCTTGTCTAAATTAACAATATTATAGGTTGGTATTCTTCTTAAAATGTATTCAATAAAATTTGAACCAATAAATCCTGCTCCGCCTGTTATAAGAACTTTCAAATCAACACTCTATTTTGAATTTTGGTAATTTTCTACAAACCTTCCTAGACCAACGAGGGAGAAAATCAACATGGTTATTACAATAAATACCAACGGTAATAGTATTTTTGATTTCTGATACCATACTTGTATATCATAACCCGTTGCTGGAAAATCTGAAACCACAGAAATGATGTTTTTTTCTTCCACTTTTTTGGCTTGTAGATCTCTGATTTGTCGTTCCAAATCTAATTTTTCCTTTAGCAAAGGAGCTTCATTGACTAATAATTTGTTTTCTTGGGCATCACCCATATTTAATATTGTTCCAGAACTTGAAACCGCTTCCTTATCTGACTCTTTTATCCTTATTTCAAGGTATCTAGATATTAAGGTGTCTAATTCCTCTTCCTGTCTTTCGAGTGTGCTTATATTCCGATCAATATTTTCCTGATTAACTTGTAGTACCTCCATAAGATACTCGTTTTCTGAAAGGACTTTAGAGATTTTGCCTCTTAGCTTTGGGTAAATATCTTTGTCTGTTGAAGCAACACCTATTTTATGAACTTTAAAATTATGAACATTTAAAGATTCTATGTATTCTTTATATGTTGTTTTAGATTGTGTAACAGAATCTAGTGCTTGGTAGAACATTGAAAACATTTGAATACTTCTATTGGGGTCAATATCAGGTTCAATATAGAATCCTTTTAATTTAGCTGCACTTGAAATATCTATTCCTAGGATGTTTGCCAATTGAACCGAATCTCCTTCCTCATAAGCTAGCTCATTCAAATTCTTAATGTTTTCATAGACCTGAAAACTGGAGTTAAAATTCGTTTCAATAAACATATTAGCACCATATAACTTATCTGAAGATTTATCCAAATACCAACCTATCGCTAACCCAACAAACCCAGCTAAAGCATACCACTTTAATCGTTTAAAAAAGTGTGCTAAAATTAAAATAAGTACATGGAACAGTCCTTTGAAAATGGAAGCTATAAAATCAAATAGCTTTTGAAAGGCATTGCCAATCATTTTAAATAATTGCCCTAAATCCACTTCCTCATTCTGTGGTGTAGGTTTTGAATTTTCACTCATAGTTTAACTCTTAAAGATTTGTTCTAATATTTTATGTGTTATGGCATAGGTTGGCCTAACTCCTGATGTCCCTAAACCGCCAGATGCTAATGTACTCCCTGTCTCTAATGGATTATCACTAGCGTAATACGCATATCTCACTTTTACGTCTTCATTTATGCTACCCCTAACTCTAGATGCAGCTTGTATTGCTTTCTGGTAATGTGCTCCCTCCATTTCTAGCCCGATAACATTCCAGGTTGACTTTTTAAAGAATTTTAAAATTTCCTTATTCTGTAAAGAGGTTCCTAAAACCGTTATCATGGATCCCTCATACACATCGACACCACAATCTGACAAATCCTCTTTTGTCAACTCATTTTTAAACGGATAATTATCCGCTGTGCCTTCAAAAATATGTGCTGAAGGTATCATAACATCACCCTTTCCTCCTTGTAAAATACCTGCTTTACCCATTATTGATATCGACCTTACATCTAGATGAACCTTGTTGCCTTTTACAGATATAGGCTTCAATAATTCATCCATGGTTTCATAAGCCTGTTCCCCAAACGCATAATCCATCACAAATATAACGGCTTTGTCCTTTTTATCAAGACATTCATAGCTAAAATCAATTTTTGAAAAATCAATTTTATCTGTATCAAAAACCTGTACATCGATGTTGGTTCCAGAATCGTCATTTAAATTAATCATTCCCTGTTGTAATGCCGTTTTTTGAACTTTTGAACGCATTATTGCGTTTTGAGGTTTGCTCAATTCCTGAAACAGAGCATACTCTGGATATTTGTCTTTTTCAGACTTTAACGCCTTTTTTGCAAACAAAGTATTCATAACACTGTGCATATTGGCGCTTATAATATGTATGGGGCGTTCTAGAAGACCATTGTCATTTAAAACAGATTTTATACAATCTGCCCAAATTTCCCCATGGATGTGATGGCCTAAACGTTCCCTTAAAACCGGACTAAAAGTCACCGTTCGTTTGTTGTTGTTTAACGTTTCTTCTATGGCTAATTTTCCGAGCCAATACACAATATTTAATAGACGCTCAGGTTGTTTTTCAGTAGCAAACTCTTCATAAACCTCTGACAGTTCATTGAAGGTTCTGCCTAAGATATTTGCTGTGTGCGTAATGGCAATTTCTCGCTCTTTTTGGGTTAGTTTTTTCTTTGACTTAACCGCCGACTCTAACTTTTCCCAATCTCTTATGGTCGACCCTTGGTCGTCAATAATGACGCGTCTGCTTATTTTATGCGATTCAACAAATAAGAAGGTTAGGTGGGTAAGAATGTCGTAAATTTCAGACCTCCCTCGGGTGACTTCAATATTCATTTGCTCTTCATCAATCCGATAGCAATTACGTCTTCGCTTTGGAGGAATTATAGGTGTGAAATGTGAATTACCATAACCTTCATCGCTCGTAAGATTAATAAACGTGCATTCCTCTATACCTTGGGGTAAACGATCGACGACGTAGAGCAACCCTTCCAACTCTGCTTTTTCATCAGCAATAGAACCGTAGATTTCTGGTCTTAACAGTAACAAAGCCTCCCTAAGCGTTTCGCCAGAGACCCCCATTGGCTTATAAAAGCCACGGTTAAACAAGTGACGCATTGTAATATACATGCGTTCAATTGCACTTGAGCTTTCTTGGGCTCTTGTTCTCTGGTGTTTTTTACTTTGCTTCATCTTATCTATTTAACCTGCAAATATAGGCTTAATTGATTAATTGTTGCTCATATAAAGCATCGGCTATTTTTCTGTCATTGGCTAATCGTGGCAATTTATTCTGTCCACCAAGTTTCCCAATAGATTTCATATAGTCTTGAAAACCATTTTCTTTGACTTTAGATATTTTGAGCGGTCGGAGTACCTTACCTGTTATAAGATCTTTATAATATGAATTTTGTTCTTGAAGCGATTGATCTATTTTTCTTGAAAGTTCTTCTAAATCCTCAGGCTGCTTTTCAAATTCAATAAACCATTCGTGATATGGTAGTCCAGACTCTGGGTTGATTTGTGGCGCAACTGTAAACTCATTTATTGAAATATTTGTTCCGTCAATTGCATTATTGAGAGACTGCTCAACTTCCTTACCAATCACATGTTCTCCAAAGGCCGAAATAAAATGTTTTATCCTACCCGAAACAATAACTCTATATGGTTTTGTGCTGGTAAACTGAATAGTATCGCCAACATTATATGCCCATAAACCAGCATTAGTGGATACAATCATAACATAGTTTACACCAATCTTTACATCCTTTATGGTCAATCTTTGCCGGGTTTCTTCAAAAAACTGATTGGCTTCAATAAATTCATAGAATATTCCTGAGTTTAACTGCAGCAACATTCCCTTTTCATTCTGCTTATCTTGAAATGCAAAAAAACCTTCACTAGCAGGATACAATTCAATACTGTCCACTTTTCTACCAATTAAACTTTCAAATTTTGCACGATAAGGCTCATAATTAACACCACCAAAAATAAACAGGTTGAAATTTTTAAAAAGATCTCCAACCTTTTGGCCCGTCTTGGTAATTAGGCGTTCAAAATACATCTGAACCCACGATGGAATACCAGAAATAATCGTCATGTTTTCAGGTAGTGTCTCTTCAACAATAGCATCTACCTTAGTTTCCCAATCCTCAATGCAATTAGTCTCGTAACTGGGCAGTCGGTTTTTTTGAAGATATTTTGGCACATAATGCGCCACAATACCTGACAGTCTTCCTAGTTGGACACCGTTCTTCTCATTTAAAACAGGACTCCCCTGTAAAAAAATCATTTTTCCGTCTACAAAATCAACGTTGCCTGTTTCATGGATATACATTAAAATGGCATTACGAGCAGCCTCAATATGGCTCGGCATACTTTCCTTGGTAATAGGGATAAATTTTGCGCCAGAAGTCGTTCCAGAAGTTTTAGCAAAGTACAAAGGTTTACTGGGCCACAATATATCTGACTCTCCATTAACAACTCGATCTACATAAGCTCTCAAATCTTCATAATCCCTAATCGGGACTTGCTGACTAAAATCATGATGGCTTGTTATAGATTCAAAATCATGATCAATACCAAAAGTAGTGTCTTTTGCTTTTTTAATAAGGTTTTTAAATACGTTCTCTTGGGTCTCTACTGGATGTGATGCCCAATTATTGATTTTCCAGGCGACGAATTTCGCAAATGGTTTAGCAAGAAGCGCTTTTAGTGACGGCATTACTGAAAATCAATAAAATTAGTTGGGTTTACAGGATAGCCTTTGCTCCACAGTTCAAAATGAAGGTGCGGCCCGGTTGTTAACTCACCAGTATTTCCAGACAATGCAATGACCTCCCCTGCTTTTACCAAATCTCCTTGGCTTTTAGTAATTGCACCATTATGCTTGTATACCGAAATGAGCTCTTGGTTGTGTTCTAAAATAACAACAAACCCTGTTTCTACAGTCCATTCGGCAAAAATAACAGTGCCATCTGCTGTAGCTTTTACAGGTGTTTCCTTTGGAACGACGATATCTACTGCAAAATGCTTGTCTTCAATATTATAGGCTTCTGAAATTGCACCATTTACAGGAGGAAATAACACAAAGCTTGAAGCCGTATCATCAATGCTAAAGAGGTTGTATTTATCCTCTTTATTGACCTTTTCACGTAGTAAGGAATCTTCTCTATTAGGTACAATTGTTTTTAAGTCTTCGTCTGCTTTTGCTGCATTTATGATAGAATCCCTATTAAACTCTGTGGTTTTTACATCCCCGGTTAATACTTTTCTGATAGAAGCGTAATACCTTTCGTTTAAAATCATTTCTTGCTGAAGCGAATCTGTTTTATAGGTAAGGTTGGTGGCTTTCTTTTTTAAAGCAGTTGATGAATACCCTGGTATATATTCTTTAAGAGGAGTAAAAGCAATTAGAAAAATAGTCGAAACCACTAAAATAATAGCGCTTAAGGAAGTCAAAACAAAAACGTTGAGGCGCGTTAATTTAATGGTAAATCGCTCTTCAAACGTGTCTTCGTTAAGGATTACCAAGCGGTACTTGTGCAGTAATTTTTTAGCAATCCGTTTTTCTTTTTTCTTCTTTTTTGCCATCACCAACAAAATTAAAGAATTTAGCGGTATAGAATCCTAAAGTTAGACTAAAAACGTCGTTATTAAAGTTTAATTATTAACTTTGCCCCATAATTTAAATATTATGATTTTAAGTATGATACCATTGATGATTGGCTGGCCACAAGTGATTTTAATTGCTGTTGTAGTACTTCTTTTGTTTGGTGGGAGAAAAATACCTGAACTAATGAGAGGTTTAGGAAGCGGTCTCAAGGAATTTAAAGACGCTTCAAAAGAAGATAATTCCGACAAGAAAGAGGATAAAAAATAAGAGTTCTTATACGAATTTAAAAAGGCACGCTATGCGTGCCTTTTTTGTTATTTAATTTTAATGGATTTTATAATGGCTTCCAATTCAAAAATGTAGGACCGTTTATCTAATCTCGGTGCATAAACATATCCTTCAGCTACTAAATATCTGTTATTAATCTTATCCTCTATAGCGTAATTGACAAAAGGACCGGCCATATAGGCGCCTTTTATCTCCCACAATCCTTTGGTCTCGTATGTTGGCTTGTTATCTATGATTGTTTCAAACAAGGAGGGTGCATAATCGTCTTCTGTGGACATCACGATTCCGTCTTCTCCCGGAATTTTTTCCGCTAAAATAGAATCACGCATTTTTATAATATCAACTATAGTACTATCTCCTTCACGAATACGGTCTAATGGTACTTCGTAAAACATCAGTGCCATGTTCTCGGTATTGCTTAAGTTTTTGCGTAGCCAATAAAATTCACCGTCACTAATCGCTATTCTATATATGGAAGGAATATCTATGGTAAATCCTAGTTCATTTTCCATTGCAGTGTCATTCAACAACGATTTATTGATACGTCTCAATTTCTCCTTAACTTCTTGTTTGTTGAATGCATCTATAATTTTGTCAGAATTTGTGTTGAGTTGATCTATAATTTCCTGATCTGTTGTTCCCTTAACCACCACAACCGTTTGGGGCTTTGCATAGACGTCTTTATAAATCGAAACCCCTGTTGAATCGGTCTTTTCAATTTTAAGAATTATACGGCTTTTCGTCGCAAATCCTTCAAAAACCTGAGTTGGTATTTGCCTTAAATTAAACATAGGTTCATCATCTTGGGGCAAGCCTACGACAGGTTCTGCCAACACATCTCGTATAGCTTCACCTACTTGATCTTCCCAAAGTAAGTTGTCAGCAACCACTGAGACCGTATTGATGTTTCCACTTGAATTTGATAAATACCGTTGATTGTCTTTTTTGTCACCACAATTAAATAGCAAAACAAAACAGAAGACTGAAATTATAACTCTCATATTGTATAAATTTTTGTTGGTTTACTCGATAATCGAGATTGTATTAATATAAGGAATCGTCTGATTTTCTGAACTCAATTCTTGGATTAAATCTCTTAACTCTAAGATGGGTTTATTCAGAAACAATCAATGTTGTCCCTATTTTGAGTTTAGTACCACTAATATCGTTCCAATCTTTAATATTTTGAACAGAAACTCCCGAAAATTTTTGAGCAATGCTCCAAAGTGAGTCTCCACTCTTTACAGTATAGGTCTTTTTGCCAGATGCACTTGTTGACGTTTTTACTGTTGTCGTTACTGGGCTCTTAGCTGAACTAACTGGATTTCTGGGATAAATCGTTAATCGTTGTCCAATTCTGAGATTATTGCTTCTAAGTCCATTCCATTGTTTTAACTGACTAACTCTGACCCCATATTTTCGGGCAATTTTCCCTAAATAATCGCCACTGCGCACTCTGTACCGAACCTTAGTGTCATTGTCAAAGAACTGAGGTAAGGGTTTTTCGCGCTTATCAAATTCAGCTTTTGCAAAAGCATAGATTGCTTCTTCATTATTTACAAAAGTGCCAATGGCATATCGAGGTAATCTCAAGGTGTAATTTTCATCTTCTATATAAGGAATAATATCCAACTTATAAGAAGGGTTTAAGTATTGTAGCTCTTCTATATTTATATCTGTGACTTCTGATACTTGGTCTAAAGTAATCATTTGTTTTACCCTAATGGTGTCAGTTTCTGCATATTGATATTGGGGTCTTTCCGGAGAAAACCCATGCTCATCAGCATATTCAAAAATATACATTGTTGCTAAAAACGCTGGTAAATATCCTGCAGTTTCTCTAGGTAGATTAGGTCTTATATTCCAATAGTTCTGGTAACCACCAGATCTTCTAATGGCCTTACTGACATTACCAGGTCCCGAATTGTAGGCTGCTAATGCCAAGTCCCAGTCTCCAAAAATTTCATACAGTTTTGCAAGATACTTTGCTGCAGCTTCTGTAGATTTTACAGGATCTCGTCGTTCATCCACATAACTGCTCACATCCAAACCATACATTTTCCCCGTGGCAAACATAAATTGCCAAAGTCCTGTTGCACCAACTCGGGAACGTGCTCTCGGTTTCAATGCTGACTCAACAATAGCTAAATATTTTACCTCTAACGGAATATCATAAGCATCTAATTCCTTCTCAAACATTGGAAAATAATAATGACTTAAGCCCATTAAACGTTGTAATGAGTTTCTTCGGTTTTTAAGGTAGTTTTTTATAACACTTTCAAGAGATGGGTTGTATTCAACGTTGAAAGGGGTTCTTGCGTTTAATTTTGAAAGTCTTGCTTTTAGAGTGTCCGTAGGTAATTCAGGATAGTCAACAGGCTCATAAGTAAGCTCGGTCACCGACTTATAAATGGTGTCGAAAAGTGTTTCTGAATACAGTTCTGCCAACCATTTTTCGTCAATAGTTTTTGCTAATTCCATGTCCTCAAGGGACTTTACCAATAAGCTGTCAACCACTTCTGGTTCTATATTAGCTTTTACCAATACTTTTCCGTCAATGATCGTATCACTCTTTTTCGGTTGAGGTATAGTATCACTTTTCACCTGAGCTAAACAAAAGCTACATGTAAAAAAAATAAAGAGTAAACTGTAAAATTTCATGCTGTTTAATTGATCTATATGCAAACGATAAAGCGAGGTTTAAATTATATCTACTCTAAAATCGCTGCGATTCCAGGTAGCGTTTTTCCTTCCAAACTCTCTAACATTGCACCGCCGCCAGTACTCACATAGCTTACTTTATCTTCAAATCCAAACTGCTTAACTGCAGCCACCGAATCACCACCACCTACTAAAGAAAACGCACCGTTCTTAGTTGCTTCTGCTATAGAATCTCCAAGTGAAATTGTGCCTTTGGCAAAATTTTCCATTTCAAAAACACCCAATGGGCCATTCCATAAAATAGTTTTGGAATTATTGACAACAATATCAAATACCTTTAAACTTTCTGGACCAGCATCCAAGCCTTGCCAGCCATTAGGTATTTGTTTAACATCACATATTTGAGTATTAGCATCATTACTAAATTCGTCTGCTGCAACGACATCAACAGGCAAATGAATCTTTACATTTTTAGCTTCTGCTTGTTTTAAAATATCGAGTGCCAATGCCATTTTATCATCTTCGCATATAGAATCACCTATACTTCCTCCCAGGGCTTTGATAAAAGTAAAGGTCATTCCTCCCCCTATAATTAAGTCATCAACCTTATCTAAAATATTTTCTATGACTGTAATCTTTGAAGATACTTTTGCACCACCCAATATAGCTAATACTGGGGATTCACCATCTTCAAGCACTTTTTTAATGCTTTCAATCTCTTGCGCCAAAAGATGCCCAAAACATTTGTTCTCTGGAAAAAACTGTGCAACAATTGTGGTCGATGCATGAGCTCTATGAGCCGTTCCGAAGGCATCATTGACATAAACATCACCTAAGCGCGATAACTTTTCCGCAAAGTCTTTATCCCCTTTAGTTTCTTCATCATAAAACCTAAGGTTTTCTAACAATAAGATCTCTCCCGGATTTAGCTTGTTAGCCAACTCTTTGACATCGTCACCTATGCAATCTTGTGCAAAATGAACTTCAACTCCAAGCACATCCTCTAGATCGCTAACAATATGCTTTAAGGAAAATTCCTCTTGCTTTCCTTTTGGGCGTCCCAAATGAGACATTAAAACACAGCTTCCGCCGTCCTCTAAAATTTTAATTATTGTCGGTTTGGCCGCATTAATCCGTGTTCTATCAGTTACTTCGAAATTTTCATTTAAAGGCACGTTAAAATCTACCCGGATTAAGGCTTTTTTGTCTTTAAAATTGAAATCGTTTAAGGTCTTCATGGTCTAAATTTTGAAGAACAAATATAAAGATTAGAAAGCAGAAAAAAATTACATAGTTTTGCTTCATGTTATTTTCGGAAATACTAGGGCAAGAGCATATTAAAAACCACCTTACAACAAGTGTGGATTCTGGTAGAATTGCACATGCTCAACTTTTTGTTGGGCCAGAAGGTTCTGGGACTTTACCAATGGCCATTGCGTATGCACAGTATCTTCTTTGTGGAAACATCAATTCTGAAAATAACGGAGGCAATGAAAGCTGTAACCTAAAATTTAAAACACTTTCTCATCCAGATTTGCATTTTGCCTTTCCTGTTACAAAAAATGAAAAGGTCAAGAAACACCCTGTTTCCAGTCATTTTTTAGAGGAATGGAGACAGTTGATAGATCGCCAGCCTTACGGGAATCTCTTTGATTGGTATCGCCTATTGGGGGTGGAGAATAAACAAGGACAAATCGGGGTGGATGAAGCTCATGATATTGTAAAATCACTGTCCCTTAAATCTTACGAAGGTGGCTATAAAGTGATGATTATATGGATGGCTGAAAAAATGAATTCTTCTGCTGCCAATAAACTCTTAAAGTTAATTGAGGAGCCCCCATCAAAAACCGTTTTTATTCTTATTGCTGAAGATGAAGAGCAAATTATCAACACCATAAGATCTCGCTGCCAAATTCTTCATTTTCCTCCTTTAGCCGAGGACGCTATCTCTGAAGCTTTGGTTGAAAAATACCAAATACAAGAAAAGGACGCAAAAAAAATAGCCATTCAGGCCAATGGTAATTTTAACAAGGCTTGTGATTTGGTGTATCAGGATAGTGAGGACATTCAGTTTGAAAAATGGTTCATTTTCTGGATTCGTTCAGCCTTTAAGGCCAGAGGAAATAAGAGTGCCATTCATGATTTAATTTCTTGGAGTGAGGAAATCGCTAAAACAGGACGCGAAACTCAAAAGCAGTTTTTACAATTTTGCCTGGATTATTTTAGACAAGCCATGCTATTAAATTATAAGGCGAATGAGCTGGTGTATTTAGAGCCACAAACAGATGATTTTCAACTCGAGAAATTTGCTCCTTTTGTCCATGACGCCAATATTTTAGAAATTTCCGAAGAATTACAAACCGCCGCCTACCATATAGAACGAAATGGTAATTCTAAGATTATTTTGACAGATCTTTCTATTAAACTCACAAGATTACTCCATAAAAAAAGTCAAGCAAACGCCTGACTTTCATTATGTTAATCTTTGTTTTATGTTGTTACTCTGGCTTATAATCTTCATTTAACGCTGTAATGATACTTTCTGTTATATCTTCTGATTC
The DNA here is from genome assembly GCF_046720935.1 of Winogradskyella sp. A3E31. Classification (NCBI taxonomy): domain Bacteria; kingdom Pseudomonadati; phylum Bacteroidota; class Flavobacteriia; order Flavobacteriales; family Flavobacteriaceae; genus Winogradskyella; species Winogradskyella sp. A3E31. Next base: position 277,282 of record NZ_JBHNWH010000001.1, read on the forward strand.
TTTACCATACATAACGCTTCCTGCTTCATTTTTTCCAAGAATAAATGTATAACCATTTGTCTTGCCATAATCCGCAACAAACTCTTTTACTTTAGACACTACAGAATCCATTTCAGTATTAAAGGCTTCGGTCATCGATTGCTGCTCCATTTGAAAACGCTGTTCCAATACTTGTCGCTTTTGACCTAACTCTTGATAACGTTCTTGCATTTTAGCTTGAGACAATTTTTGAGATTCTGCCTGAAAGGCTTGTGCCTCTATCTGAAAATCTCTTCCCACGCTATCCATGCGTTTCTTAAAGTCATCATCCTTTAATTTGTATTTATCTTCAATATCAATTTTCATTTGATATTTATTGATGACCTCTCCATTATCGATAAATGCAATTTTTTGTTGCTGTTGGCAAGAAGCAACCAAAATTAAAAGTACTACTGCCGAAACTATATTTTTCATTGAATTGTTTTTTATAGTATGATTAAAGTTTTGCAAATGTATAAAAGTTGTTGGGTTAATCTTTCAATTTTACAGCTATTGATAAAACTAATGCCAAAACAATACTTAATTGATATCCTTTATCAATATTGACTTAAAACAGAAGCCATAAATAAAGGATACACAAAACCGACTAATGAAACCCTTTATTTAAAAAAGAAATGCTCTTAAAACAGCTTATATTAGCATTTAAGCATTTTTGAAGGTATAAATAAACGAAGAATACTCTCCTGAATGTTTTGCTTTAAGGTTAGAGCGCAAACCAATCCAAAATGCCTTCACAGGATTCATTGCGCCTGATTTATATTTTTCAGACAAAAGGCTAACATAAAACGCATCGAAAAGCATGGGCGTGGTATTTTCTAAAATTAAATCGTGATTCTTAAAAATTGCTTCGATACTCTTTTGGGAAAAATGCCATAAATGTCTTGGCACATCATAAGCCGCCCAAAAAGAATTATAGTATTCTGCATCAAAACTTTTATAATTCGGGACTGCTATAACAATTCTTCCATTTGGTTTCAATAGTTTTTTAAGTTGAACTATGTGTTCTTCTAAATTTGGCAAATGCTCCAAAACATGCCAAAGGGTTATAACATCAAAATAATGATCTGGTAGTTTTTTTAGATAATCGCCATCGAAAACAGAATCCTTTGTTTTTACATTTGCTAATGCCCTAGCCTTTTCATTCGGTTCAATCCCAGAAATAGACCAGCCATTGTTTAGAGCTAATTGTAAAAAATCACCGGTACCGCAACCAACATCTAAAAGTTGTTTGTCTTTAAAATTAAAACGATTAATCAATTTCAATTTTCTTCTTAACGCTATTGACTTTACAAAATGATAGCATCGTTCAAATAGATTTCTTTTACCATCTGTGTGAGAAATGTAGTCTTCACTTTTGTAATAATTCTGAAGGTTTTCAGGTTTAGGTTGGGGTTCGGTTTTTAACATACCTTCTTTTCCGACAGGAATCAATTGAAAGGTTTCACCTGAAACTGAATGGTCTTTAACTTCGAGATATTTGTGTTGGTTATTGTTCATTTTCATCTTTTGGCAATGGTCATTTCGAGAACCTCAATGACCAACTTGTACGTTGAAGTGTCTCAAAAAGTTTGGCCACTGAGGTGTTCACTGAGCCTGTCGAAGTGCTCTCGAAGTGGTCGAAATATTCTTGAAGCTTTTTTAATTGTTTCACGTGGAACACACACTTTATCTTCCCAAATAAACCAATAAAACTGAAATATCACTTGGTGAAACACCACTAATCCGTGACGCTTGAGACACTGTTACAGGTTGAATTTTACTCAATTTTCCGCGAGCTTCTAGGCTCATTGACTTTAACTTTGAGTAATCGAATTTTTTAGGGATTTTGACGTTTTCTAATCGTGTTAATTTGTCTGCATTATTCTTTTCCTTCTCAATATATCCTGAATATTTAACCTGAATTTCGACCTGTTCTAGAACCTCATTATCGAGGTTGTGCTCTTCAACATAAGAATTAACCGAGTTGATTTTTCGCATATCATCCATCGTCATTTTGGGGCGTGCAAACAACTTAAACATTTTATCCTGTTGCTTCACTAAGGATGAATTCTTAGCTTCTAAAATTGGGTTTACTTCCTCTGGAGTAACACTTGTTTCTCTAAAAAAATTGACAAAATTATCTGATTTAGATTGCTTTTCTTCCATTCTTCGCAAGCGCTTTTCTGAAGCCAAACCAAGATTGTGTCCTTTTGGTGTTAACCTAAAGTCCGCGTTATCTTGTCTTAAAAGCGTTCGATACTCCGCCCTAGATGTAAACATTCTATAAGGCTCTTCCGTTCCCTTTGTAATCAAATCATCAATAAGAACACCGATATAAGCCTCATTTCTTTGAAGTGTAAATTCTTCTTTTTCCTGAACTTGCAAGCTTGCATTGATTCCTGCCATCAACCCTTGAGATGCAGCTTCCTCATACCCTGTTGTGCCATTAATTTGACCTGCAAAAAACAACCCTTCTACTAGTTTTGTTTCTAATGTATGCTTTAATTGAGTTGGCGGGAAATAATCATATTCAATAGCATATCCTGGTCTAAAAAATTTCACATTTTCAAAACCAACTACAGATTTCAACGCTTTATATTGAACGTCCTCAGGTAGGGATGTAGAAAATCCATTGACATAAACCTCAACAGTATTCCAGCCTTCTGGCTCTACAAATAACTGATGCCTGTCTTTGTCTGCAAAGCGATTTATTTTATCTTCTATCGATGGACAATAGCGTGGTCCAACACTTTTAATTCGTCCGTTAAACATTGGAGAACGATCAAACCCTTCACGCAATAAATCGTGTACTTCATTGCTCGTATAAGTCATGTGACAAGAACGCTGCTTGTCTAGGGGCTCCGTTATGTCTAAATAAGAAAACTTTTCAGGAACGTCATCACCAGGTTGTTCAGTCATTTTAGAATAATCCAAAGAACGACCATCAACTCTTGGCGGTGTTCCTGTTTTCATTCTGCCAGAATCAAAACCTAATTCAATTAATTGCTCTGTAATTCCTGTTGCCGCACGTTCACCTGCTCTTCCTCCTCCAAAATTCTTGTCACCTATATGAATGAGCCCATTTAAAAAAGTGCCGTTAGTTAACACAACTGTTTTGGCTTTTACTTTGATACCTAAAGAGGTTTTTACACCTACAACTTTATGGTTTTTTACGATAAGACCCGACACCATTTCTTGATAAAAATCTAGGTTAGGTGTGTTTTCAAGAAGCAGTCTCCAATCTTCAGCAAAACGCATACGGTCACTTTGAACCCTCGGACTCCACATTGCAGGTCCTTTGGACTTGTTGAGCATTTTAAACTGAATCGCAGACGTATCCGAAACAATACCGCTATAACCTCCAAGTGCATCAATCTCCCTAACAATTTGCCCTTTTGCAATACCGCCCATAGCGGGGTTGCAAGACATTTGTGCTATATTCTGAAGGTTCATTGTAATGAGCAATGTTTTACTTCCCATGTTTGCAGCAGCTGCAGCGGCTTCACTACCTGCATGACCTGCTCCAACAACTATTACATCATATTCATCATTAAACATAAAACATACATCAAAAGTCGCTTCGAGAGCCTCAGCGACCAAATTCTAGTTATGGTGGCAGAGGCTCTCGAAGCCACCATTAAAATCGTTCCACGTGGAACATTCTAAAATTCCAATTATAAAATTTTGCAAATATACATTGAAAGTGTTGAATTTAAGAACGTTTAGAAAGATACTCGTCCTCCTTACTGCGCATCAGTTTTTTATCCTCTTCAGTCTTATCCTTATAGCCACAATAATGCAATACACCATGAACCATGACGCGACTTAATTCATCATTAAAGGACACCTCAAAATCTTTAGCATTATCTTCTACCCTATCTACTGATATATAAACATCTCCGTGTAGTTCTTTTCCTACTGAGTAGTCAAAACTGATAATATCGGTGAGAGTATCGTGATTAAGGAAATCGACATTGATTTTATGTAAATAATCATCTGAACAGAAAATATAGTTGATATCTCCTTCCTTAAACCCTTCAGACATTATAACATTTGAAATCCAATCGGAAAAAATAGCCTCATCCTTTAGCTTAAAGTCAGTTTCGTAATTAAAACTAATCATTCTCGGTTTTAAAATAGGTTTGCACTTTTCTCTTAAATCTTTCGCGCAAAGGTAAGGCTTGGCGATTTAATATTTCAATAGTGTTGAAATACTCTTTTGCCGTTGGTATCTGATCTAAGGCATTATTGTTATAGTTCTTTCTGTTGGTTTTAGATTCCCGCTTTTCATCTTGACCTTGGGTAAAAGTGGCATTCTCTAATTTTAATAGTTGATGCTGAAGATCCATCATTTTTTGAAGCGTCTGATTGGTAAACCCTTTATTAATTAAATCGAGTTCCACTTCTTCCATTTGTTTTATTAACTCACCTGCAGATCCTTTTGTGCCTTCCTTACCTATTTTATCTTGTAATGCCTGTCTTAATTGTTGTTGTTGTTGGTATATTTTATAAAGTTCCCCATTTAGTTCTTCACTACCTCCTTCTCCATAACCTTCTTTGTTTCCCTCCTTACCATCACGACCTTCTTTCCCATTTTCACCTGGTTGACCATTCTCGCCTTGCTGTCCTGATTGACCATTTTGTTGTCCTTGCTGTCCTTCATTACCTTCTTTGCCTTGCTCACCCTCTTTGCCCTCTTGTCCTTTTTCTCCGGGTTTTTCACCATCCTTTTCGCCCTCGTTGCCTTTTTCACCTTCTTCTCCAGGCTTCACTTGGCCTTCTTGCGCCTTTTTTAAAGCCTCCTCCATCTTTTTATTTAACTCTTCTTGGCTGATGATTATATTTTGTAACTGCTCTTCACCTTGCCCTTGCCCTGGCGACATATTCATCTGCATTTCCATATTGTCCAAGATATTACTCAAGAAATCGGATAATTCATTACTAGCAGTTATAGTATATTGCTGTGCTGCAGTTCCTTGATATATACGATTTTCTGACAGTTGGGACAATGCCTTGTCAATATTAAAATAAACTTCTGTAATTTGTTTATTGACCTCTTCTGATAGTTTAGGGTTACGCAATGACAATGCGAACAAACTGTCATCAACATGCTCAAAATGTTCTTTTAAGGTGCTCTGCTTTATAATGAATTTTCCGTACTGATTATGGTTAACATCAATGTCCTTAAACTGATCCATCAATCCTTCTTGGTCAAATGAAAACAGTATTAAGTTGTCTAGTATTTGACGTAGCATCTCGGCATCCTCTTGCATCTGTTCACCGCCACCCGCTCCACCAGACTGCATCATCTGCTGAAACTGTTTACTCATTTGTTTCATCTTTTGAGATGCGTTCTTTTGTTTCTTCTGTGCGTTTTGCTGTTGTTGTTGAGCTTCTTGAGGTTGTTGCGCCTTCTGGCTTTCGGCCTTTTTTTCTAAGCTTTCTTGAGCCTCTTTTTGGTCTTCCTTAATGCTTTTTTCCATTGACGGATCTCTGGGCACATCCATTGGTTTTCTAAGCTTTCTATTCTCGCTTTTAAGCTCTTCAATGCCTTTTTGAATATCCTCAAACTCTTTGTTTAATGCCTTTTGCTTTTCGCTAGTATTTTCTTCTTTTTTGTTCGAAAGCTCTTCTTGTTTTTTGGATAGTTCTTCTAGTTGCTTTGAAATCTTTTCGGCTTTTTTAGTCACATAAAATCGTTTGGTCAGCTCCAAAAGCTGCTGCATGCTCCGCTTTTTGTTTTTATTCTGCTTGGCCAATTCTTCAAGCTTTTGGCTAAACTCTTCTTTGTTGATTTTATCCTTCATCTTTTCAAGCTCTTCTAAAAGCTTTTCATCCTTCTTCAGTTGTTCTTCATTTTCTTTTAAGCGCTCCTTTAAATCCTCCTTAAACTGATCTTGCTCCTCTTCATCTTTTTGAAACTCTTCCAAGTTATCCTGAAGTTTTTTATTGAAGTTTTTCATCAATTCTTCTTGCTCCTTCTGACGCTTTAAAAAGTTTTCGAACTTCTTTTTATCATTAAAATTAAGAGCCTCTTTTTCCTTTTGGGTCTTAGACAGTTCTTCTAATTTTTTATCCTGTTCCTGAAGCTTTTCAAAGGTCTTGTTCATACCCTCAATTGTCTCATTCTGCTGTTGCAACTGTTTTTCTTCCTCTTCGGATTTAGTCAGTTTTCTATAACTAAACACACTACTTTTAATGCGCTTGTAATTATGAATAGCGTCATTATCAAACACTTCAAAATACAACTCGTAAGCCACGCCATCCGTGAGATTTAACTGATTAGGAAATGCGCTTACAAACTCTGTAAAATTAGATTTAGAAACCGTAATAGGCTCAATGGTTTTTTCTGCCTCTTTCCCTACAGGGTGGTAAACAAGGTTTATTTTACTGATGCCATAATCATCACTTGCCTGGCCAAAAAAGTAAAGGCTCTGCTCGTCGATAGAGTCCTTTTCAACCTTCAGGTTTAGTTCTGGATAAGCATCTTTAACCACCTTAATTGAAAAGGCAAGACGTTCATAATCTTTTAAATCGTCATTGCTGGTAGATATGTCGTATTTGTAATTTCTATAAATGCGCTTATTGGCTTGAAACTGGCTATCGTCTGTTTTTTGAAACTGCAGTGTATCCTCTGCATAAATAACCACATCGGTCGTTGACCTTGTGTTTGTTTTCCATGTCACCTTTGTGCCTTCGGGAATGATAGCGTTCCCAGAACTTTTCAAGGTCTCATCTGGCTTTTTGGTATGGCTTGGATAATCCAATTCCATATCGAAATTTAAAAGCGTTGGCACATTTAGTACCTTAAGTTGATATTCTCTAGACGTAATGTCGTTAGCGCTTAGCTCAAAATTGATTGCGCTTTTTGGTTGGGAAAACACATATTGAAACTCCCCAGGTGCCATTTGCTGTAAAAAATACGATTGACCATTAAAAGTGATATTTGCATTCTCAGGAATCACATCCCCAGCAGTTCTTACATTGAGTTTGTAATCCTTATTCTCTATGGCTTCAAGCGATTCGTTGACTACAAAAAACTGAAACGGTGCAGGTGGTTCATAAGCGGTTTTATAATTCACAACACGCTCATAGCTGTCGCTAAACCAGTCTATTTTTCCTGAGATATATGAAACTAATATGATGAATACAGGGATGGCTGCATATTTCAGATATTTAGTGTTCGATTTAAAGTCAATTGCCGTTTGAAAAGGAATGGGGTGTAATTCTTTAGATTTTTGGGCAATACTAGCTAATAATAAGTCTGATTGTGCAGTATTGCCTTTTAACTGTAGTACGTTGAGTAATTTATCATTAACCTCAGGAAAATGACTCCCAATAATTTGTGAAGCCTTGTGGTAATCTATTCCTTTTCTGAGTTTGAATAGCTGAGCCAATGGAAAGGCAATAAACTTAACAAAAAGCCCTAGCTCAACGGCGATAAACACCCAAAACAAAAATGTTCGAGCTGTTGGCCCTAACCAAAGTACATACTCAATAAAGAGTGTGATTAAAAAATACAATAGTCCAATGGCAAAAAATAGAATAGCGCCTTTGAGTAACTCATTAGTGTAGTACTTCCTAATAAATTGCTCTAATTTGTCTTGTATTAGCTTAAAATCACCCATATACACTTCTATAACATACTAAACTACAATTTATTTCAGTTGGTGTTTTGTTAAATTTGATAAGATTCTGTTAATTTAGACGAATGAACCCCTGTTTTTGTGAAAGACCTTAAATATTTAGCGGCATTTTCGATTCCATTAGTGGCTTTGATAGGGCTTATTTTGAGAGGTTCTCTTTTCTGGGCAACACCATTGTATGCCTTTGGTGTTATTCCTTTTCTTGAAATTATTTTTCCTGTTGACCCATCCAACTTAGAAGAAAATCAGGTTGAAAGCAAACTAAAACTAAAACTTTTCGATTGGCTCTTATACCTAAACTTGCCGTTAGTGTTTGGGATTTTAGCCTTTGCTATTTCAATCGTTTTTACAAAAGACCTTACAACTTTAGAGTTTGTTGGGTTAATCACTACTGTAGGGATTGTTTTAGGTGTTAACGGTATCAACGTCGCTCACGAACTTGGACACAGACAAACCACTGGTGAACGTTTTTTAGGTAAAGCCCTTCTACTCCCGTCCTTTTACATGCATTTCTATATTGAACATAACTTTGGTCACCATTTGCATGCAGCAACTCCCGAAGATCCGGCTACGGCACGTTACAATCAATCCGTCTTTTCCTTTTGGTTTACCTCTGTTTTTAGACAATATGTTGGCGCATGGAACATTCAGAAAAAGTTATTAAAACATCAAAACTTAAGCTTTTTTAGCATCAAAAATGACATGCTATGGTTTACCCTTTTTCAATCGGCATACCTCATTACTGTTTTTCTATTGTTTGGCAGTAAAGTGCTTGTCTTCTGCTTACTTTCCGGGATTGTTGGTGTTTTATTGTTAGAAACTGTCAATTATATTGAACACTATGGTTTGTTGCGCCTAAAGACCAGTTCTGGGCGTTATGAGCGTGTCCAAGAAGTGCACTCTTGGAACTCAAACCATGTCATTGGGCGTATTGTGCTATATGAATTAACACGGCATAGCGATCACCATTATAAATCGTCTAAAAAATATCAGGTTCTTGATTGCCACGAAGAAAGCCCTCAACTCCCCTTTGGGTATCCAACTTCAATGATTATTGCTTTAGTGCCGCCTTTATGGTTCAAGGTTATGAATAAGCGCATTCCTAAACGAATGATTTTATCATAGACTCAAACAGATATTTTCATTCTTACAACGCCAGCCTTGTATCTTGAATCTTATCAAACTATCTTTGCACTCCAAAATAATACAGCATGTCTAAGAACGTTCGTGTGCGCTTTGCTCCTAGCCCAACAGGCCCTTTACATATCGGTGGTGTGAGAACCGCTTTATTTAATTACTTGTTTGCTAAAAAACACGGCGGCACTTTTGTCCTTCGAATTGAAGATACAGACCAAAATCGTTATGTCGAAGGTGCAGAAGATTATATTGTCGAAGCTCTTAATTGGTGTGGTATCCCATTTGATGAAGGGCCGAACAAAGAGGCTACTTTTGGTCCATACCGGCAAAGTGAACGCAAACATTTATATAAACAATATGCTGATCAACTTATTCAAAAAGGAAAGGCCTATTACGCTTTTGATACGGCAGAACAATTAGACGCGCATCGCAAAGACCATGACGCTAAAGGAAAGACGTTCATCTACAATTGGCATAACCGGGAGAAAGGTCGTTTAGTGAATTCATTGGTGTTATCTAAAGAAGAAACACAAGCCAAACTTAATGCTGGAGAAGACTATGTGATACGGTTTAAATCCCCACAAGATGAAACATTAGCTCTAACAGATATAATACGGGGCGACATTAGTATCGATACCAACGTTTTGGATGACAAGGTGTTGTTTAAAAGTGACGGCATGCCCACCTACCACCTGGCAAATATTGTTGATGACCATTTAATGGAAATCACACATGTTATCCGTGGTGAAGAGTGGTTGCCATCATTAGCATTACACTATCAATTATATGATGCCTTTGGTTGGGAGGCACCGGAATTTGCACATTTACCTTTAATTCTAAAACCAACTGGAAAGGGAAAATTAAGTAAGCGGGATGGTGATAAATTAGGCTTTCCTGTGTTTCCTCTTGAATGGAAAGACCCTAAAACCGAAGACGTGTCTCTAGGTTATAAAGAAGAAGGATATTTTCCAGAAGCTGTTGTCAATTTTTTAGCCTTTTTAGGCTGGAATCCTGGCACAGAACAAGAGCTGTTTTCTTTAGAAGAACTTATTTCAGAATTTGATTTATCTAAGGTAAATAAGGCGGGGGCACGATTTGACCCAGATAAGACCAAATGGTTTAACCACCATTATATGCAGCAACAATTGGATTTGGATTTAGCAGAAGCCTTTAAGGAAAAGCATAATGAGCTATCTGAAATTGATGTCAATTTTGTCGCTTTAGTTGTTGGGCTTATTAAAGAACGTGCCACTTTTATAAATGACTTCTGGGAGTTAAGCCACTTTTTCTTTGTGTCTCCTTCAAAATATGACGAAAAAGCCTTTAAAAAAGCAATAAAGGATGATACCGTAAGTGTTTTAAGAGAAGTAAAGGCTATTGTGACTCGTATTGAAGAATTTACCGTTAATAACCTACAGGCTCAAATTAAGGGCTGGATTACCACTAACGACATTGGTTTTGGTAAGGTAATGATGCCATTACGCCTTGCTCTGGTTGGAGCGCTTCAAGGGCCTGATGTTTTTGAAATTATGTTTATGATTGGAAAAAGCGAAACCGTAACGCGTATTGAAAGCCTAATAGCTTCTATTTAAAAAGCAACCATCAGCGAAAAGACCAGCATAGATTGATTTCCTTTAAAATTTTCTGAGTTGCCAAGGTTAAAGTCTTGATTGTTCAACTTATTGAGCATATTGGTAAACCCATAGATATATTGCGCTCTTACCTTAACGTTATTAATACCAGCTGTGGCACCTACTGCCCCATTGACGTTAAATTGCGTAATATCTGTAATATCAGCAGCAGTCAGTGAGTTAAAACCATCAATGATGTAATTTTCCTTATTCTCATCTTTCACCTCTAATTTCCCATTGTATTGCAACATTGGTCCGAGATCTAGAGTGAGATGATTTTCAATCAGTTTTACATGCATATTCAAGGCTATCTGAGCGGCAAAAAGTTTGTACTCTACAAATTCAGAATTCCCACCAGATGGTGCTGCGCTAATATCCACATTGTTTTCTGATAGTTGAATGTTATAGCTGATGTTATAAAATTTATGCGGCAAATCCACTAAAGCGGCCATACCGCCAAGCCAACCGTTATTGCTTTGTGTTGTGAAGTTATCTGTTTTGATATCAAAAGTGGTTAACCCACCATAAACACCTATAGTGTTTTGAATTCGGTACCGTTGCGCAAAGGAAACTGTAACAAAAGATAAGGTCAGTGCTACTAATAGAATATAGGATTTGTTTTTCATGTGGAATTTACTGATGGTCACAAACCTAAGTAAAAAATTTGATTTTGTCTCTATACCAAAATCTCAAAGCTTTTCTCAGATTTAATGTCAATCCTAAAATTTAAACTTAACTTTATAACACTTTTTAATAACCATTAAACAATTTACTATGCCTTACTTTTATATACCACTTCTAGTTATTGGAGCCTTGATATTATTGTCTTCGTTTTTTGTTGTAAAACAACAATCAGCGGCAGTTATTGAGCGCTTCGGGAAATTTTTGAGCATCCGTCAATCTGGTCTACAAATGAAAATCCCTTTAGTAGATCGCATTGCGGGTCGTTTAAGCCTTAAAATCCAGCAATTAGATGTTATTATAGAGACCAAAACCCTTGATGATGTTTTTGTGCGCTTAAAGGTTTCTGTACAGTATATGGTGATTAGAGATAAGGTCTATGACGCTTTCTATAAGCTAGATTATCCACATGACCAGATTACCTCCTACGTGTTTGATGTCGTCCGTGCCGAGGTTCCAAAAATGAAATTAGATGACGTATTTGTAAAAAAAGACGATATCGCCTTAGCCGTAAAAGCAGAGTTAAATGATGCTATGTCTGATTATGGCTTCGATATTATTAAAACCTTAGTCACAGATATTGACCCGGATGCACAGGTAAAATCCGCTATGAATCGAATTAATGCTTCTGAGCGTGAAAAAATTGCCGCTCAGTTTGAAGGGGACGCTGCTCGTATTTTAATTGTTGAAAAAGCAAAAGCAGAAGCAGAAAGTAAACGTTTACAAGGTCAGGGTATCGCAGATCAACGTCGTGAAATTGCTCGTGGGCTTGAAGAGTCTGTAGAGGTTTTAAATCGTGTTGGGATTAACTCGCAAGAGGCCTCTGCCCTTATTGTTGTAACCCAACATTATGATACACTACAGTCTTTAGGAGAAGAGACCAATAGTAATCTTATATTGTTACCTAATGCTCCACAAGCAGGGAGCAATATGTTAAACGACATGGTGGCTAGTTTTACGGCAAGTAACCAAATTGGTGAAGCCATGAAAAATTCTAAAAAAAAGAATAACGGCTAGTGCTGGTTAAGACAGTTTTTTTAACCTCTTTTTTTAGGATTCTTTTTTGTATCTGTCAACCATATCCCTTAGCGTCTGAAGGTAGTTCTCAAGGCTTTTGGTATCTACCGTCGGGCTTGAAGTCTTTGCTAGTGTCGTTGGGTTTTCGTCTAAATGCTTGTATAGCTCAGGGTATTCATTTTCAATCTTTCGGGTTAAGCTCGATATTTCCGTAAGTATCTCTTGTGCTGATTTCATAATTTATGATATTGACTATTTCTAAAATACCATATTTTCCGCTCATTTGAAAGCACAGCGGATTAAAATTTGGCTGTGTGTAACAAAAAAGCTGTAATCTTAATCGACTACAGCTTTTGATATTAATGTCTTAAAAATTGCTTTCTTTTAGTGCCAAGCACAAAGAATCCCGCCCATAACAGCTAATGTTACAATCCAATAGCCTGCGTTTACAAAAATATATTTGGCGCTTTTTCGCTCAAACAAGGCTATAGTTCCAATAATTGGTAAAGCTCCAAAAAGACCAAATAAGGTGCCATGGAAAGCTCCATGCTTAAAGGTTCTATAGGCCATGCCATAGTCATTCATAAAGGCGTCAAATGATGGTTTAGCAGTCGCAGGATCACCTCCAACCATACCTAATGCTCCCCACTGGTGGTTTGTAAATTGCATCAATAAAACGGCTAACAAAGCAGCAAAAACAAGAGAAAGGCCAAAAATGATTCCCATTTTTCCGCCTTTCATTTTTTCTTCGGTCATACCAGATTCTCGCATCCAGAGGTTGCCAAAACCGATTTTTGGATTGTACCAAACTGAACCAATAAGTAACGCAGCAATAGCAGCAACGGGTATTGCTATTGGATTAATTGGAAGAACTTCCATAATTATAAGATTTTTTAGTTAGTAGTACACTAATGTACGAAAAAATCCAAATTGGTTACTGTAACGCCTCTGCTTCACTAACAAGAAGTTTATTAGTGTCTTGCAAAGCCTTTTCAATAAATGCGTTTATAGCCTCGTTACGTTCGAGTCCATTTTTAAGCAAAACTCCCAACACTAATGTGACCGCAATACGTGTTCCTGTTTTTTTAACAGCAGTTCCAAATAACGGTTCTAATTCTTCATAAGAGACCTTTTCAGCAAGTTTTAATATTTCGGATTTAACTTTAGCCTGTTTTTCTTCTGGGTAATTGGTGTACTTCTTCCCCAACTGCTGTATGACGCTAATTGCTGGACGTTGTGCCTGTTGCTTTTTTTGTGGATTTTGTTGCGTTTGTTTAGGCTTTTGTTTTGCCCAACTGTCTCGCAGTCCAACTGTTTTGTTAAAGACTAAAGCGTCGCGTTTAGAATCATTATCAACGTTAAAATAGCCTATACGCTGAAACTGGAATCGATCTCCCACTTCAACATCAGCAAGGCTTGGTTCTAGGTAGCCTGTTTTAATTCTTAATGAATCCGGATTCAAGAATTCCATGTAGTCCTTGTCTTTATGGCTGTCTGGAGCTTCGTCCATAAACAAGCGGTCATACTCTCTAATTTCGGCCTTTATGGCATGTGGTATAGAGACCCAATGCAATGTTCCTTTAACTTTCTTATCCGTGTCTGTTGAGTAGGTGCAATGAATTTCTTGTATGTTTCCTTGAGCATCCTTAACCACATCATTTGCTTTGATGATGTAAGCGTTTTTTAATCGAACTTCGCCCCCGAGTGTTAATCTGAAAAACTTTTTGCCAGCCTCTTCCTTAAAGTCCTCTCTTTCGATATAAATTTCTCTTGAAAAAGGCACCTTTCTATAACCCGCACTTTCATCTTCCTGGTTATTTTCAGCTTCAAGCCATTCTTCCTTTCCTTCAGGATAATTAGTAATGATCACTTTTACGGGATCGAGAACGGCCATCACCCGATTTGCTGATTTGTTTAAATCCTCACGGATACAAAATTCTAACAGAGACACGTCAATAATATTTTCGCGCTTAGCCACACCGACCTTATCGGTAAACATTTTAATGGATGCTGGTGTGTAACCGCGCCGTCTTAATCCAGAAATAGTCGGCATTCTAGGGTCGTCCCAACCGTTTACAATACCTTCTTCTACCAAACGCAATAATTTTCGCTTGCTCATAATGGTATAACTGAGATTCAATCGGGCAAATTCACGCTGTTTTGGCATTAAAGGCAATTCGTCTTTGGCATAGCTATAGACATGCTTCTTAAACCAATCGTACAGTTTTCTATGGGGTTTAAACTCTAAAGAACACAATGAATGTGATACCTGTTCTATATAATCGCTTTCACCGTGCGTCCAATCATACATTGGGTAAATACACCAATCATCACCTGTTCTGTGATGCTTAGCGTACATAATTCTGTACATAATAGGGTCGCGCATCAGCATATTGGGATCTTCCATGTCTATTTTTGCACGTAGTACATGTGTCCCAGCTGGAAACTCCCCGTTTTTCATACGTTGGAACAAATCGAGATTTTCCTCAACTGAGCGATCACGATATGGACTGTTGGTCCCTACCTGAGTCGGTGTGCCCTTCTGCTCTGCCATAGCTTCAGAAGACTGACTATCCACGTAAGCCAAGCCGTCTTTAATCATTTGTATGGCCCAATTGTAAAGCGTTTGAAAGTAATCGGAAGAGTATAGTTCCTTGTCCCACTTATAACCCAACCAAGCAATGTCTCGTTTTATGGCGTCCACATACTCTTGCTCCTCTTTTGATGGATTGGTGTCGTCGAAACGTAAATTGACAGGGGCATTGTAATCTTCACCCAAACCAAAACTGATGCCTATGGCTTTAGTATGACCGATATGTAAATAACCGTTAGGTTCTGGTGGAAAACGAAACCGCAAATCTTCTTTTGCCATTTCATTTTTTAGATCCTCTTCTATAATGTGCTCAATAAAATTGAGTGATTTATTCTCTTCTGACATAATGCTTTATAACCTCTGTTGGGAGGTGCAAAATTAGATAATTTTTAATTCATATTTTTACTGAAACTAACAATCATTATGAATACCACTATAGCAACCCTTTTTGCCAGACTTTTACTCGGTTTGATTTTCTTTTGGCAGGGCTTTGGCAAGGTATTTACCATTGGTGTGGCCACTCTTTATGAAAACGGCTTTAAATCCTATGAAGACACTTTTTTACCAACATTTTTGGTAAAATTTACAGCGTATTTTACGTCTTATGGGGAACTGATTTTTGGATTTTTGCTTATTCTGGGACTATTCAGAAAAAAGAGTTACTATGGGTTGGGCTTAATTCTTTTGATAGTCACCTTTGGCCATGGTGTACAAACCCCTATTTGGGATTTACAACATGTTTTTGTTAGAAGTGCCTTCCTTATCTTTCTCTTAATGACATTAGATAAAGATTCTTTCGCATTAGATGTATACTTGAAAAAGTAAAGTAAAACCGTAACTTTTAACTAATTTTTGACACCAATAAATAAAAAGAAAGCATGAGTAACATTAACTATAAATGCCCAAAGTGTAACAACAGAGATTATGAAGTCGGACAGATGAGAGCTACTGGAGGAACGCTTTCCAAAATATTTGACGTACAGAACAAAAAGTTTACATCCGTTACTTGTACAAAGTGTTCATACACTGAGTTTTTTAAAGCAAAGACAAGTGCTTTAAGTAATATATTCGATTTATTTACAACTTAGATGGGACAGATTAAACTAGAAAACATCCGGGTTTTTGCCAATCATGGTTGCCTTACTGAGGAAACCAAGATCGGTAGTGACTACAGGGTCGATTTAGAAGTAGAAGCAGACTTAGAACCTTCTGCAAAGTCTGATAACCTAAAAGACACCGTAGATTATGTGTTTTTAAACAGAGTGGTACGAGAAGAAATGGCTAAGCCTTCCTATTTGTTAGAAACAGTAGCAAAAAATATCATTAACCGTATTTTTAAAGAAGACACCATGGTAACTCAAACTACCGTATGGGTCAGTAAAATAAACCCTCCAATTGGTGGTGATGTGGAAATGGTGACCATTAAAATGAGTGAAGACCGAAAAATTTAAGGCTTTTGGGTATAAAAACTATATAATTTATATATTTGCCAACGATGATAAGGTGTCGTGGCCGAGTGGCTAGGCAGTGGTCTGCAACACCATCTACAGCGGTTCGAATCCGCTCGACACCTCAACTTAACAGAAAGCCTTTGTTTTTTATTTCAAGGGCTTTTTTTATTTTAAAATTTTAAGAAAATTTAGAGTAATGTTATTTCAGTTCGAATCCGCTCGAATCTCGACATAAACGAAGCTGAAGGGCATCTCTTTTTTATTGTGATTTTTTATGCATTTTAATCTCTTCTTTAGAAAGCTCTAAAAAATGTGCCGCATTATTGTAAAATATATCTTCTTTTTGTTCTAATGTTAGAAAGTCTGCTGAGTTAACAGCATCAATTGCATCATCTATGGTTTCAACCCAAATCATTTGGTCCGTCCCAAACATTATTCTTTTTCCAAAGCCTGCGTCAACAAGACCTTTTAAGAAGTGGTGAAATTCTTTTCTAGGCAAAACCCAATCAATAGCACCCAACTCAACATAAACCTGTGGGTGAGCGTACATAAGAGCTTTCATATCGTCCAAATAAGGCCATCCGGCGTGCATTATATAAATCCTCATTTTGGGATGTGATATCAGAATTTCTTCTAGCTGTAAAGGTTTGCCTTGGAATGCCCTTATTTTAGGATACATAAAATAAGCTCCTCCTGGAGGACCACCTGGAAACATGTGGTAGCCTATTGGAATTCCTAATTCTTCAGCCAAATCAAAATACTTTATTAAATGTTCGTCAGTTGGCAACATGCCTTGATAGCTTGGAGCTACTTCTCCCAATACATCCAACTTTCCTTCATTGTGCTTTTGTTTTAGCTCATCAATAGTTAGGTAATGGTTGTTTCCTATTATTACTTTATTGGGGGCAAAATCCTCCCAAAGCTCTCCCTGAGACACCATTGCTTTAACAATATTGTGCTCTTCGAACTTCTCAAAAGTTTCTTCCTTAAGTTGATCCATAGTAGCAGAGGCCATGTAAACTTTGCCTGTCATAGCAAGGTCCATTTCCTGTCCTAACATACTACTGAATGGACTGTTTTTATCAAAAGCGTGGCTATGCATATCTATTATCGGACCAGAATATGTGGTAGTTGCCTTTTCTTTAGCAGTGCCTTTGTTCTTTTCACCTTGCTGAATGCAAGAAACTATTAGTAAAGCTAAAAGCCCTAATGTTAATTTTTCTATAGTATGGTTTTTACTACCCAATTTGTTGTGTGTAAATTCGATACGGAAAAACAATGGTGAATTTCCGATTGAGTACTAAAGATAGTGAAAAGGCATTAAATTTAGACGATTAAATTCAGCTATTCTTAAACCTAAAAGGTACTATACTATGTGTTTATGGGGCGTGCCGTTAAATAAACGTCAAAATATACCCAGCAATTGCTCCACCTAAAACGATAAATGCACTATTCAATTTTTTGAAAGCAAACACTACAATTAGACTTATTAACGCAATTACAATTGTCCTCCAATCCGTTAATGTATCTTTTGCCATCTCAACACAAACAGCTACGATTAAAGCCACTGCAGCGACATTTACAGCGTCTAAGATAGCGCCGATAATTTTTGATTTTCGCATTTTAGGTATTAATGGATTTAATAGTAATACAAATAAAAACGAAGGAAGAAAAATACCAAGAGTAGCTGCTATTGCGCCAGAAATACCGTTCATCTGCCAACCAATGAAAGTTGCAGTAGATAAGACGGGTCCTGGAGTTATTTGTCCAACAGCAACTGCATCGATTAATGCTTGTCGGGTCAGCCATCCGTTTGCAACCAATTCTGTATCGAGGAATGCAAACAACACATAACCACTTCCATAGAGGATTGCACCAACTTTTAGGAAGGTGAGAAATATTTTTAACGTTCCTATTTTTGAGGGGTCAACAACTTGGAAAAACAACAGGGGTATAATGCTTTTTAAAGTGCCTGTTTGTTTTTTAAAAAAATAAAGTGCTAATCCGAGCGTGCCACAACCAAAAAGCGCAATAATTTCATTGATTCCAAGTAAACAAGCTGCTAAGGTAATTATCCCTAAAATAGCAAGTTCGGTGGTTTTTATAGCTTTTTTACCCAATCGAAATGCTGCCATTACAATTATAGAAATGACTGCAGGTTTTATCCCATAAATAAACGGTTCTACATCTGGTAATTGGCCGTACTGTTGGTAAAGCCACGCAAAAACAGACGTGATAACCACTGCTGGGAAAATAAAACAAATGCCCGCTACAAAAAGACCTTTCCAGCCAGCACGCTCGTGCCCGCAATGCATGGTCATTTCTGTTGAATTGGGGCCTGGAATTAGATTGGTTGCTCCCACGAGGTCGAGAAAGTGTTCTTGTGTCATCCACTTTCTTTTTTTGACGACCTCATCTTCCATCATTGCTATATGGGCTGCGGGCCCACCAAAGGCTATGCTTCCTAGCTTGAAAAATAATTTAGCAATTTCTTTTAGCTTAGTGTTTTGGGACATTTTAATTCATTTGTATGAGCACAACATTCCAACGTAAAGTAAATATAAAATTTAAACCAGAGTTACTTTTTTAATTCCTCTTCGATTAAACTAATAATTGTGTTGGTGTCATTGATAAGGATTTGAAGTTTATCGATAGCGTCTATATTAATCCAATAATGAACAGCTGCATTATTTATGTATTCTGTTTTTTTGTCTCGTAGGTGATTAACTTGGTCCGATAGGTGTTGGTCTCCAAAAAGAAATGATGATGTTGGTTCAAATCTCATAATACTGTTATTATATGTAAATGGTGCATCATTAGGAAGCGCCCATTCTGTACCGATACTTATCCATTCTGCAACTTGCTTATGTTTAGCGTAATGTTTAACCAATTCGTCACGCAAGGACGTGTTTTGGATGTCCTTTAAATTGCCTGTGCTCGAAAGATCATCAAACGTTGATGTCGATGACACAAAAATTGGGTATATGCTTCCATATTTAAAATATTCATTGGCCGATTTTAAAAGGGTACTGTCATTTGTATGGGCGGTATTTAATGCGTTAGAAAGGTTTTCTATAGTTTCAATTCCTTTTTCTAAATCAGCAATATTGGTCTTAAACGTGTTGATATCTTCTTTGTTTTCAGATAAAAGGCGCTTTAAATATAGGGTTTCTTGCTTGGCAGATTTTCGGCTTTCATTGGCATTGTTGATTTGTAATGCGATTAAAATCCCTATAACGACTAGGATAATTTCTCCTACAGCGTAAAGAGAATATTTCGAAAACCGATTTTCTTTAATCATATTTTGGCGGATTTTACGAAAGAATTTTATCATTGTTCTCTGGTGTAGTATGCATAGGTCTTAGCTTTCACTTTAAATTCAATTGCCAAGACACCCCAAATTGGTCAATTATCCAACCAAACCTTTGGCTGAAACCATAGTTATTTAGTGGCATGGTTATAGTACCGTTTTTAGATAATTTTGAGAACAGTATTTCAAGTTCACTTAGGCTTTTACACTCAACGAAGTTAGAAACGGCGGGAGTAAAACCCCATTGGTGTATCGGTGGGCTATCGCTACACATAAACTGGCTTCCGTTTAAATTAAATGTAGCATGCATAATTCTTCCTTCTTCACCAGGCCCTTCTTTTCCCCATCGCTGTAAGTTTAAAATCCTTGAGTTTTCGAATATCTCCACATAAAAATTCATGGCGTTTTCTGCATTATTATCCTGAAATGTCAAAAATGTCGCAATGTCTTCTTTTGTGTCTTTTGATGGTTCTATTATTGAATTTTTTAAGCTATCAAGTTCAGCTCGTAAAGTATTTAGTTCTTCATTAGTATCATTGTTGGTTTTAACCTCGGAACAGCTCGATACAACAAAGGTTATGATAAGTAACTGTATAATTCTATTCATTTTCTAAGGTTTTTATAGTGTTTCGACAATTTGAATATTATTTCCACAAGTGTCGTTAAAAACTGCAAACTTTACGGTTCCCATTTCAGTAGGTTTTACACTAAAGGCAACACCAAGTTTTGTTAATCTTTCATATTCGGCATCAACATTGTCAACATCAAATTGTGTGTATGGAAACCCGGCCTCCATCAACGCGTCTTGATAAACCTTACATGGCTCAAAATGGTTTGGTGCTGGCTCTAATAATAATTCGGGGCCATCTTGCCATTCTGCTGAAACCAAGGTTAACCATCGGTTTCCTCCTCCTAATGGCGCATCTTTCTTTTTTAAGAAGCCTAGTTTTTCGGTATAAAACTGTAGTGCTTTTTCTTGATCTCTGACTGGTATGCTAATAAGTGTGACTTTCATGTTCGGTTTGTTTTTAATTCTCTTTCCAAAGTTCAGAACTTTGAACCTAATTTGCTTCTCGAAAGTTGCTCTTTTTTAAATACACTTGGCGATAGGCCTGTTTTAGATTTGAACAATTTACTGAACGATCCTAAACTTTCAAACCCAACAGCAAAACAAGTTTCGGTTACCGACATTCCTTTTGCTAAATTTTCTTTTGACTTCTCAATGCGTTTGTCCATTAAGTATTGTCTTGGCGTTAGTCCATAATACCTCTTAAATAGCCTTAGTAAATGATATTTTGATGTAAATCGAATATGGGATAGAAAATCTAAATTGAGTTTTGTATCAAAATTATTATCAATACACCTTTTTGTAGCAATCACAGTCTCTATTTGACCGTCATTTGAAAAACAAGTGCTTCTTATTTGTTTTATTTTTGATTGATAGTATGTCATTTAGATAGTTTCAAATCGTCATCAAGCTTTACTAGTGTCTTGTTTCCGAGATTTGCTACAGAAAATTGATAATGATTTTCTATTCTAACTGAAAGATAGTAAATTGTAATGAATCCGATTAGGACATGAGCAAAGTGAACTCGCATTAGCAATTCAGTTGTAGAGTATGTTGTAAAGCAATTTTCTAATATAAATTAACCTTATTGGTAATCATCATTTATTTCAATCCAATATCCGTCAGGGTCTTTAAAGTAAACTTGTTTAATGCCGTCTTTTCGAATATAATCTTTGTTTGGTGTGTCTAGCCAATCAGAGTAGGAAATGCCTAATTCTTTTAAAGACCCAATAAAAGAATTAAAGTCAGGCGTTGACAACGCAAAATGAACAGCTTTATTAATCTTTACTTCAGAATTTGGACGAGGAATGAGGTGAAGCTGTTTACCCTCACCAATGGACAACCATCTGGTTTTAGAATCTGAAGCAGTATTCTTAATTTCTCTGAATTGAAACACTCTTTGATAAAACTCAAAAGATTCGTCAACATCTTTTACAGAAAGTGCAATATGGTTGAATAAAAAAGTGCGCATTTTAAGTAACTAATTTAGCAAACCTGGCAGCAGGCAGGCAAGTACAAACCAATAAAATATCCAAAAGGGTTTTTCGCAAGCATTGGGTAACGAATAGCCCGTCAGAACGATTTATCGGGATGGTTAATTAATTGTTATGGGCTTATTGTTTTTTTAACGTAATTAATTCATTTTCTATTTCCTTTATTAAACTCTCCAAATCTTTTTCGAGTGATTCGTTTATGACGATGCTATAATTTCTTAAAGATATTAATTCTGAAAGCAAGTTCCTAAATGTATCATTGTCCAAAAGGTTTTGATAATTAGTGGGCTTAGCATATTCATCTTCGAAAACACTCCAATTTTCAGGAAAGTACTTTCTAAATAAGCTTGTATGCAAGGGGTATATCGCTGAACTCAATAATTGAGAGTCCCAAACCTCTACTTCAGACTCAATTACATCAAACTTTAAGTCATACATGGTTGTTATTTCTCTGCGTAACTTTTTATTGGATATGATTTCAACTCCCTTAGCTTTTAGTTCTTCATAGGCAGAGGAAGAAAACTGTACTGTTGATGACCAGTAATAAGATCCTAAACACTGATCAAGACTAGGATTGTAGTCTTTTCTATTATCTAAAAAATCTAAGATCTTAAAGATACACGCTTGCCATCGTTTATCATCCTCAATTGCTATCCTTACTTCTTTCTTTGACTTTATAAGGTTTTCTTTTATTTCTTCTAAAATGGTAATTTCATAAGCCTTTTGTTTTCGGTGCCCATTCCAATTATTAATAGACAAAGCGATTAGAATCCCAATTACAACAAGTACTATTTCACCAATGGCATATAGGAGATATTTTCTGAATTTATTTTCAGATAAGAACCGGTGTCGAATCTTTCTAAAGAATTTTATCATTGGTTAGCCGTTTGGAATAGTTTTTCATTCAACTATTGTGCTCCAGTTATTTCGATTTCTAACTTCATTTCTGGCATTACTAATTGATTGATGCCAATTGCCGATTGGGTTGGACGAATTTTCGCTTCCTTTATCCAATTGGCATAGACTTCATAACTTTCTAAAAACCCTTCCATTTCAGTGGTAAAAAAGTTAATGTGCACAATATTCTTTCTAGTCATGCCTGCTTGCGTAAGCAATTTGTCAATTGCATCGAGAATAAATTCCATTTGTTTTCTTTGGTCACCTGGAAATTTAACACTTAAGCCCATTTCAGAGCTGTCATCTGAAACCAAAGAGGTTTGACCAGAAAATTTAATAATCTTATTAAATTCAGAAATAATTTCAGCTTGGTTCATTTCAAAACCAGCTCCCCAGTCATTTGTTGGATTAATTGCTTGTCTTTTCATAATCATTTGTTTTATTATTTGGTAATAGAATTATGCTCAACGGTGTTACAACTGCCTTTTATGATAGTTTAATTCCGATTTTTGCAGTTGCAAAAACTGTGTCATCAGATTTCTTTTCAGGATGTAATATAAGTCCTGTTCCTTCTTTTACATTCGCCAATGACTTGTCATTCCTAAAATCATAAGGTGATTCTCCATATTGATTGTAGGGTTCAACAGAAGTAAATAATTCGTTACAAAATTCTTGGTCAAAATACAATTCGCTTGTTAAATGTTCTTTGTTATTTACTAGCACTTTATAATGTATGTGGGGCACTCTTGGGTCGTACCAACCAGGAACTATGGTGGTAAATTCCGCATGTCCATTTAGATCCGTTTTTTGATAACCGCGCAGATAGGTAGATGTGTTACTTGGCTCAATATGTTCCTTCTTTCCAAATTCCATTTGTTTTGCAGATTCCCACATATTATGCCCTATTCCTTCTATATATCCACTATAGTTGCCATCAGCATCACATTGCCAAATTTCCACCACTGCATTTTCGATTGGGTTACAGCTTGGATAATCAACAATTTGAAATTTAAGGTTTAAGGTTTTTCCTTTTTTGCTGTCCCTTATATCAGTTCGCAAAGGTGACTTAAGGTAATATGGCCCTTCTGAAATAGGTGATGATAACACACAAATGTTATCATCGATATTAGGTGTTAACGTCATTTTTGGCTCGCTATCATTGTCTTGACGTACAATCCAAGTTAAAATTTTGCGTTTCCCTAGCCATGCGCTTAATCCAATAAGTCCAAGTACGGATAAGGTTCCTACTATAAATTTTCTTCTTGTGGTCTTTCCCATTTTGGTTGGTTTTTAGGTTGATGTGTAAAACGGTCAGTTACAATCGTCTGTTAAAGATTTATATGTTTTAATTTGCTATATATTGTTTTTTTAATCAAAAATCACTTTAGGAACTTCCCATGTTATTGGATCACCTTTTAGACCATATTTAAAACTAAACACCTCCATCCATTCTGGAACAACTTTGAGTAAAATAAAATCTTCGTTTTTGTTTGTATAGAAATTTTCCCACCCAACTTTCCATCTCTTATCTTTTTCTTTTTGATCGTTAACTATTTGTGCTATTCCATGAATCATAACATATCCTGAACCATCACTATCGAGATAATATAACGTCACTTTAGGGTCTTTTTTAATTTGAGTTATCTTTCTGCTTTTGGTGTTTGTACCAAACCATACCGTAAAATCACTTTCTGGAATAAAGGGCTCCATTGCCCTGACTCTAGGACGCCCCTCTTCATCTAGAGTAATTAGTGCGCAGGTCTTTGTTGAGGTCATTATTTCTCTTGCGGCCTTCATTCTTTTATGCCTTAGAGAATCTAAGTCTTCACTATTTTGACTGAAACTCAATAAAGGAATTAGTAGAACTAGTGCAAAAACTACATAGATGGGTTTATTGATGTTTCTCATTTTTTGAGTATTAGTTTATTCAATAGAGATGTTTGTTGCTTGTCTCGCAATCATTATCCATTGGTTGTTTTTATACATCCAAATATCTGTAAATCGCCTTTTTTCTGTAGTCCCAACTTTACCAGTTAAACCAGTCGGCATTACCGTTTCCAAACCCATTACAATTCCGATATTTTCAATAATTCTTATTTCGTCAATTTTCTGCTCATAAGAGGTATAGTCAATATATCCAAGTTTTAAAGCATCCATAGCTATATTTAAGTCAACCACAGTATTGCTCGGTGCATTAACAACTAAATCTTTGGCAAGTATTTTTCTAATTATGGTTGAATCTTTTTCAAGAATGCCTTGTACTTGAAGTTGTTCCATTTTTTTTATTTCGGCTACCGCAGAAGATGTATTTAAGTCGTCATTAGTCATAAATTCAGTCACTACAGCATTTTTTTTAGATTCCATTTCGCAAGTCCAACTATCTATCCACCATCTTCCATTTTCATAATGAAGTTGAATACTATTTAGTCCTTTACTATTGGACTCTGTTTTTGGGTCTGTTCGTATTTCAAATGCACTCCAAACTTGTGCTATATTTCCAAATTTGCTGACTCTTCTTTTAAGTTCCTTTTCGTAAAAATCCTCTTTTGGTGATAGCCCGATTGGTATGTATTCCGCTTCTAGAGTATGTGATTCGGTTTTTCCGTTTTCGTCTAGCCTTGTGATTACAGCATTTTCTGAATGAATATATTTATCCCTCTCAAATTCCCACGGGTCACTACTCGACCCTGAAACAACATCGTAATATGCATTTATTATTGCATCTATTGATTTTACATCTTTCGCGTATTTTTCTTCGTTCGTTTGTCCGAAAATTGAATTGAAAGCAAAAATTATGCTTATTGATGTTAGCGTTATTTTGTTCATATCGGTTGGTTTTAAAGGCCTCGTATAACCGTCAATTACGGGTTAATATGCGTTAATTTTCGGATTACCTAAGGCTTTAGCAATTCCGAGCGGATTCGGACATAGTCGAATCCGCCGTAATTGTAGTTATACATTATTATGCGCTGGTTTTTTTATTCAATTTTATATTCAATTGTTTTGCTAAATCGGCAACGTAATTCTTGTGTGGTTTTATATCCTCAACCGATTCGTAATATTCGTTGATAATTCGTTCTCCGTTTTTTCGGTCAATTCCCAATTCTATAATCGCACCGCAAAGTTTTTCTCTTGGCGAAAACTTTATTTCTTTTGATTCAGTCAATTCAGACACAATTTTTCTACGGTCATCAAATCGGTCAAACCAATTTTTCACGTCCGATTTTAATTTTTCGATTATAAATTCAGCTGTTTTTTTATAATCTGTTCCTAATGAAAACCAATATTCCTTTCCGCTTGCATAGTCATTTATTCTTTCTCGTATTTCACAATCATATTCCTGAATAAATGCTTTTGGTTTTTGGTTAAAAGTTAATTGATATAATTCAGGTACAAAAACCCCAATATTTACTGCAAAATTTCCATAAAGATTGGTTCTTATTCCAGGGATTTCAACAACACTCTCAAACTCATATTTAGCCATTTGAAAGTTTACAACCTGAATTATTCCATTTTCAAGAATTCTATTGTGGGTTCGTCCCTTTTTCTTAAATCCATTTACTTTTAATTCGGAATGAACTAATTTTTGGATTTCATCAAGTGTCTTTTTATAATCGATTTTGTTAGTCATTTTCTCAACTTACGTACGACTTGTCTATATGCTTATAAATATAACGCTTATCCGACATTATTGTCGAGATAAGAGCAACTTTATTACTTAATTATCAATTAGATATAGGGTTAATCCGCTCTATCTGTTCCTTACTTTTGTTGTACATTTCTGGGAAAAGTCCTTGGGTTAATAAGAGAATGCCAAAACCTAAAATTGCTAAAGCAACAATCTTTTTGGTTTTAAAAATACGGCGGGGAGTCAATTTTTTTCTAAGGCGTTTTGCTAAGGCAATTTTTATTAAGTCCGTAATAAAATAGGTGATGAGCATTGTGGTTATAAACAGTAATACGCCATTATCTGAATTGGTTAACGAATTGCCGATAACTATAAAACCCAGCCAACCTAAAAGCACGCCAATATTAACAAAATTGAGCAAAAAGCCTTTGATAAAGAGTTTACCATAGTCTTTCTTCGGCATCTTTACCTTGTTGTATTCGCGAAGTATGGATTTAAAGGATTTTGAGGCTTTTATAAAAGAAATGACCCCATAAACTATTAATAACATACCGCCAAAAACCAAAAAACTAGGGTCGTCCTTAATTTTACCGATAAGGTTATTGGTACTAAAAAAGGCTAAGGCTATAAAAACGATATCCGCAAAAATAACACCAAGATCGAAAATCACAGCAGACTTAAAACCTTTGGTAGCTCCGGTCTCTAATAGCACAAAAAATACCGGACCGATAGTAAAGGCTAAAATAATTCCGAAAGGTATGGCTGTTACTATATCATCGAACATGAACTAAAGGCGGTTTCAAACAAATGTAAGAAAAGTGTTGTTATTATAGAATAGGTGCTTCTATTTAAAAATCAAAACCCTTGAGCTAAACCACCATTTTAGTTGATATTCTTTGCCAGTTGAATATTCTTTAACTCTACGAATTGGTGTAAAACATAACCCAAATGCTACAATAAGAAGCACTTTTAACAATTGAATATCTGATTTTAAAAGATGCTGAAAGAAAATACTAGCTACGATAATACTTACCATAAAGCATACTATTGACATCAATATGGATTTTGAATTGGGAGACATGTTATGTAGCTACTTTTACTGCTGTGCCTGTTATTGATACTGTAAGAGACCCTGTTGAACCTATTTCTAAATCTACCTTAATACCAACGACTGCATTGGCTTTTAAATGTGCTGCATTGCTCTGTAATTGTTGAAACGCCTCTTCTTTAACTACGCTTACTTCTTTTTCTAGGGCATCGTACCATTTTTTCATGTTAAAGGTGAGTGTTCCTTTTTGGTAATTCATTGACACCCCAGATACAATACCTAGATAGTCAATAATTTTATGCCCTTCAATAGTGTTGGTTGTGGTTAATATCATAAGGATTTTGTTTTAAGATAAGCGTCCCATAACTCATGCGGGTTTTTTACTGAAAGATCTACATTTCCGCAAGAACCACATATTTGAGCTTTGAGTTCTCCTTTTTCAAACTTATTAAAAAAACGCTTATCCGTCTTTTGAATATAGACCGATAGGTCTTTTTTAGCATCTCCGTGACCACGGTCAACGACTCTTACATTGTCCATTATTTTATTAGACCCACAAATTCTACAAGTATCCGTTTTCATGACTAGTGTTTAATTATCAGTCCTAACTATTATAAGAATGTTACACATTTATACGCTTTGTCATTCCTGCGTAGGTATTAATCCACAATATAATGATACCGAAAACTTAAAAGATTCCTGCCTACGCAGGAATGACAGATTCTAGTAAACTATTATTTTAATTCTTAGAGGGCTTACCAATCAAATGAAAATCTAAATGTTTTTTAACTAAGTCAGTATCTTTAACCTTAACCACAACTTCATCACCTAACTGGTACATTTTTTTTTTCTTTTTACCAACTAAAGCATAATGGTCTTCATCAAAGTAATAATGATCGTCTTTCATATCCCTTACACTAACCATACCTTCGCATTTATTATCAATAATCTCCACATAAATTCCCCAATCAGTAACTCCAGAAATAACACCAAGGAATTCTTCATCCTGGTGATCTTGCATAAAACGAATCTGCATGTATTTAATAGAGTCGCGTTCTGCCTTGGTTGCTAAATATTCCATATCACTAGAATGCTTGCATTTTTCCTCGTAAATATCTTCATTAACTGAAGCACCTCCGTCTAAATAATGCTGTAATAATCGGTGTGCCATCACATCTGGATACCTCCGTATTGGTGAAGTAAAATGGCTATAATAATCGAACGCTAAACCGTAATGTCCAATATTTTGAGTGGTATATTCTGCTTTACTCATGGTCCTGATCGTTAAGGTATCTACCAAATTCTGTTCTTTTTTACCGACAACATCTTTTAAAAGATTGTTTAAAGAAGCAGACACACTGTTTCTGTCCTTAAAGTTGAGCTTATACCCAAAACGACTTACAACGTTCTGTAGAGCGGCTAATTTTGCGTCGTCTGGCTCGTCATGCACACGATAGACAAATGTTTTCTTTGGATTTTGCTTACCAATAAATTCAGCCACTTTTTTATTGGCTAATAACATAAACTCTTCAATAAGCTTATTAGCTTCTTTACTGGTCTTGAAATACACTCCTGTTGGATTTGCTTCTTCATCTAGATTGAATTTTACTTCAACCTTATCAAACGAAATAGCTCCAGATCGCATACGTTTTGAACGCATTTTTTTTGCGAGTCTATCTAAAACTAATACTGCTTCTGCAATTTCTGGTTTAGTGTTGTATTGTTTATCTGTTAGTGAAACTTCTTTAGGGATTGTTGTGTTTAATTGAGAATCATCTACGTTGCTCAATGTGACTTTTGGATTATTCTCGATAATTGCCTGCGCTTCTTCATACGCAAATCGTGCATCAGAATACGTCACTGTTCTACCAAACCATTGGTCTTTAATTTCGCACTTATCGTTCATTTTAAAGACTGCAGAAAAGGTATATTTTTCTTCATGCGGTCGTAACGAACAGGCTCCGTTAGATAGTATTTCTGGTAACATAGGCACTACCCTATCTACCAAATATACTGATGTTGCACGTTCATAAGCTTCTTCATCTAAAATAGTATTTGGCTGTAAATAATGCGAAACATCTGCGATGTGAATTCCTATTTCAAACAATCCATTGTCTAATACTTTAAAAGACAAGGCATCATCAAAATCTTTAGCATCTTTTGGGTCAATGGTAAAGGTGAGATCTTTACGCATATCGCGTCGCTTTGCAATTTCTTCTTTTGTAATTGAAGTATCAATTTTATTTGCAAACTCTTCAACTTCGTGAGGAAATTCAGCTGGTAATCCATAATCCGCTAAAATGGCATGTATCTCTGTACTGTGTTCTCCTGGCTTTCCTAAAACCTTTAAAACTTTTCCATAAGGGGAGTCCGCTTTATCTGGCCAATCTTCTAATTTTACTAATACCTTGTCTCCATCCTCTGCCTTTAAAGTTTTATTAATTGGAATAAAGATATCAGTGTACATTTTGTTATTATCAGCAACAAAAAAGGCATAATTTTTATGGATCTGGATGACTCCTACATAATCATTCTTAGCGCGCTTTAAGATATTGGTGATTTCACCTTCAAGCTTTCCGCGTTTTCTTCTTTTGTAAGCATAGAATTCTACTTCATCACCGTGCAGTGCTTTATTCATATTATTTGAAGCGATATATACATCATCCTCAAATTCATCACTAATTAGATACGCTGATCCTCTTGCGGACATATCTACAATACCTGTATGATAGTCTGCGGTTACAACAGCTTTAAATTTCCCACGTTCTACTTCTTCAATCTCTTCTTTTGCTTTTAGTTGTTGCAATTTTTTTATAATCTGGTTACGGCTACTGGCATCGTTAACACCAAGTTTAGCAGCAATTTGTTTATAGTTAAAGGATTTGTTTCGTTCTTTTTTTAAAATACTTAGAATTGTATTGGTAAGGTTAGAAATCTTTCTGTTAGATTTCTTTTTTTTCTTTCTTGTCATTCGTAATTGTAATCATATTCATTATCCTGCTTTTAAGTTAAATCGTCAACAGGAATTTGTTTTTAATACTCAGTAAATAGTGAAGTCTGTAACGCTGAGTTATTTACAAAACTACGGTTTTAAATTTTAATAGTACCATTTAAGTATTAATTAAAGATTAAATTTCAGTTATCCACAATTATATCATTATATACTTTTTTCTTTTATAAATTTTTAAAAATAATGATGGTTATTATAGTGTGTTAATAGTGCGCATAACTTTATAAGCTTCTTATTGCGTATGTGACTTACAGATTTCTATTAACACTATTTTATACATTTAATCCTTTGATAATTAATACTATTAAAGTAGTAATAAACAACTGTTGATAACCTCTATTAACCTCTATTTCTTAACAACTATTACAATTATTAATGTTTGTAATATTAAAATTTAACCTCATAACTTATCCAAAAAAAGAGACTAACTTTTTTGGTAGATATAAGTAAGTTTTTGCTTGGAAAAATAATTGAGATATAAAAATTAAAGTTCTAAGTAGTTGTGAACACTTATTAACATGTCATCAGACTTTCTATTAACCATTTTAATTATTTGTAAATTTACAGTGATTAAAATAACACCTGTCATTCTAAGTGAAACTAAGAATCTTTTAGTTTAAAGTATTGATCATTTATTATATAGATTCTTCACAGTGTTTAGAATGACACTATTAAAAAAAATTATGAAAATTTCAATAGGAAACGATCACGCCGGACCAGATTACAAAACCGCTATATTAAAGCATCTTAAATCTAAAGGAATTACAATAACTAATTATGGAACAGATTCTTTAGATAGTGTGGATTATCCAGATTTTGTCCACCCAGTAGCAAAGGATGTCAATGATGGAAAAGTAGATTTCGGAATTCTGATTTGTGGCAGCGCAAATGGCGTAGCAATGACAGCTAATAAATATCCTAATGTTAGAGCTGGTATTTGTTGGATGAAAGAAATCACAGAATTAACCCGCCAGCACAACAATGCTAATATCATTTGTATTCCTGCGCGTTATACAGCTATTCCACAAGCTATAAAAATGGTAGATATTTTTTTAGAAACTGAATTTGAAGGAGGTCGTCATCAAAACAGAGTCGATAAAATACCAATGTCTTGCTAAATGGGACATTCCCATAACCATTCCCACTCTCATCAGCAGCTAAACGGCAGAAATCTGCTGATATCTATATTACTTAATATACTAATAACAGTTGCACAAGTTATAGGTGGTATTGTATCCGGAAGTTTAGCTTTATTAAGTGATGCGCTTCATAATTTTAGTGATGTATTATCATTAGTTGTAAGTTATATTGCTAATAAGTTAGCAGGAAAACAAGCGTCTTTCAAAAAAACATTCGGGTATAAACGTGCGGAAATTTTAGCAGCTTTTATCAATGCCTCCACGTTAATTATTGTTGCTGTTTTATTGATTATTGAAGCTATAAAACGCTTTCAAAACCCACCAACGATCGATTCCCAACTTGTTATTTGGTTATCTATCATTGCTATTTTAGGTAATGGATTTAGTGTTTTGCTTTTAAAGAAAAATGCCAAGGATAATATGAATATGAAAAGTGCTTATCTGCACTTATTAACAGATATGATGGCTAGTGTGGCCGTATTACTTGGAGGGTTGTTAATGAAGTACTATCAAATATTTTGGGTAGATGCTGCTTTAACTTTAGCTATTGCCCTTTATTTAATTGTAATGGGTTATGATTTACTTAAAGACTCATATCGTGTACTAATGTTGTTTACACCAGAAGACATCAATATTGAAGCTATTGTAAATGATTTACACAACATAGAAAAAATAGAAAACGTCCATCACGTACATATTTGGCAACTGAATGAAGATGAAGTTCATTTTGAAGCGCATATTGATTTTTCAGAGGATATTAGCTTATCACAGTTTGATGGTATTTTAAATAAAATTGAAGACTTAGTATTCCATAAATATGATATTAATCACATCAACATTCAACCAGAATTTAATAAAGATGATGCTAAAGATGTGATTGTTCAAGATTGAATTATGCTAGAAATTAAAACAAAGTCATTTAACGAATTATCCACAACAGAACTTTACGATGTACTTCAATTAAGGTCCGAAGTATTTGTAGTGGAGCAAGATTGTGTGTATCAAGATATCGATGGTAAGGATAAAAAAGCCTTACACGTTTTGGGCTATAAAGCTTCAAAATTAGTTGCTTATACCAGAATTTTTAAACCAGGATATTACTTTAATGAAGCGAGTATTGGTAGGGTATTGGTAAAACAAACTGAACGACAACATCAATATGGTTACGAGATAATGAACGCTTCAATTTTAGCGATAAAAGACAATTATAAAACCGATGAGATTCGTATTTCGGCACAAACCTATTTAAAACGCTTTTATAACAATCTTAATTTTAAGGAAGTGGGAGAGGGGTACCTCGAAGATGGTATTCCACATATAAATATGATACTTAAGACATAAAAAAACTTACTTATCCAAAATTTTAGTGACCCTAATTTCAACACGCCTATCATTTTCGGGCAAGCCACCTAAAGGATAACGTCTTCTTAAACCTACGTAACGCATTCTGTCCTTATCAATACCTTTTGAAACAAAGTAGTCATAAATATATTTAGCTCTAGCAAAAGACAAGTTACGGATATTGGTTTTACGATCTATTGCATCTCTATCTCCGTTTGTACAACACACATGGCCTTCAATTGAAAAATAAACATCGGGGCGCTTTTGTAAAGCCTCAACAATATTGTCTAATTTACCCTTTGAGTCTTCAATTAAATAACTATAACCCGTTTGGAACAATAAATTTTCAAGTACAATTTTATCACCAACTTTAAGACGCTTACTTAATAGTTTATCAGTAGTGTTCTTACGAACAACCTTAGGTCTTGGGGGATCATAAGGAGCAACAATAATTTCAACCTTACGATTTAATCCACGGATTTTCTGAACATCATCTTCCTTAACAATCTTCAATAAAACCTCACCTTTTCCGTCTACATTGGTGATAAGAGATTCTGTAATTTCATTATTTGAAAAGACTTCTTTTATAGCATCTGCACGTTGTTGGGACAGTTTTAAATTATAGGAATCGCTTCCTCTATCGTCGCAAAAACCATAAATGGATATTTTCTCGATGTCAATACCTTCAATTTCTTGTAAAAAAAGGAGTAAACGATACCGTTCGGTTTCTACAATAGAATATTCGTCAGTTTCAAAATAAACGACATGCTTAACTTCTTTTTGAGCAAAGGAAGCTTGTAAAACAAGCATAAAAAATAGGGCGTACGCTTTCATTTTGCTATTAATCAGTTTTTGTTTTTTCAGCGCAAGAATGTCTAAATATAGCTATTTTTAGACTAATTAAGTATGTTTCTGTATTCTGTAGGGTTGTTCAGAATTTCTAAAGCTCTCTTTATTTCTGTATTGTTAGCTGTGTAATATTCATACAATCCTTCACTATAGAAATAGCGCTTAATAATTTCATCAGTCAATAACGACTTTAATTGTGCCTTATTAGCATCAATGGTTGAAGATTTATAATCGTCTAAAGCAGAAACCAAATTCGAATATTCTGAAGCTATGGTATTATTGAGTTGTTCGTCTTTTGCCACGGTAAGAGCCTCCTCAAAAGCCTGCTCTGTTTTGGTTTCAAAACTAAAATCATTGGTTTTTAAGTAAGATTTAAAACTATTAAATTCTGTGTCAGAGAATTGATAGGATTTTAAATCATCGACAGAGTTTTTATAATAGTAGTCCGTAGCAAAATTAAAAATTAGGTTTTCATCTTCAATTGCCTTTGAAATGGGAGTTTGTTTGGCGATTTCTATTTCTAGATCAGGTTGCACTCCACCACCATCAAAAACGGAACGCCCATTTCGGGTTTTGAATTCGTTATAATTTTCTCGTTTAGTTCTGGTCGCCTTTCCATTTTCATCTCTATTCCAATAATCCAGTGCTTGGATACACCTTCCTGAAGGTGTGTAGTATCTGGAAATAGTAATTTTCATCTGTGTTCCGTAGGTTAATGGTTTTGGACGCTGAACAAGGCCTTTTCCAAAACTACGGGCACCAACAACTACGGCTCTATCCATATCTTGTAAGGCACCAGAGACGATTTCGCTTGCTGAAGCACTTTTTCCGTCAATTAAAACAACGAGCGGAATTTCAGTATCTATTGGGTTGCGCTGTGTATAATAGGTTTTATTAAACTTCTTTATTCTCGATTTAGTAGTGACCACCAATTGTTCCTTAGGAACAAAAATATTGACGAGATTAACAGCTTCAGACAATAATCCGCCAGGGTTTCCTCGTAAATCCAACACTAGTTGTTTGGCGCCCTGTGCTTTTAATGAGTTAATGGCGTTGATGGTTTCTGTTGACGCTTTTCTTCCAAACTTTCTTAAAACCACGTAGCCCGTATCGTCATTTATCATGGAATAATGTGGTACATCGTGTATTTCTAAAGACTCTCTACTTAAGGTTGTCGTCATGGTTTTGCCTTGCCTTGTATACGTTAAAGTAAGCTCAGTACCAGCAGATCCCTGAAGAAGGTTTGCAGCATCATCTTTAAAGTCTGCCACAACAACATTATCCACTTTAATTATTGCGTCACCAGCTTTTAATCCAGCTTTATCGGCAGCGTAATTTTTATAGGGCTCAACAATGACCAACTTGTCTTTTAAGGTCAAAACTTTTGCCCCAATCCCAGTATAATCATTAGCATTGTTGATACGAGAAGATTCCACATCTTGCTCATTATAAAATTGAGTGTAAGGGTCTAGCTCATCTAACATACTTTTTATGGCAGTATCCATGAGATCTGCAGGGTTGGTTTCATCCACGTAGTTCATGTTTAACTCCTTAAACATGGTGGTGAAAATCTCGATTTGTTTTGCGATTTCGAAGAAATCGTTTTTAAAGGCTGTTGTGCTAACAAAAATTAAAACTGCTACAACAGGTAGAATTAATTTTTTTTGGAGGAATTTCTTCATGACTCTGAGTTAATTGGCCTTTTCTTCAAACTTCTTAAATAACAATTGGGTTTTGTCATTAATATCATCAAAAGAAGGCATTTCTTTTCCAAGGTATAAAATCATAAACGCAAATTGTGTTTCACTATTGTTAATTTTAGGTTTATTCAACCTATAGGCTTCACGTAATAAGCGTTTAATACGGTTTCTGTCAACAGCTTTTTTAAAACGTTTTTTGCTCACAGAAACTCCTGTTTTAAAAGAGACGTTATCTTCAAAAGACGTTTTAAAATAGACTAGACGCAAAGGAAAGGCGGACACTGATTTTCCTTCATTGAATAGTTGTTCAATCAGTTTTTTGCTTTTAAGCTTTTCTTTTTTTGAATAGGTAAATGACATAACAAATAAAAAACCCCATCGAGAGATGAGGTTTTAAAAATAGGATTATTTAATGAGTTACATCTTATTATTTTCTCGATTTACATCAGCCATAAGTGTTGATGGGTCGATTTCTACAGACGCTACGGGTTTTTTAGCCTCAAACGTATAAGTTGGGTATGCCCAAGGCCAATCCCCAATAATAGTCGCTTCAGTAGGCTTTTCTCCACGCATCATTTGCAGAGGAATATAATAGTCTTCTGTTGTTCCGTCAGTGTAAGTGACACTTAAATCAACAGGCATTGGCATTAAACCAATACGCTCTAAGGTCACAGAATTTCCTTCAATAGCTTTAACACCATAATCAATAGTGTTTGTTGTCTGAGCAAAATCGATGAGATACCAATCTAATTCAAAATTAGTGATACGCTCGGCTGTTCTGATAATGTCGTGTGGTTTTGGGTGCTTAAAGGCAAAATCATCGAAATACTTTTTAATCGTTTTTTTAAGGTTGTCTTCACCAATAACATAACCCAATTGCGCCATAAATACCGCACCTTTGCTATATGCAGCCGCTCCATAAGCTCCATTAAGGGCATAACGGTCTGCGTGTGTGGTTAATGGTTGTTCAACACCAGACTTAGCTAAGCCTAAATACCCGCGGTATGACCCAGAAAACGGGTTTTCCGAATTTCTTTCCATGACTTCGTTCATGGCAGCCGCAGAGATATAACTTGTAAAGCCTTCATCCATCCACTCGTGCTTAGCTTCATTAGTAGCTAATAAAAACTGAAACCACGTATGGGCGAGCTCGTGAGAGGTTACACCAACCAAGCTTCCAAAACTACGCTTCCCTGTTATCAAAGTACACATAGCGTACTCCATTCCCCCATCACCACCCTGGATGACCGAGTATTGCTCATAAGGGTATTTACCAATATGCTCAGAAAAGTATTGCATCAAAGCGACTGTTTTTGGCTGTAAGTCCTTCCAATATTGGAGGTTTTCTTCGGGTAGTGTCTTTTTATAATAGAAATTTAAAACAGGCCCATTAGGTACCTGCATGGTATCGTGAATATACTCAGGGTCTGCAGCCCAAGTAAAATCATGAACTCTTGGCGCCTTAAAATGTAATGTTTTTTTGTTGCCATCAACGGTTGGTTCACCTTGTAAATAACCAGTCCCGCCAACAATATAATCTTTGTCTATGGAAAGTTTAACATCGAAATCTCCCCAAACACCATGAAATTCACGTGCTATATAAGGGTCAGCATGCCAACCTTCGTCATCATATTCGGCTAATTTAGGATACCATTGTGTCATAGACAAAGCTACACCCTCGGCGTTATTTCGTCCTGAACGACGAATTTGAACAGGGACTTGAGCATCCCATTCCATATCAAAGGTCACCTTTTCTCCAGGTTGAATGGGTTGTGCCAATTCAACCTCCAAAACAGTACCTACAGTTTCGTGATTAATAGTTGTTCCGTTTTGTTTTAATGAGTTGACTTTTATAAAACCAATTTCGTCTGGCGTTAGTTTACTTATTCTGTCTCTTACACGACCATCTGGATCCTGAATAGTTCTCGACCGAACATCCATTTCACTTCCTGGCTGAAAGGCATTAAAATAAAGATGGTAATACACACGGTACAACACATCTGGCGAGTTGTTGGTGTACACCAAATTTTGTTTCCCTTTGTATTGATAGGAATCGACATCCATATCAATTTCCATTTTATAATCTACATGTTGTTGCCAATAGTAATCCTTAGCAGGTATGTTGTTTGTTGAAGTTACTTCTGGTTTTTCTGGATCAGAAGGATTTGTTGTGTTTTTGGAAGCCCCGCAAGAGTAAACTACAGAAAGACCAAGAATTAATGTAAAAAGCTGTTTTATCATTTTGAATTATAATTTTGAAGCGTAAATTAAAGCGTTGTATGCATTGGCAATTTTACCAGACTTTGAAAGTACTAAAAAGTCTCTAATATCTGAAGAATCTCCACCAACCACAACTTTAGTTTTAAGCGGTAAACCAGAGTCTAAGATAACCTGTTTTACTTGTTTTGCAGAAAGCTTAGGGTATTGCGACCTGATTAAAGCGGCAATACCAGCTACGCCAGGAGCAGCAAAAGAGGTTCCGTTATTAAAATCGTACTCGTCGTCTGGCATTGTAGAATAAATCTCAGAGCCAGGAGCAAAGATATCGACATTTTTAGTGCCGTAGTTAGAAAAACCAGACACCAAATTAGAGCCATATTTTGATGTTAACGACCCTACCCGAATGTAATTGTCGGAGACCTCAACATAGTTAACATTGTCGTCTGGGAAATTAGGCTCAGTGTCCACATCCTTACTGTCATTACCTGCAGCATGAACAAAAACCACATCATTATCACCAGCATATTTTATCGCATCTCTTACCCAGTCGCTATGTGGTGAAAAGGACTTTCCAAAACTTCCGTTAATGACCTTTGCACCATTATCCACTGCATATCTAATGGCTAAGGCCACATCTTTATCATACTCATCACCATTTGGAACAGTTCTAAGCGCCATAATCTCTACGTTATTTGCCACTCCATTGGCACCTTTACCATTATTGCGCTCAGCAGCTACTATACCAGCTACGTGAGTGCCATGGGCTTCGTCTTTTACTGTTGGCTTTACATTAGCATTACCATAACCAGGGCTGTCATTTAAAACATCTGGATTATCCCCTGTTTTTCTTCCTGAAAAATCTTTATTTAAATTATAATTAAGCCGCTCATTAATACCATTTAAAGCGTCTTTAATTTCTTTTTTAGCATCTCCCATAGAGTCTAATCCGTTTGAGTACAAATACTTTGCAAATTGTACGGCTTGCATAACAGTTTGATCATCTGTTTTAATGGAATTGACATCTTCTTTAGTGTAGTCAGTCTTGTTGAGATGCTTTGCTAAAATTTCGTCAGCAGCAACCAGTTGTTGGTAAATTTGGTCATATTGAGTCTTTCTGCTCAGCCATAACTGATAGTCTTCTTCATATTGTGCGACCGCTTCTTGATAGCGAGGGTTTGAAGTATCTCCACTTTTTATAAGCCTCACATATTCTAGCTGCTCATGATAGGTATCTCCTAAAAAATTCCACCCATGAATATCGTCTACATACCCATTGTTGTCATCATCTTTTCCATTGTTGGGTATTTCGTCGGTATTTGTCCAAATAACATCATCGAGATCTTCGTGGTCAATGTCAATACCAGAGTCAATAATAGCTACGATGACTTTTTCACCTTTACGGCCCTTAATAATTTCAGAATAGGCTTTGTCCACACTCATACCAGGAATGGTGTCTTTAACCAAGTCTAGATGCCCCCAGTTTTTTGCTTCAGCATCAGTAAGCTCAGCGACTTTTAAAGGTGAGGAATCTACATTTTCTACGGGTGTAGAAATAATTGGCGCGGTAGAACCGCAACCAACAAAAAGCATAGAAAAAAATGCTAGTCCAATTATAAATTTGTTTTTAATAATCATATATAGTGTTTAATTAAATATATCGCCACAAGTAAAAGTTTCATTGAGTCGCACCCCTTTTTCGGCATGTTTTACAGTTATAATCTCATTGTGAGCGTCGTGCTCTAAAAAGAGATAAAAATTCTGGTCTGCCGCCATCTTTAAAAAGGTGTCTTTTTCATCCAAAGTTAGCAATGGCCTTGTATCATAACCCATAACAAAGGGTAGTGGTAAGTGACCAGCCGTTGGTAATAAGTCAGCCATAAAACAAATGGTTTTGTCTTTATAGTGAATCATTGGAATCATCTGCTTATCCGTATGGCCATCAGCAAAAAAAATATCGAACCCTAAAATTGAATTCCTTAAAACCTGCTCGTCCTCTGTTTTTATAAACTTCAATTGCCCACTTTCGTCCATAGGCAATAAATTTTCTTTTAAGAAAGAAGCCTTCTCTCGCTTGTTAGGGTTTGTGGCCCATTTCCAATGTCTGGCATTACTCCAAAATGTTGCGTTTTTAAATGCGGGCTCATAGCCTGTTCTGTCTTTATTCCACTGAATACTTCCTCCACAATGGTCAAAGTGTAAGTGTGTCATAAAAACATCGGTAATGTCATCTGCATGAAACCCATTTGCCTTTAGGGATTTATCTAGGGAATCATCTCCCCATAGATAATAATATCCAAAAAACTTATCACTCTGTTTGTCCCCCATCCCAGTATCAATGAGGATTAATCGACCACCGTCTTCAATAAGCAAACATCTTGCCGCAATATCAATCATGTTGTTTGAGTCTGCGGGATTGGTTCTTTGCCACAATGATTTTGGCACAACGCCAAACATGGCACCACCATCGAGTTTAAAATTTCCGGCTTGGATTGGGTATAAATTCATAGCATGCGCAAAATAACAAATATGTATTAAATGAATTAACCCATTAGGGTTTTATTAAGAACCTATATAGTCGTAAGGATTCAATATCAATAGTTGTTTTCAAAAACCACAATATTTAATAATTCTGCAAGCTTTATAGTGCCTAAAAAAATAATTACATTTATATAACACAAAATAAGTAAGATTATGAAGGTTAAACCTAAATCGCCATTAAAGATAAAGAAGATGAAATTGTTACGATTTGGTCGCGACTTTGAGCCCGACGAGGAGGTGATCTTAAGGGATTACTTGGCAATAGAACGCACCCGCTTAGCGAATGAGCGCACCTTACTGTCCTATATTAGGTCTTCTCTTTATTTGTTATTAGGGGGAATTGCCTTTTTTCAGTTGAAAGAGTTTCCAAACTTTAAGTATTTAGCAATTTTGTCTTTAATTTTTAGTGCTGTTTTTTTTGTGATTGGTGTATACCGATTTACCTTATTAAAAAAGAGCCTAAAGCGCTTGTTTTATAAATCTGAAGAAAAAGAAAATGTAACTAACTAATGCCATATAATATTGACTGTAGATTTAATCATAACCTTTGCCATTATTGCGCTTGGAGTATTTCTCTTTGTTAGGGATTATTTTTCTATAGATACTACGTCGATTTTAATTATGGCTACATTTATTGTAGCTGGTGTCTTAAGCCCAGAAGAGGGTTTTTCGGGTTTTAATCATCCCGCAACAATTACTCTGGGTTGCATTTTTGTCGTAAGTGGAGGTGTTTTCAGTTCGGGTATACTAGACGGGCTAAGCTATAAAATTATAAAGTTAGCAAAAACCCACTACAGTATTGCCCTCGTTGTATTCTGTACAATATCTGGCCTATTCTCGGCATTTATTAATGATACAGCGGTTGTAGCCTTATTGCTTCCTATTGCATTAACCGTTTGTAGAGAAACCAAAATTGCACCCAGCAGGTTGTTAATACCTATTTCATTTGCAGCACTTTTTGGCGGAACATGTACCTTAATTGGGACATCTACTAATATTTTGGTGAGTAGTTATGCCAAAAAATATGGAGTAGAAGAATTTGGAATGTTTGAATTTAGTGGTGCTGCACTTTGTCTATTAGCTGTCGGCTTTGTATATATGTTTATAGCAGGGCCACTGTTGCTTCCAAAGAGTAGAGGAGGGAGTAACGAACTCACTAAAAAAGCAGAAACATACATCACCGAGCTTTATGTTGAACCCAATTGTGGTGATATCGATAAGTTATTGGGAGATTCAGAGTTGGTCAAAGATTTCAATGTTAATATTTTATCCATTTTACGCAATGGGGTTCTAAAGCATAATTTTGGTTTGGATACCAGAATTATGGAAGGGGACATACTTAAAATATTGACGCCACCACAAACACTATCGCGCTTACTAGATTTTGAAGGTTATAGCATTAAAGGTAACCAACGAATGAAAAAGGCAGAAGACAAGTATAAGTCTTTCAACTTATATGAAGTTATTATTCCGTACGGATCTAGCTTATCGAACAGAACACTAAAAGGGCTGCATTTTAGAAGACAATACAACTCCTCTGTTATTGCCATAAGGCAACGAGAAGAGATGATTTACGATAAACTGACCCACACAACCCTTAAAGAGGGTGATATGCTTTTAGTTTTAGGTCAGCCCAAAGACATTCAAAACCTCGAGTCTCAGGATCTTGTTATAAGACTATCCGAATACATAAAAAAGAAAACCAACTACAGAAAAGCAATTCCCGCAGTACTAATTGGAGTGGGTGTGGTGCTTGTGGCATCATTGAATGTGACATCTATTTTGATTAGCGCCATGGTCGGGGCACTCTTAATGGTGGTTTTAGGAATTTTAAAACCTGTTGAAGCATACAAAGCCGTAGACTGGAAGGTGATTTTTATGATGGCAGGTGTTTTATCAATGGGTACAGCTTTGGAGAAAAATGGAGGAGCTGAATTAATAGCAAACTTCATTCAAGATACACTAGGGAATTATAGCGCGCACATGACCTTGAGCCTCATCTATCTCGCAACCTTTATTTCTACCAATCTTATTTCGAGTAAAGCAACAGCAGCCCTAATGACGCCTATTGTTATTACGCTTTCTGAAGTTATGCAGATAAGCGAACGCCCCTTTTTGGTTGCTGTAATGTTTGCCTGCTCACTTACATTTATGACGCCCATGAGCTACCCCACCAACACAATGGTCTATGCACCGGGTAACTATAGATTTAGTGATTTCTTAAAAAT
This sequence comes from Winogradskyella sp. A3E31, assembly GCF_046720935.1. Classification (NCBI taxonomy): domain Bacteria; kingdom Pseudomonadati; phylum Bacteroidota; class Flavobacteriia; order Flavobacteriales; family Flavobacteriaceae; genus Winogradskyella; species Winogradskyella sp. A3E31. The sequence goes on from NZ_JBHNWH010000001.1 coordinate 319,425, forward strand.
AGGTACACCGCTTAACCTGATTATTTGGTTGGCTGCATCAGTTGTGATACCCTATTTCTTCCCATTTCAACCAAATTAATTTTAGCTTCAAGATTTGAAGAGAAATCTACTCCTATTCCACTATTTTTGAATGGTTTTAAATTTAATAGTTGATTTTAGGTTGAAAACCTCGTAAGTCACCATTATTTTTCAATTTTTGAAGTGTTGGAAAAGCAAAGGTGATGTAGACGAATAATTTTTGAAAGTATTTTCATAATAAAAGAGATAAATTAGTAATTTCACGCAAAACAGAAGAGATGTTAGAACTTGGAGGTATAATCATTTTGGGTATTTTGGCACAGTGGGTCGCATGGAAGTTTAAAATTCCGGCAATCCTACCACTTATACTAATAGGTCTATTGGTTGGTCCAATTGCTGCCGAATTTTTAAGTGAGGATGGCACAAAATGGATTGAGCCTATTTGGAATGGTGAAGAAGGGCTTTTTCCGGGAGAAAGTCTGTTTTATTTTGTGTCACTAGCCATAAGTATTATTCTTTTTGAAGGTGGATTGACCCTCCGGTTAGGAGAAATCAAAAATTTGGGACCAGTAATAACAAAATTAATATCTGTAGGTTCCTTAGTTACCTTTTTCGGGGCTGCGGTTGCTGCCTATTTTATCTTCGGTTTATCCTGGGAGATTTCATTCTTATTTTCTGCTTTGGTTATAGTTACCGGACCAACCGTAATCACGCCTATTTTAAGAAATATTCCCTTAAAAAAAGATGTTTCTGCCGTATTAAAATGGGAGGGTATATTAATCGATCCCATCGGAGCGCTTGTTGCTGTTTTGGTGTTTGAGTTCATAAGCGTCGATGCAGGTGGGGAGTTTACTAAAACCGCTTTTATTGAGTTTGGAAAAATTGTGCTTTTTGGAGCCACATTTGGGTTTACATTCGCACATGCACTTAATCTCATTTTAAACAAAAAACTTGTTCCACATTACCTTATGAATGTGTTTACCCTAGCCTGTGTGCTTGGAGTTTTTGTGTTGTCAGATGCTTTTGCTCACGAGTCGGGCTTATTGGCAGTAGTTGTAATGGGTATGGTTTTAGGAAACTCTAAGTCACCATATTTAAAAGACATTCTTTACTTTAAGGAATCCTTGAGCGTTTTACTTATCTCCATTTTATTCATCCTTTTGGCAGCCAATATTAATATGTCAGAATTGTATTCCATATATAACTGGAACACTGTTGCTCTATTTGCAGTCATAGTCTTTCTTATTAGACCAGCCGGGGTGTTTTTAAGTACTGTTGGCTCCCCTCTAAAACTCAATGAAAAGCTTTTTATAAGCTGGGTAGGGCCAAGAGGTATTGTAGCTGCAGGTATTGCTTCCCTTTTTGGACTAAAGCTTGCAAGTGAAGGCGTACCTTATGCTGAGTATATAACCCCTTTGGTGTTTGTTGTTGTATTGGGTACAGTACTACTTAACGCTACCACAGCGAGGTTGTTTGCCAAAATGGTTGGTGTTTTCTTAGAGAAGTCAGATGGTATATTAATTGTAGGTGCTTCAAAGCTTTCTCGTTTAATAGGTCATTATTTAGAAACTCATGATAGACATGTGGTTTTAATTGACAGTAACCAGTCTAATGTAGCCAAAGCAAAGGAATTGGGTCTAGAAGCCATAACAACCAATATTTACTCAGATAACCTAATTGACAACATAGAGTTAAATGATGTTGGGTATTTAATGGCGCTTACTGGAAATGCTGAAATTAACCGCTATGCCATTAATAAATTTGGCAAACAATTTGGTGAAAATGGGTCATTTAGATTAGTGACAGTTGACGAGATGAAAGGTGATAAAAACAACCCCCGAGAAGGTCTTTTTTCCCAAACGGACGACTATAATAATTTAACCAATTTGGTGAGAAAGTACCCAAGTATTCAAGAAATTGACCTAAAGGGAGCAGAACACTATAGATCCTTTATTGACATTACAGATAAAGACAAAGACATTGCGCCTTTATTTGTAAAAGATGATCAGGGCGAATTCCACATTATCACATCTTTTAATAAAGAAGTTGAGATTTCCGGAGAAGGTTGGCAACTAGTTTATCTAGGAAAACCGTTTGATATTGAGGCCAATGAGACCAAAGAACAGGTTAAAAAAGACATTCAGGAATCTAATCGTTAAGCTTTAAAACCGCCATAAAGGCCTGTTGAGGAATTTCTACATTACCGACTTGGCGCATACGTTTCTTTCCTTTTTTCTGCTTTTCCAATAGCTTTCTTTTACGCGAAATATCACCACCGTAGCATTTAGCAGTAACATCTTTACGGAGTGCTTTGATGGTTTCTCGTGCAATAATTTTCGCACCAATCGCTGCTTGAATAGGAATGTCGAATTGCTGCCTTGGAATCAATTCCTTGAGTTTTTCACAAATACGTTTTCCAATACTATAAGCATTATCTGCATGGATCAATGCTGAAAGCGCATCTACTGCTTGAGCATTTAATAAAATATCAACCCTAACCAGCTTTGAAGCTCGCATACCAATAGGTGCATAATCAAAAGAGGCATAACCTTTAGAAACCGTTTTTAATCGGTCATAAAAATCAAAAACTATTTCCGCTAAAGGCATATCAAAACTTAATTCAACACGTTCTGTCGTTAAATAAGTCTGATTGGTAATTTGGCCTCGCTTTTCTATACATAAGCTCATCACATTACCTACAAAATCAGATTTGGTAATAATGGTGGCTTTTATATAAGGCTCCTCAACACGATTTAAGGTAGAGGGTTCAGGTAAATCAGATGGATTATTTACTATGATAATTTCATCAGGATCCTTATTAGAATATGCGTGGTAGCTTACGTTTGGCACAGTAGTAATTACCGTCATGTCAAACTCACGTTCTAAGCGTTCTTGAATGATTTCAAGATGTAGCATTCCTAAAAATCCACATCGGAAACCAAAACCTAAAGCAGCTGAGCTTTCTGGTTGAAACACTAAAGAGGCATCGTTAAGTTGCAGCTTTTCCATTGAAGCCCGTAAATCTTCATAATCCTCTGTATCCACCGGATAGATTCCTGCAAAGACCATTGGTTTTACATCTTCAAAACCAGCAATTGGATTTGTAGTCGGGTTTTTCGCATCGGTAATGGTGTCACCAACCTTTACTTCTTTTGCTTCTTTAATCCCGGTAATCACATAACCTACGTCACCAGCTAGGATTTCTTTTCGAGGAAATTGCTTAAGCTTTAGAGTTCCAATTTCATCGGCGTAATAATCTTTACCAGTAGCAATAAACTTTATGTTTTGTCCTTTAGTGATTTTACCGTTCAATACCCTAAAATAGGTTTCAACGCCTCTAAATGGGTTGTAAACAGAATCAAAAATTAAAGCTTGAAGCGGCTCATCAACGCTTCCTTTTGGATGTGGAATTCTATCAATGATAGCAGTTAAAATATCCTGAATACCAAGCCCTGTTTTTGCACTTGCAGGAATAACCTCTGACGGGTCGCAACCTAATAAGTCTACTATATCGTCCGTCACTTCCTCAGGGTTTGCACTTGGTAAATCAACTTTATTCAACACCGGGATGATTTCCAAATCATTTTCTAGAGCCAAATATAAATTTGAAATCGTTTGCGCCTGAATACTTTGAGCGGCATCAACAATCAGTAAAGCGCCTTCACACGCCGCAATAGAACGTGAAACTTCATATGAAAAATCAACGTGCCCAGGAGTGTCGATAAGGTTTAAAGTATAGTGTTGGCCTTCATGCGTATATTCCATTTGAATGGCATGCGATTTAATAGTAATCCCACGCTCACGTTCAAGATCCATATTATCCAACAACTGATCTTGTTTTTCACGATCTGTAACAGAACCTGTAAAATCCAACAGTCTATCGGCCAAGGTGCTTTTACCGTGGTCAATGTGGGCAATTATGCAAAAATTCCTGATATGCTTCATGTCTCTTTTCTAGCCATTTTAGAGTGCAAATATAATGGATTTATAAGCGTTTGTATCTACTCGTTACTATATTTGAAAGCAGATACGGAAAAACCTCAATTTTAAGTAAAAAACTATTTATATATTGCGGTTTAAACAGCTTTTATGAGTTTCAATAACAAACCGACCCTTACCTTTGTTTTCCTTACTTTTCTATTTTTTGGACATTCCCAAGAATTTAGCATTTCTGGAAAAGTGGTCGATGTTGATTCTCAGCCAGTTTCTTATGCTAATATTGTTTTGAGTTTAACAGAAGGCGGCTCTTTTGTCAAAGGAACTAGTACCAATGATGACGGCTCTTTTAAAATAGAATCTATTTCTGAAGGAAGTTATACCCTCAACATCACCTTTATTGGTTATAAGACCATTACCCAAGAGCTGAATGTTACGAGCAATACAGAACTTAAGCCTTTTATACTACTTGAAGATTCTGAGACCCTGGGTGAAGTCAATATTATTGCTAAAAAACCAAGCTTAACAAGAAAACCTGACCGTCTCATTTTTAATGTGGCTAATACCGCATTGATAGAGGGGAGTACGCTTCAAGTATTAAAAAACACACCCGGAGTCATTGTTACCGACGGTAGCATTAATATTAAAAGTGCCCCAGCGGCAGTTTACATTAACGAGCGAAAAGTGCAATTGACCACGGATGAGGTTATTCAGCTTTTAGAGAGTGCTCCAGCAAATTCCATTCAGTCTGTTGAGGTAATTACCAATCCACATGCGAGTTACGATGCAGATAGCGGGTCGGTTATAAATATTATAATGAGTAAGAATTTAGTTACGGGCTACCGAGGTAGTATTTTTGGAAATTATACCCAAGGAGTTTTTCCAAGGTACAATGGCGGTACCAGCCATTTTTTTAAGAACAATAAAATCAATTTAAACCTTAACTATTCATACACCAACGAAAAAATAAATCGTAAAAACGACGAGAGGATTAACTACCTTAATCCAGACTTAACAACCGATGAGTTTTGGGATTCCGATATCAATAGAGTAACACGTTCCGAAATTCATAACCTTAATCTTAACTTCGATTATTTTATATCTGACAAATCGACTTTAAGTCTAACATCTACAGGTTTATACCTTCCGTTTTTTAGGTATGCCATCAATAATAACACACGGATTTTTGATGCTAATGGTGATTTTGATTCTCGATTTACGGCAGACAACTTATCAAGAGACGACAAGTATAATATTGGCTCAGATATTAACTTTAGACATCAAATTAATGATAAGTCGAGTTTTTCAGTTGGTGGACATTACACTACCTATAATTATGAAAGAGACCAGAGTGTGTTGAGCAATTTTTTTGATGACAATAATGATTTTGTAAACGATTCAGAATTTAGAACAGATGCTGACCAAGATACCGAAATTATCAACGGAAAAATAGATTATAATATGAACCCTAGTGAAACATCATCATTTGATGTGGGTCTAAAATATAGCAATGTCACCACCCAAAGCAGTATATTTCGATATAACACTATAAATGGAAGCGAATCCCTAGATACCGCCAATAGTAACCTTTTTGATTATGATGAAAAAGTATATGCCGGGTATCTTAATTATAGTAAATCTTGGGAAAAGGTGGAACTTGGTTTAGGTCTTAGAGCAGAACAAACCAATGTTGAGGGGGTTTCAGTAACATTGAACGAAACCAATACCCAAGATTATTTAGAGTGGTTCCCTAACGCCAGTTTATCTTTTCAGGTTGCTGAAAATTTGGATTTATATGGTAATTACAAACGCAGCATTACACGCCCAGATTATGCAACTCTGAATCCATTTACTTTCTTTCTGAATGAAAATACAGTTATAGTAGGCAACCCAAACCTACAGCCAACATTTACAGATCACTTTATTTTTGGAACTAATTTTTTAAAGCACTTTGCTTTTGAGTTTTATTATATCAATTACGATGGAGCAATTAATGAAATCCCGAGACAGGATAATGACACTAATATTATAGCCTATACTCCTGTTAATTTAGACAAGGTTGTGGACTACGGCTTTGATTTACAGTTTTATTACGGTACAAATCGTTGGAATATTTTTGCCCTTAACTCTGTATATAACATGACAGAAGAGGTTGATTTTGGCAGTGACTCTGTTGAGCTGAGTCAATGGTCAAACCTATCCATATTATCTGGCGGCTTATCGTTATTAGAGGATAATAGCCTTAACATTAACTTGAGTTTATTATATGCAACAAAATATCTTCAAGGACTTGCTTTTATTGATGATCTTTTTCAATCTGATTTAGCTATAAGTAAAAGCTTATGGAATAAGAAGGCTGTAATCTCTTTATCGGCTACAGACTTATTTAATATGCAAGATAAAAGCATTAGTATCAATTACCTGAATCAGTCTAACTCAAGATTAAACAATGTGGATAATCGAACGGTTAAATTAGGCTTTCGCTACAACTTTGGTAACACCAAGTTAAATACAAACGAGCGGACTACTGACGTTGAAGAGCGCAACAGGCTACAAGGCCAAAGCAATTAATCTTGCCACTCAGCAATAAATAAATTGGTATCTCTTCCCCCACCATTATTTCTATTTGAAGAAAACGCCAAATACTTTCCGTCGTTAGAAAACACTGGGAAGGCATCAAAAGTTTCGCCGTGGGTAATCCTAGTTAGATTTTTACCGTCGATATCAATCATATATAGGTTAAATGGAAACCCTCTTTCGGCTTCAAAATTAGAAGAGAACAATATTTTCTCGCCACTTGGGTGAAAAAATGGACTCCAGTTAGCATTGCCTAAATCTGTTAATTGACGTAATTCTGACCCATCAGCATTACAAATGTAAAGCTCCATTTCTGTTGGCTCAACCAAACCTTCAGCTAATAGTGCTTTATAATCTTTAACTTCTTGTTCGGTTTTAGGGCGAGAAGATCTAAAAATAATTTTAGAGCCATCTGGCGAGAAAAACGCACCACCATCATAACCCAATTCGTCAGTGATTTGTTTCACTTCAGTGCCGTCGAGGTTCATGGTGTATAATTCAAGATCGCCGCTTCGTGTTGATGTAAATACAATTTTATCTCCCTTTGGTGATACAGTTGGTTCCGCATCGTAACCAACTTCATTAGTTAATTGGTTGAGAATATTCCCTTCTAAATCTGCAACAAAAATATCATAGCTATCATAAATGGGCCAGATGTATTTTCCGTTTTTACGCAAGGGTGTGTCGGGACATTCTTCATCTCCTAAATGGGTTGAGGCATAAATAATATGTTTGTTATCTGGCAGAAAATAGGCGCAAGTGGTTCTTCCTTTTCCTGTGCTAATCATGGGCGGGGCAATACTGTCAGTAAAGGTTTCATTAGCATCCATTAAAAACATTTGGTCACAGCCCACCCCCCATTTCTCATTATTGGACTGAAAGATGAGTTGTTGGTCGTCAAAGCTCCAGTAGGCCTCTGCGTTGTCGCCTCCAAAAGTGATTTGTGTAATAGACTTAAAATGGGTTTCTTCAGGATAGATTAATGTGTCTTTTTTAACAGCCTCAGCTATTTTTGATTCTTCAACAGATGTCGAGTTTTCATTTTTACACGAAAACATAAAAAAAGCACTGAGTGCTAATAGAATATATTGTTTCATTGATTGTAACAAATAAGTATTAATGCCTAATTTTGTGCAAAAATAAGAGATAGAAATGAGAAGCCTGTTCATTTTAATAGCATTAAGCCTATTTTTTTCTTGTGGAGAAAAAGCATCATATCAAAATAACATAAAATCGGACGTTGCATTTTTAGCTGACGACTCTCTAGAGGGTCGCCAGACCGGAACCAAAGGAGCAGATGACGCAGCAAATTATATTAGCCAACGCTTTGAGGAATTACAGTTACAGCCTAAAGGGACTTCAGGATATTTTCAAGATTTTTCATTTCAACCCAAAACAGATCCACATAAGGAAGTTGAATTCACCACCAATACGGACGGAAGTATAACAGGTAAAAATGTGATTGGCTTTTTAGATAATGGAGCAGAAAATACTGTTGTCATTGGAGCACATTACGACCACTTAGGTTTTGGTGGGGAAGGCTCGCTATACAGAGAAGAAGATAAAGCTATACATAACGGAGCTGATGATAACGCAAGTGGTGTTGCGGTTATGTTTGATTTGGCAGGAAAGCTGGTTCATAAGACTAAAGAGGCTAAAAAGAAGGACAATAACAATTACTTATTTATTGCATTTTCTGGGGAAGAAATGGGTTTGTTGGGTTCTAATTATTTCTCAAAAAACCCAACAATCGAGAAAGATAGTCTTAACTATATGATTAACATGGATATGGTTGGTCGCATGAAAGCCGATAGCACACTTGCAGTTTATGGACTCGGCACATCCCCTATATTTAAGCAAACGCTAAAGTCAAATAACAATCACTTTAAATTAGTTGAAAACGAAAGTGGAGTAGGGCCTTCGGACCACACCTCATTTTATTTGATTGATCTGCCCGTACTTCATTTTTTTACGGGTCAACATGAAGACTACCATAAGCCAGGAGATGACACTGAAAAATTGAATTATGAAGGTATGAATTTGATTTCCGATTATATTTTTAATATTATAATGGACCTTGATGATAACGGAAAACTACCGTTTAGAACCACAAAAAACGAAAGTGAAGAAGTGCCACGATTTAAAGTGGGTCTAGGCGTTGTTCCAGATTATTTATTTGATGGCAAGGGCATGCGAATTGATGGCACCCGTGAAGATACTCCAGCTTTTAAAGCTGGTTTGCAAAAAGGTGATGTCGTCATTAAACTTGGTGACAGCACAGTTACTGACATGATGAGCTATATGCGAGCGTTGTCCGTTTTTGAAAATGGAGATGAAGCGGCTATTTCAGTAAAACGAAAAGACTCTTTAATTGAAACTGTTGTAAAATTTTAAGAGCCCATCCTAAATCCTTCCCGAAAGGAAGGACTTTTCACTCAGGTAAAAAATCAGATGTCCTATAAAAAGATGTATTGAACTCTTTGCAGTATATGTCAGATAATTATGAAATTCAATAATATTGAAACGTTGAAAAGATCACTTATATTCGATTGAGTTAATAATAAATTTAGCCTCAAAAAGATATTGATCAAATAAATCTTCTTGCATTTGATATGATGCAAATTTTAAATGAGAGTTAACTTTTTTAAAGTACTCTTCTCTCTTGAAGATTAAATCACTAAAGCTGTATTTAATAGAGTATTCAACTTTGTAATTAAAATTTGATTCAACTCCCAATTTGATAATTTTGAAAGATTTGTCAACTTCATGTCGCTTTAATATTCTGGCGTAATTATCGATTATTTGAAGAATACTATCGTTCTCTTTTACCTCAATATAACTCTTATTTACCAGCAAATGATTTCCATCTTCGATACCATACTCGTAAATTAGTTTAGGTTTTAGGAAAACATAACCGTTACCGCCAAACCTATGCCAAGTTTTTGGGTATTGAAATATTAATTCTTCATTGCTAAATTTTTTCGTTTTAAAGGTAGCTTCCTTTTGTGCCGAGCAGGAAACAAAACTTACCAAAAAGAGAAACAATGTGATTTTCTTCATAAATATAAAAATGATAGACACTAAATTAATCATATAAATATGAGTTTATCTAAAAAGACCTAATTTTGCAGCAAATTTCAACACTTGGTTAAAATAGACAACATAGAGCTTCCCGACTTCCCTTTGCTTTTGGCACCGATGGAAGATGTGAGTGACCCCCCGTTTAGAGCATTGTGCAAAGAGCAGGGAGCAGATGTGGTTTATACAGAGTTTGTGTCTAGCGAAGGACTTATTCGTAACGCAGCTAAAAGCGTTATGAAGTTGGACATTTACGAAAAAGAACGTCCTGTCGGTATCCAAATCTTTGGAGCCAATATGGAAAGTATGCTACAAACCATTGATATCGTTGAAAAATCAAATCCAGACATTATAGACATCAACTTTGGGTGTCCTGTAAAAAAAGTAGTGAGTAAAGGTGCGGGAGCAGGGATTTTAAAGGATGTTTGCCTAATGGAAAAGCTCACTGCAGAAATGGTAAAGCGGACTAAACTACCCGTTACTGTTAAAACCCGCTTAGGTTGGGATCACGACTCCATTAAAATTCTAGAGGTTGCAGAACGATTACAGGATGTAGGCTGTAAAGCCATTGCTATCCATGGGCGTACAAGAGCTCAGATGTATAAAGGTAATGCAGATTGGAAACCCATTGCACAGGTAAAAAACAACCCTAGAATGCACATACCTGTATTTGGAAATGGGGATGTGACGACACCAGAAAAAGCAGTTGAAATGCGGGACAGCTATGGACTTGATGGAGCTATGATAGGCCGTGCTTCAATAGGCAACCCATGGTTTTTTAAACAGGTAAAGCACTATTTTGAAACTGGAGAGCATCTTGCGCCAATTTCAATGCCAGAACGTGTTGAGGCCGCAAGGCGTCATCTTCAGATGTCTATTGATTGGAAAGGCGAAAAACTAGGTGTGTTCGAAACCAGAAGACATTACACCAACTATTTTAAAGGCATTCCTAACTTTAAAGAGTACAGAATGAAAATGGTTACAAGTGACGACTCTAAAGACGTCTTTGCTGCTTTTGATGAGGTTCTTGAAAAATTTTCAGAATACCAGTTCTCCTAAGTTTTTATCAACTTTTTGTTGATTCGTCCTGATGCAATCCTAGAGGCAACAATGCCCAAAAAGAGTATCGTTAATAGTACAATAACGAGATTCACATACTCAATTTCAACAGGGTAAGGTAAGGTTGGGGTTAGCATTACCAATTCAAACTTCAATTGTAACGCAACTATTACAAGCCCAAGAAGAACACCAATTACTCCACTAATAATGGTCATTAAGCTCCCTTGTAAAAAGAAGATTGATTTTATGGTTTTTGTTTCTGCGCCCAGATTAAATAGTGTGTTTAGGGATTGTTTACGGTCTAAAATCATCATGATGATGGCACCAATAACATTAAATAACGCGATAATGATGACTAGAGTAAAAATGAGATAAATCGCTAAATTCTCGGTGTTCAACATTTTAAAAAGCGCATCATTGAGTTGTTCTCTATTCTTAATAATAAAGCGTCCGTTAAAAGCTTCATTAATAGCTTCTCTAACTTTAGCCTCATCAGCAGTTGGTTTCAATTTTATTTCAACCGCACTATATTCATTAGGTTTATAATTGACAAGTTGCCGAGCAAGATCAATATCGGAATAGATGTATTCGTTATTTAATTCTTCATTAATGTCAAATAAACCAACATTGGTAACAATAGCAGAACTGTAAACACTTCGCATGGATGTGATTTGCCCCTTACCAGGCTTTGGCACATAAAGTGTTAAGGGGCTCATAAAGTCAAAAACACCGAAGGACAGAGAATTACTTATACCCCAACCCGAGACAACTTCATTACTTTTTGGTTCTACCCATTTGCCATTAGCAAGCATCGAGTCAATCGTCACAACATTTCTAAAATTGACGTCAACACCTTTTAAGGTTGCTAATAGGTTTTTGTTTTCGGACTTTAAAACAATACGCTCTTCAATATTTTTTGAAAACCCCTCAATTCCCTGAATTTTTATAAGATCTGAAGAATCTCGCTCAGCCCATAGTAAAGATTTCCCTTCTGTAGGCAGCAATTTTAAATCTGGATCTACGTAGGTCGAAAACTGCAGACTAAAATCCTTTAATCCCGCAAAAACAGAAAGCACAATGAATAGAGCAGCAGCTGCAATGACAACGCCACCAGAAGCTATGGCCGTCATAATATTAATGGCATTATTACTACTTTTAGAAAAGAGATAACGCTTAGCGATGTATAAGGAAATGTTCATGCTTTAAACCAAAGATTAAAAATAAGGATTTAATGCAAGGGTGTGGAAATGATACGGTGTATTTAGGATTTTTTTCGCTTTTCTAAAAGATCAGGATCGTCTAAAGGATTCTCCTTACCTTTTAAAGAGCGTTCTATACCATCAATATATTCAAGAGAATCATCAATAAAGAACTCTAAAGCAGGCATTCGTCGTAACTGATGTCTTGTACGCTTTGCCAGTTCATGTCGAATTAAAGGAGTATTAGACCTAACACCTTCCAATATCGGTTTAGCTTCTTTATTTGGGAAGACAGACAAATACACTTTTGCAATGGACAAATCAACTGTAACATTGACTTTAGAAACTGAAATGATTACGCCACGCATACCGCCTTCAGTGGCAGAGCGTTGTAAAACATCAGCAAGGTCTTCTTGTAAAATGCCCGCAATTTTCTTTTGTCTATTACTTTCCATTTTGCAAAAGTAATTGATATTTAAGTATTATCTTATTTTTGAATCTATAAATGTTAGAGACAAAGCTCTAACTATAAACTTTAAGAATGAATAAAATTGAACATATAGGTATCGCTGTAAAAGATATTGAGGCATCAAACGAGTTGTTTCGGTCTTTATTCGGTGAAGCACATTATAAAATTGAAGATGTGGAAAGTGAAGGAGTGAAAACCTCTTTTTTTAAGTGTGGCCCGAATAAAATTGAATTATTACAAGCCACCTCAGAAGACAGCCCTATTGCAAAGTTTTTAGAGAAGAAGGGAGAGGGCATTCACCACATCGCTTTTGCCGTTGAAGATATTGAGAATGAAATAAAGAGACTAAAAAAAGAAGGGTTTAAAATGATACATGAAACGGCAAAAAAAGGTGCCGATAATAAGCTCATTGCTTTTTTACACCCAAAATCCACCAATGGTGTTTTGATAGAGTTGTGCCAAGACATTAGGGAATAAATGTTTGTGGAGTTTTAAAATATGTAGTAATATTGCAGGCAATTTGATTGAATTTAATAAAGTTCAATTCAAAGGTCCCATACCTGCCTGCTTGGCAGCATGTCAGGCAGGGCTCAGTTGGTTAGCTTCCTGCCTGGCGGTAACGGCATAAATTTTAAGTTAATTTGAAATAATGATGTATGTTTATGTTCTAAAGAGTGATTTAGATCATCGCTTTTATGTCGGCATGTCAAAAGATGTACAGAAAAGACTAAAAGAACATAATTCTGGTAGAACAAAAAGCACAAAAGGATATAGACCTTGGTCAATTATCCATATTGAACGCTATCCAGATAGAGTTGCAGCTAGAAAAAGAGAGAAGTATTTAAAATCTGGATTTGGAAAGCAGTGGTTAAAAAATAAATATAAAAAGGTCCCATAGCTCAGTTGGTTAGAGCACCTGACTCATAATCAGGTGGTCCTTGGTTCGAGCCCAAGTGGGACCACAAAAAAGGAAGCTGTTTCAATGATTTGAAGCAGCTTTTTTGATTTTAAGAATAATTTTAGAGACCATTTTTAAAGTGAGTTTTCAAAACTTAAAAACCATCATGTCAACTTCTTCGTAAATAGTAGTGTTTAAGAATTGTTAATAGCTTTTTTTAAAGCTGAGTAAAAAAATGATTCTAATCTAACTATCTTTATAACTTTAGAATTAAAAGAAACCTTCTTGTAATAAATAAGCTACATAAATAATTAAAATAACGATAAAATAGCACTTAAACGATAAAAACAAGCATTTTAAAGACAGTTTACATAAATTTAATTTTGTAGACACACTTTTTTTTATACTTTTACCGTTGCTATTAATGAAACGATGAACTTTGCCTCAATAATTTTTAATTTTTTGTTGGTACAGGGTCCCTGTAGTGGATGTCCACTACCAGGCAGCCCTTGTGCACCTTGTTGCGCTCTTCCTGGTGGCTGTGGTGGTGGCCCTCCTCCTCCTCCTGGCTTGGATATAGATATGTATGTATTTGTAGCATTTGCTATGGCACTATGTTATGGAGCATATCGTATTCAGAAAATGATGAAAGATCGTTTAGCGTCGTAAATCATCTAAGCGCTTCACGTATTTTCCAATAACATCAAACTCCAAATTGACTTTAGATCCCTTTTTAAAGGAGCTAAAAGTTGTGTGTTCATAGGTATAAGGAATAATAGCCACTGAAAATCTATTGATTTGAGAGTTGACTACAGTAAGGCTTACACCGTTTACCGTAATTGACCCTTTTTCTATAGTAATGTTTTGTAGGTTGGAGTCATAGTCGAATGTAAAAACCCAACTGCCATTTTTGTTTTCCACAGAAACACATTCTGCGGTTTGGTCTACGTGACCCTGAACAATGTGGCCATCTAAACGGTCGCCTAATTTCATAGCACGCTCAAGATTGACACTGTCACCAACTTCAATTTCACTCAATGCTGTTTTATCTAGCGTTTCTTTTATAGCAGTAACGGTATAAGTGTCTTTGTCAATATGTACAACTGTTAGACAGACGCCATTATGAGCCACACTTTGGTCAATTTTTAATTCTGACGTTATATTACTTTTTATGGTAATATTAAGATTGGTGTGTTCTTTTTTAAGAGCGACCACCTCTCCCAAGTCTTCGATGATTCCTGTAAACATCGTTCTATTTAATTTGGTTAATTTTACAGTGTAAATTTAAGGACAAAGCATAGGATTACATGGAAAATGAAGAAAAAATAAAAATAGGCATTTCTATAGGCGACTTAAATGGTATTGGGCCAGAAATTATTCTGAAATCTTTTGAGGATGCTCGAATGCTAGAATTCTATACCCCTGTGGTGTTTGCCTCTTCTCATCTGATGCATTTTTTTAGAAAGCACTTCGGAATAAACGCTAAAATTTATGAAACCCAATCCGCCCAAAAACTATCAAAAGGAAAGATTAACGTGGTTAATGTGTGGAAGGAACAAGTGAACGTAGACTTTGGAGCAGAAGACCCAAAAATTGGGGAATATGCTTTTAAGTCACTCGAAGCAGCAACGGAAGCTTTAAACAAAGGGGATGTAGATGTCTTAGTAACAGCGCCGATTCACAAGCATAATATACAATCTGAGAAGTTTAAATTTCCTGGTCACACCGATTATTTAGCAGAGAAATTGGGTGGAGATAGCCTAATGTTTATGGTGGCGGATTCGTTAAGGGTAGGTCTTCTTACTGACCATGTTCCCGTTAAGGATGTTCCCAAACACATCGATGCAGATCTTATAAAAAAGAAAATAGACACCTTAACAACATCTTTAAAACAAGACTTTGCCATTGAAAAGCCAAAAATTGCAGTTTTAGGCATAAATCCGCATGTAGGAGACAATGGTGTCATAGGCGATGATGACGATGTAAAGTTAAAACCCGTTATAAAAGAATTGCAGGAAGCTGACAACCTTATTTTTGGGCCATATTCGGCGGATAGCTTTTTTGGTTCTCATAATTATAAGAACTTCGATGCTGTGTTGGCGTCTTATCACGATCAAGGGCTTATCCCCTTTAAGACCATAACATTTGGTGCAGGCGTAAATTTCACCGCAGGATTAAAGAAGGTGAGAACTTCCCCAGATCACGGAACAGCCTTTGAAATTGCCGGAAAGGGCGAAGCTGACGAAAGTTCATTTAAGCAAGCAATTTTTACTGCGGTTAAGATTTTTAGGCACCGCCGCAACTACTTAAAATACGCACAAAATCCATTAGAGAAGACTTCAAAATAGATATCAACAATTTTTGTTTATATCTGCTTTAAAATAAGCAAAAAAGTTTTATATTTGCACGCTCAAAATGTGTGTGGTAATGAAAACAATGAAAGCGTATACAATTCAATTTGTAGGGCTCAAGTTAGGAAAACATATTTTTGATTATCAGATTGATAATACGTTCTTTTTAGATTTTGAATATGAAGATTTTAATTCAGCTGATATTAAGGTAGATGTTATTCTTGAAAAGAAAACAACTTTTTTAGAGCTCTTTTTTAAGGCTGAAGGCACTGTAAATGTTAATTGTGATCTCACAAACGAACCGTATGACCAAGAAATTCAAGATACTTTTTCATTGGTGGTTAAGTTTGGTGACGAATACAACAATGAGAATGAAGATATTTTAATAATTCCTCATGGGGAGTACGAAATAAACATTGCTCAGTACATTTATGAATTGTTGGTTTTGGCAGTTCCTGCTAAAAAAGTACATCCAGGAATAGAGGATGGTACTCTAAAATCGGAGATATTAGATAAACTAGAAGAATTGAGTCCAACACTGGACAAAAAAGATAAAAAAGAAGAAACAGACCCACGTTGGGATACTTTAAAAAAACTATTAACGGATAAATAACATTTAAAATGGCACATCCAAAGCGTAAAATATCAAAAACAAGAAGAGACAAGAGAAGAACTCATTATAAAGCTTCTGTTCCTCAAATAGCGACTTGCCCAACAACTGGTGAGCCACATTTATACCATAGAGCACACTGGCACGAAGGTAAATTATACTACAGAGGTCAGGTTTTAATTGACAATTCATCTGAAGAAAACGCAGCATAAGTACTATGCGCGCATATAATAAAACGCTCAGCAATGAGCGTTTTTTTTATATAAATTTCTCAAATCGGCCAATTTCTACGTAATTTGCATAATTATTTGCCAAAAATTGTACAAAAATGGACGAAACTATTTGATTTTGACCGTTTTTCGATATTTTTAATTAATCTAAAAGCTAATAATGAGTAAAATCACAGCGGCTATTACGGCTGTCGGAGCTTATGTTCCTGAGTTCGTTCTAACAAATAAGGTTTTAGAAACCATGGTAGAAACGAATGACGAATGGATTACTACAAGAACAGGAATTAAGGAGCGGCGTATTTTAAAAGAAGAAGGCAAAGGCACCTCTTTTTTAGCAATCAAAGCAGCAGAAGACCTCATTAAGAAAAGAGGAATTGATCCAAAAGATATAGAACTGGTTATAGTTGCTACAGCAACACCAGACATGAAAGCTGCATCGACTTCAGCTTATACAGCCACACAAATCGGAGCAGTAAATGCGTTTTCCTATGACCTGGAAGCAGCGTGTTCTAGCTTTTTATTCGGAATGTCAACAGCTTCAGCATATATAGAATCAGGAAAATATAAGAATGTATTACTGATTGGTGCGGATAAAAATTCCTCATTCATTAATTATGAAGACAGAGCAACATGCATCATCTTTGGCGATGGCGCAGGTGCTGTTTTATTTGAGCCTAACGAAGAAGGCTTAGGTCTGCAAGACGAGCTATTGAGAAGTAATGGAGAGGGACGGGAGTTTTTACAAGCTACTTATGGAGGATCTTCATACCCAATAAATGAAAACACATTTAAAGAAGGAAAACATTACGTCTTTCAGGATGGAAAAACGGTGTTTAAAAATGCAGTTTTCAATATGGCAGATGTTGCAGAACGTATTATGGCAAGAAACAACTTAACCAATGAAGATATTCAATGGTTAGTGGCACACCAGGCCAATAAACGCATTATAGACGCTACGGCAAACAGAATCAACCTTAATGAAGATAAGGTAATGATGAATATTCAAAAGTACGGTAATACAACTTCTGCAACCTTACCACTTTTGCTCAACGATTACGAATCCCAGTTAAAAAAAGGAGACAACCTCATTTTTGCTGCCTTTGGTGGTGGCTTTACTTGGGGCTCAATATTTTTTAAATGGGCTTATAATTCTTAAATTAATCTAACTAACAAAAAGCTGATAAATATGGATATTAAAGAAATTCAAAACTTAATAAAGTTTGTAGCCAAGTCTGGTGCAAGTGAAGTTAAGTTGGAGATGGATGATGTTAAAATTACCATTAAAACAGGATCAGATAGCGAGCCAACAATTATACATCAGGTTCCTATGGCACAACAACCAGTGCAGCAACAAGCTCCTCCTGCACCAGCATCACCACCACCAGCTGCAGCTCCTTCTCCAGTAGCTCCTGCTGAAGCGACTGATGACAATTCAAAATACATTACTATTAAATCGCCTATTATAGGAACGTTTTACCGTAAACCCTCTCCAGACAAACCCGTTTTTGTAGAGGTGGGGACTGAGATAAAAGAGGGCGATGTGTTATGTGTTATTGAAGCGATGAAACTATTTAACGAAATTGAATCTGAAGTATCAGGAAAAATCGTTAAAGTTTTAGTAGACGACTCATCACCAGTAGAATTTGATCAACCGCTCTTTTTGGTTGACCCATCATAACACTTGAAAATTCCAATTCACAAATCCCAAACCCAATCCTTGGAATTTGGTACTTGGAAGTTGAATTTTTAAAACTAAAGTTATGTTTAAAAAAATATTAATAGCCAATAGAGGTGAAATTGCACTACGTGTAATTAGAACCTGTAAGGAGATGGACATTAAGACGGTGGCTGTATACTCTACGGCTGACGCAGATAGTTTGCACGTTAAGTTTGCAGACGAAGCTGTTTGTATTGGCCCACCGCCTAGTAACGAGTCCTATCTTAAAATAGCCAACATTATTGCTGCTGCAGAAATCACAAATGCAGACGCAATTCATCCCGGTTATGGCTTCCTTTCTGAGAATGCCAAGTTTTCAAAGATATGCGAGGAACATGGTATTAAGTTTATCGGAGCTTCTGAAGAAATGATTGCCAAAATGGGAGACAAGGCAACAGCTAAAGCGACTATGAAAGCTGCTGGTGTACCATGTGTACCAGGTAGTGATGGGATAATTGAAAATTTTGAAGCCTGCCAAAAGATTGCTAAGCAAACAGGATATCCTGTAATGTTAAAAGCAACAGCTGGTGGAGGTGGAAAAGGAATGCGAGCTGTATGGAAACCAGAAGATTTAAAAGCGGCATGGGATTCTGCAAGGCAAGAATCTAAAGCAGCTTTTGGAAATGACGATATGTACATGGAAAAGTTGATTGAAGAACCTCGACATATTGAAATTCAAATTGTTGGTGATTCAAAAGGAAAAGCATGTCACTTATCAGAGCGAGATTGTTCAGTACAAAGACGTCATCAAAAATTAACTGAGGAAGTCCCTTCCCCTTTTATGACTGCTAAACTGCGCGACAAAATGGGTAAGGCAGCAGTAAAAGCCGCTGAATATATTAAGTATGAAGGAGCCGGAACTGTAGAGTTTTTGGTTGATAAGAATCGCAATTTCTACTTTATGGAGATGAATACACGTATTCAGGTAGAGCATCCCATAACTGAGCAGGTTATTGATTTTGACCTAATTAGAGAACAAATATTAGTAGCTGCAGGCGTGCCAATTTCTGGTAAAAACTATACACCAAACTTACACTCTATAGAATGTAGAATTAATGCCGAAGACCCACACAATGGGTTTAGACCTTCACCAGGAAGAATTACGACTTTGCACGCACCTGGTGGACACGGAGTTCGTTTAGACACTCACGTTTATGCAGGCTACAGCATTCCACCAAATTATGACTCCATGATTGCTAAGCTGATTACAACAGCACAAACAAGAGAGGAGGCCATTAGTAAGATGAAAAGGGCTTTAGATGAGTTTGTTATAGAAGGTATAAAAACCACGATTCCATTTCATAGACAATTAATGGATCATCCAGATTATGTGGCGGGTAATTATACCACAAAGTTTATGGAAGACTTTGAAATGGAAAAGCCAAGAGAAGAATAATTTAAATAAGGCCGTCTTAATGACGGTCTTTTTTGTATGAACTTATCCTATTGGGAAATAAAATCATGGTTATCAAATGTTGATTTCACTATTGTAGGCAGTGGAATTGTTGGCCTTAATTGTGCATTGCAGTTAAAACAAAAATTTCCAAAAGCCAATATTCTAATTTTAGAAAAAGGTGTCTTGCCACAAGGAGCAAGTACCAAAAATGCTGGCTTTGCATGCTTTGGAAGCTTAAGCGAAATTATTTCTGACTTAAAAAATCATTCTGAAGAAGAAGTACTGGATTTGATTGAAAAACGCATCAACGGACTTCAATTATTACGAATAAACTTAGGAGATAAATCGATTGCCTATCAAAATTTTGGTGGTTATGAATTGTTTTTAAACTCTGATGAGGAACTATATGAAAAATGCATCTCTCAACAAGAAGATATTAATAAGCTACTTTACCCCATATTTAATGCTAAGGTTTTTTCATGGAAAGCAAATACTTTTCACTTTAAGAAAGTAAGATCTAAACTAAATTTCAATCAATTTGAAGGGCAGATAGATACTGGCAGAATGATGGAGGCCTTATTACATAAAGTTCAAGCATTAGGAGTTAAAATATTAAACAATACGTGTGTTGAAAGCTTTACAGAAAACCAGAACTTTGTTAAGGTAAATACCAATCACTTTGAGTTTACGACATCAAAACTTTTAATCGCCACCAACGGATTTGCTTCAACCTTAATTGAAGAAGAGGTGCAACCAGCAAGGGCTCAAGTATTAATTACTAAGCCAATTAAAAACTTACAGATAAAAGGCACATTTCATTTAGATCAAGGCTATTACTATTTCAGAAATATAGACAATCGCATTCTTTTGGGAGGTGGACGAAACCTAGATTTTAAAACTGAGGAGACGACTGATTTTGGGCAAACTCAACTGATTCAAAATAAACTTGAAGAACTACTACAAGATACAATTCTTCCTCAAACGGATGTTGAAATCGATTACCGATGGTCTGGCATTATGGGAGTGGGACATCAAAAAAGCACAATCGTTAAACAGATGGGCGATAATGTCTATTGTGGTGTAAGATTAGGAGGCATGGGAGTTGCCATAGGAAGTTTGGTTGGAAAAGAACTAGCTGAGCTTTTATGATCAAGATTAAAGAAGCACTTTGTAAGCAGTGTCAAGAGTTTTTAGACACCAAGATAAGGGTGTTACAACTTAATATCTCTGATCTCGAAGCCGGACTTCAATCCGAAACTAAGAGTTCTGCTGGTGACAAACACGAAACTGGTCGGGCAATGCTTCAACTAGAGCGAGAAAAGCTTGGGCAGCAACTTGCAGAGATTCAAAAACAACAACAGGTACTTAATAAAATAAGTCCCAAACACGAGCATCAGAAAATAGCATTAGGAAGCGTTGTTAAAACCACAAACTTCAATTACTTTATCTCTATCAGTATAGGTGAAATTTATTATGAAGATGAATTGTATTATGCAATCTCATCTTCGACTCCAATCGCAAAATTAATTCTATCGAAAACGGAAGAGGATACGATTACCTTTAAAGACAACACTTTTGACATCGTTTCAGTCCATTAAAAAGAAGCACATTACGAAGAACGAAAAGTAAATTCAATGTTTTTGAAAATAGACGTCAGATCCTTTTTTTAGCTTTTTTACATGTTCAATAAAAACATATTGAGAGTTGTATTCGGCTTCAATCAACCAGTTACGACCATTAAAATAGGATTGCTTTACAACGGCTTTTAATTTTGAATTTTCGACAATTTTGAGTTGGTGCGAATAGCAAATCTCCCCATCAATTATATTGAACTCGCCAAAGAACGAAGCTATAAAGGGAGTTTCAGGATTTTTATATAATTGCAATGGAGAGCCTTTAGCTTCAATCTTGTTTTCATGAAGCACTATCATAGTGTCCGCAAAACCCAGAACGTCATTTCTGTCGTGTGAAGCAACAATACATGTGATAGAATTCGCTTTTAAATAATTAAAGACATTACGTCGTAAGGATTGTTTTTTAAAATTATCAATATGGCTAAATGGTTCGTCGAGTAAAAGTATTTCTGGCTCATTGGCAAGAGCACGCGCCAAAGCCACACGTTGCTTTTGTCCGCCACTTAGATTTTTCACCTTCGTTTTAGAAAAAGCGTCGAGTTCCACAACCCTAATTAGTTCAGTCACTCTATCCTGACGTTCCTCTGGATAAAACCGTGAGAGATGTTTGCCAACATTTTCTTCAACCGTAGTAAAAGGCATAAGGTCAAACTCTTGGGTGACGTATTTCATAAAGTCATAACCAACCACAAGATTATGTGCTGGGCCTAAAATCTGAGTGTCTTTCCATAGAATTTTACCCTCTTTTAGATCAAATTCGCCATAAATAAGTTTTAGTAGTGTACTTTTTCCAGAACCACTTTCACCAATGATGGCAATATTTTCCCCAACTTCAGCTGTAAAGTTAATGTCTTTTAGTACGCTTTTTTTTGAATATCCAAATGAGAGATGTTTAACCTGTAGCATAGTGTAAAAATACCATAAAAAAAGCCGCTCCTTATAGAACGACTTTTTAAAAGATTTAAAGCCTTATTACCCTTTTACCTTTTCATTGGTTTTACTTGGTAATACTTCATAGCCCATATTATATAAAGTGAAACCAAAAATATCGGCATACTGCTCAATAGTTTTGGTTACTGGCGTACCAGCTCCATGACCAGCATCTGTTTCAATACGGATCAAGGTTGGGTTGCTCCCTGATTGTTTACTCTGCAATTCAGCAGCAAACTTAAAACTATGAGCAGGTACCACACGATCATCGTGATCTCCTGTAGTTACCAAAGTTGCAGGATATTCAACCCCTTCACTAACGTTGTGGACAGGCGAATAGCCTTTAAGGTACTCAAACATATCCTTGCTGTCTTCTGCAGTTCCGTAGTCATAAGCCCAACCAGCACCAGCGGTAAAGGTGTGATAACGCAACATGTCTAAAACACCTACAGCCGGCAAAGCGACTTTCATTAATTCAGGGCGTTGCGTCATTGTTGCTCCAACCAGCAATCCGCCGTTAGAGCCACCTCTAATAGCTAGAAAATCTGATGATGTATAGTTTTCGGCAATTAGATATTCCGCAGCGGCTATAAAATCATCAAAGACGTTTTGTTTTTGCATTTTGGTCCCTGCATCGTGCCAGGCTTTCCCGTATTCACCACCACCTCTTAGGTTTGGTACGGCATAGATGCCGTCTTGCTCCATCCAAACGGCATTGGCGATACTAAATGAAGGGGTTAAACTGATATTAAAGCCACCATAGCCATAAAGAATAGTAGGATTCTTTCCATTAAGCTCAATTCCCTTTTTATGGGTAATAATCATTGGCACTTTTGTACCATCCTTAGAAGTGTAGAAGACTTGCTTGCTTTCGTAATTTTCTGGATTAAAATCAATATCTGGCTTACGATATAACTCTGAGGTACCTGCTTCAATATCGTACTTATAAATGTTACCAGGGGTTACATAATTGGTAAATGAATAATAGAGATGGTCTTCCTCTTTCTTAGCGCCAAAACCACCGGCAGAACCGACACCAGGCAACTCAACTTCTCTTACCAAGTTGCCATTATAATCATATTGTAAGACTTTGGACACGGCATCCACCATATACTCAGCAAAAAAGTAGCCACCACCAGTTGAAGGGCTTAATACGTTTTCAGTTTCTGGGATAAAATCTACCCAATTTTCTGGAGTGGGATTAGACGCATCAACCGTAACAATTTTCTGGTTAGGGGCGTCCAAGTTCGTCATAATGTAGAGCTTAGAACCTACATTTTCTATGATGTTTGAATCGCTATCCGTATGATCTAAAATGGTGGTAAATTCTGAATTCGGCTTCGTTAAATCTTTAATCATGAGTTTATTTCCGGACGTTGAAACTCTTGGCGATATAATTAAATAACGATCGTCTTCCGTTACACCACCGTAGATATATCGATGTTTTTGTTCTGGAGTGCCCCCATAAATGAGTTGGTCTTCAGACTGCTTAGTGCCTAATTTATGGTAATAGACCTTGTGTTGGTCTGTTTTAGCAGATAACTCACTTCCTTTCGGCTTGTCGTAACTTGAATAGTAAAACCCTTCATTTTTGTACCAAGACATACCACTAAACTTAATATCAATCAGTGTGTCCTCAATGATTTCTCGGGATTCGGCATCCATCACTAGAACTTTTCTCCAGTCACTACCGCCTTCTGAAATAGCATATGCTAATAACTTTCCGTTTTTTGAGAAACTAGCACCGCCTAATGAAATAGTACCGTCTTCCTTAAACGTATTAGGGTCTAAAAAGACCTCAGCAGTACTTGGGTCTTCGTTGGATTTGTAACGATAGATAACATATTGGTTCTGCAAACCATCATTTTTGTAGAAGTAGGTGTAATCCCCTTCAACGAATGGAGCACCAACTTTTTCGTAATTCCATAGTTTAGATAAACGTTCTTTTAATTCTTCACGATACGGAATATTTGAAAGGTAATCTCCTGTAACCACATTCTGGGACTTTACCCATTCTTCGGTTTCTGTACTTCGGTCATCTTCTAACCATCGGTAGGGGTCTTTGACCTCTGTACCAAAATAGTTAGTAGTAGTATCTACCATTTTTGTTTCTGGATAATTCACAGCAATGACGTTAGTGTCTTCTTTATTTTCGTTTTTACAAGACATAAGTGTTAATAGCACAACTAGTGCCGTAAGTGTATGTTTCATTTTGTTTTGGTTTAATCCACTAAAATTAACTAAAAAAGCACCCAAGAATGTTTTATTGAGTGCTTTTTAAGAATTTTTTAAAGGAATTGACTAAACCAGGTTATTCTTAACAAGATATTCTGCAATTTGAACTGTATTTGTGGCCGCCCCTTTCCTTAAGTTATCACTAACAACCCATAGGTTTAATGTATTGGGTTGAGAGCCATCTCTTCTAATTCTACCTACAAAAACATCATCCTTGCCATTGGCATAGATTGGCATTGGGTAGTTGTTAACGTCTAGATTGTCTTGTACGGTCACGCCATCAGTTTCACTCAATAATTTTCGAACGTCATTTAGGTCAAAATCATTTTCAAACTCAACGTTTACGGACTCACTATGGCCCCCTGCAGTTGGTATTCTAACAGCAGTAGCTGTAACAGCGATAGTTTTATCATTAAGGATCTTTTGAGTTTCCCTAACCAATTTCATTTCTTCTTTTGTATATCCGTTTTCTTCAAACACATCACAATGCGGAATTGCATTTTTATGGATAGGATACGGATAGGCCATTTCACCTTTTACCCCAGAGATTTCATTTTCTAATTGTTCAACAGCCTTTACTCCGGTTCCAGAGACAGACTGATATGTTGAAACCACGATTCTTTTTATATCATATTTTGTGTGAAGTGGTGCCAATGCCATCACCATTTGAATGGTGGAGCAATTTGGGTTAGCAATTATTTTATCGTCTTTTGTTAGTGAAGACGCGTTAATTTCTGGCACGACAAGTTTTTTGGAATGGTCCATTCTCCAAGCTGAAGAATTGTCGATAACCGTTGTGCCTACTTCTGCAAATTTTGGAGCCCACTCCAAAGACGTGCTTCCACCAGCAGAAAACAGTGCAATATCTGGTTTTTGTTTAATAGCATCAGGGATACTAATAACCTCAATAGGTTGCCCCTTGAATTCCATTTTTTTGCCTACAGAACGTTCCGAAGCCACAACTAGTAATTCATCTAATGGAAAGTTACGCTCTTCCAAAACCTTTAACATTACGCCACCAACTAAACCTGTGGCACCAACAACTGCTATTTTCATATTATTTTAATTAAGACGTCAAAATTATAGATTTTCAAGAAAACGTTATGCCAATAAATAGATAAAAATTAAAGCCAATAATTACGAAATGTGCAATTTTATTATACATAAAAGAAAAACCCTGACATTATAAGTCAGGGTTTGGTTAATATAAGTAGTATAGCGGTAAGCTAAACGTTTTTATTTTTTAAGGGAATCCCTTATTTCTGTCAATAAATCAATTTCCGAAGGTCCTGCTGGCTCCTCTGGCGCTGGCTCCTCTTTTTTCTTCATTCTGTTCACAGCTTTTACAACCATAAACATTACAAAGGCCACAATGATAAAGTCTATAACGTTAGTTAAGA
This sequence comes from Winogradskyella sp. A3E31, assembly GCF_046720935.1. Lineage (NCBI taxonomy): Bacteria > Pseudomonadati > Bacteroidota > Flavobacteriia > Flavobacteriales > Flavobacteriaceae > Winogradskyella > Winogradskyella sp. A3E31. The sequence continues at coordinate 345,162 of NZ_JBHNWH010000001.1, forward strand.
AGTCTCCCCAAAGGATAGCCACTTCTCCGACCATTTCACCAGCGTCGTTAGCTGTACCTTCTTCTATAATATATTTTAAATCTTTAAAGTCAGCATTAAATACCAAACCAATTAATGGAGAAACAATTCCCCCAGTGAAAGATGTTACTACTTGTTTAAAAGCAGCACCCATTACAAAACCAACCGCAATGTCGACAAGGTTGCCTTTCATTGCAAATTCTTTGAATTCTTTAAGCATAATATTGTTTATTAGTTAGTGATTAAGGCTCTAATTTAGTTAAAAATTTTAACAGAAATTAAATTCACTTTAAAATTTGCCGTTTAACCCGTTGAGAAATAGCAGTTAAAATTTCGTAAGAAATGGTGTTAGCAGATTTAGAAAAGTCATTTGCATTATGATCTTGGTCAAAAATCACGACTTCATCTCCCTCGTTGCAATCAATGTCTGTAATATTAATCATAAGCATATCCATACAGACATTTCCAATGATTGGTGCGGGCTTTCCATTAACATAAACACTTGCTTTTTCTTTACCGTACTGCCTTCCTATACCATCGGCATGCCCAATGGGAATTGTAGCAGTTTTTTCAAAGTCATTTGCGATGTAAGCTCTATTATAACCAACACTTTCCCCCTTTTCAATACGATGAATCTGGGATATAACTGATTTTAAACTAGCTATCGGTTTTAGATTTTTATCCTCTTTAGACGAATTTCCAAAGCCGTATAATCCTATACCACACCGAACCATATCAAAATGTGCTTCAGGAAAATTTAAGACACCAGAAGTGTTACATAAATGCAGCCAGGGACTATAGCCTATCTTAGTTTCAAATTCTTCAGCTGTTTTTTTAAAACCTTCTATTTGGGTTTTAGTGAATTCTAACTCTTTTTCATCTTCACTGGCCGCTAAATGCGAGAATATAGACTTAGCAAGGACTGCTTCGGTTGCCTTTAATTTTGACACTATATAATCGACATCATTTTCCCAAAACCCAAGACGATTGAGCCCTGTATTAAATTTAATATGAACGGGATAGTTGCTTTGTTGATGCTTTTCAGCAATCTCTATGAACGCATTTAAGACTTTAGCATTGTATAAGCTAGGTTCTAAGCAACGGTCAATAATAGTTGAAAAGTTAGCAGGCTGAGGGTGCAATACTAGAATAGGCTTGGTAATTCCTGCATCACGTAAAACGACTCCTTCACTACTGTAGGCTACAGCAAAATAATCTACTTCTAAACCTTGAAGGTGCTTAGCAACTTCAACAGAGTCACTACCGTAAGCGAATGCCTTAACCACAGCTAAAAATTTAGTGCTGGGCTTTAATTTTGATTTTAAATAGTTGAAATTATGCGTTAGTGCATTAAGGTCAATTTGGAGAACAGTTTCTTGCGCTTTAGGCATTGCGTTTTTTTTCGTTTGAAGTTAACTCTTCAGCATCATTCACTTTCATGTTTCGCACCTTATCACGCAACATACTTTTATAAAATGCTGCTCTGCTTAAAGGCTCATATTCGTCCACCTCACCAAGAAGGACTAGATCGTCACTTTTGGCTTTTCTATAACTGTATTGTGCTAAGTTTCCTGTTTTTGTACAAATTGCATGCACTTTGGTCACATATTCGGCAGTGGCCATGAGGTTGGGCATCGGGCCAAAAGGATTGCCCTTAAAATCCATATCCAACCCAGCAACAATGACGCGTACACCTTTGTTGGCAAGATCATTGCACACACGGACAATTTCATCATCAAAAAATTGAGCCTCATCGATACCAACAACATCACAACCGTCCGCTAACATTGGAATATTTGCTGCTGCAGGCACAGGAGTTGAACGAATTTCATTGGCATCATGGGAGACGACTTTATCTTCTTCATACCTTACATCGACCGTGGGCTTAAAGATTTCTACTTTTTGTCTAGCAAACTTGGCACGTTTCAATCTTCGGATCAATTCCTCTGTTTTTCCAGAAAACATAGAACCACAGATCACTTCAATCCATCCAAATTGTTCTTTATGATTTACCGTATTTTCGAGAAACATTTCGTAATTTTAACACTAAAAGGGTAGCCTTCTTCGTTTTGATAAAGGTGAAGCAAATTTATTAAAATCAAAAGTAAAATAAACGAAACCTTGAAGTATTAATTTCAAGGTATGGAATCAACAATAGATCAATACATAAAATGAAAAAGAAATTAGAATCAGAATTAGTCAGTATTGCACACAGGATTCTAAAGCTGAAGGGTAAGGAAGATGTGGACAGAATGCATGATGAAGTAGGAAAATTATACGAAAAATTAACCGTCTTAAAATTTGCGCACGAAAACTTTGAAGATAACATGCCAACAATTGGCAATGACTCTTCGTTTTTTGATATGTTGGACACGGCTTTTAACAATAAGGTCAGTGACAATATCGAAGTAGGTAATAAAACGTATGTCAACCTAGATGAGGTTGAAGACGATGACATTATGGAGCCCGTGATGGAAAAGATTAAGGATATGGTGGCACAAATGCCCCAAGAATCACAAGCCGTGGATCGCTTAGTCGATTTAGCTGTAGCGGACGAAAAATCTAAAGAAATTACCTTAGAAAACTTTGCCGACATACCGGAGTTTGAACCCATTGAAGAAGCCCAAAAAAGAGAGGCTGAAAAAAAATCTAGATCCTTAAACGATAAATTAAAAGGCAAGGGATTACATATAGGACTAAACGATAAATTGGCTTTTATAAAGCATCTTTTTGATGGAAAGAGCGAAGACTACCATCGTGTAGTAGGGCAAATTAACACTCAAAACTCAGTAAAAGAAGCCCATAAATTTTTGCTCGAAATGGTAAAGCCTGATTATAACAACTGGGAAGGTAAAGAAGAGTACGAAGAGCGTTTTTTGCAAATTGTAGAAAATCAGCTAGGCTAAATTCACTTAAGAGATTACTATTTAATGAGTAAATTATTTCTCGTTCCTACACCTATTGGCAATCTTAAGGACATGACTTTTAGGGCGGTTGAAGTGTTGCAAGAGGTGGATTTAATATTGGCAGAAGACACACGCAACTCAGGAAAACTCTTGAAACATTACGACATTTCAACCCCAATGCAAAGCCACCACATGCACAATGAGCATAAAACGGTTGAAAATCTAGTGTCTAAACTAAAATCTGGAATGAACATTGCCTTGATTAGTGACGCTGGGACACCCGCCATTTCTGACCCTGGATTTTTATTGACTAGAGCTTGTGTAGAAAATGATATAGACGTGGAGTGTTTACCCGGAGCAACAGCATTTGTGCCTGCACTGGTCAACTCAGGGCTACCGAATGACAAATTTGTCTTTGAAGGCTTTTTACCTGTTAAAAAAGGACGACAAACCAGGCTGTTATTTCTTGCAGAAGAATCCCGAACGATGATTTTTTACGAAAGCCCGCATAAGCTGATAAAGACACTAGGTCAATTTTGCGAGTATTTTGGAGAAGACCGACAGGTCTCAGTATCTAGAGAATTGACCAAACTCTATGAGGAAACAGTAAGAGGCACAGCAAAAGAAGTGTTAGGATATTACACCGATAAACCACCTAAAGGAGAGCTCGTGGTAGTGGTTGAAGGGAAAAAGTAATGAAGCAATTTCTTAAAGAGATAAAACAGTGCACCATCTGCAAAGCCCATTTGCCTTTAGGGCCAAGACCAGTAGTTACAGCACATCCAAACTCTAAAATCGTCATCATTGGTCAAGCACCAGGAACAAAGGTGCACGAATCTGGAATTCCTTGGGACGACCAAAGTGGTAAGAAACTCACGGAGTGGTTGGGAGTTACAATTGAGCAATTTTACAATACTGAAAACTTTGCCATTATTCCTATGGGATTCTGTTATCCAGGAAAAGCAAAAACAGGAGACTTACCTCCACGCCCAGAATGTGCTCCAGAATGGCACGAAAAGTTGCTTACTAAAATGAAAAATGTAGAACTCATTATTTTAATAGGTGCTTATTCACAGACCTATTATTTAAAAGATAAGATGAAACGGAATTTGACGGAAACGGTTGGAGAGTATAAAAGCTATTTACCTCAGTTTTTCCCAATTCCGCATCCATCACCAACCAATCGATTTTGGCGTGCTAAAAACCCTTGGTTTGAGGAATTGGTGGTGCCTGTGTTACGGAAGAAGATTGGTGAACTTTTAGAGCTATGATCAAACCACCTGTTCCACAAAATAAATCTATTTCTTCTTTTTCTTTTTCCAATTGAAACTGTAATTACTTTTAGTGTTTTTTTCAAAACTTTCGATATCTTTTAGCGTTGCTTCAGGGTGTAATTTTTTATGTTGCCGTAATCGTATAAGTTTACCCAAACTTAAAGCTTGACATATTCCTATTAAAAAAGTAAATATTGTGCTAAGAATTAAATAAGTTTCCATTTTACATAATTTTTAAGCTAAAGTATATTAGCCACTTATTGTTTGCTGTGACATGGTTTGCAATGAGAAAATAAAACTGAAGCAAATCGCCTTTATTTATGGTGATTATAGAGAGAAACATTATTCTAAATAATGCTAATCTAGACTGTTGTCATATGTATTTCAAACAAAAAACCTCACCATTTCTGATGAGGTTCAATCTAATTTTATCTAAAGATCTATAAGTCTAATAATCTAGATTCCTGCCTACGCAGGAATGACAATCTGAATACTTCCTTTTATTAAAGACTAATACCGACTTTGATTACCAATAATGGCTTTAGCATTCTAAAAACCCTAGGTTTAAGGAGTTAGTGGTTCTTAAGTTGCAATCAGCGGTGAAATTTATTTTTGAAAACATTCAACAATAGAAAATTGCGCCAGAATAAGTCCTAGCGCAATTTTATCATCCACTTATTTTCCAGAGAAAATCTCCTTTAATTGTGTTACCATATTTCCATTACCGGAAACGGTGATCTCACCGATTTTATCAGCGATTTTTTCAACATACTCCATCTCTTTTAGCTTGTACAGCATGTCATTCTCCTCCATCAACTTTGCCGTATTTAGCAAGCTACGTGTAGAAGCTGTTTCTTCACGTCTGGTAATTACATTAGCTTGTGCTTTCTTTTGAGCGACTAAAACCTGGTTCATGATGTCCTTCATTTCACCTGTTAAAATCACATCTCTAATACCGCAGTTCAATACGGTTACACCTAACTTAGTTGCACTTGTCTTTACGTCTTCAAATACAGCTTCCGCAATATTCTCTTTACGCTCTAACAGTTCATCTAAAGTGTAAGCACCAACATAAGCACGCAATACCAATTGCATAGTAATGTACAATTGCTTTTCGTAATCCTTATTATCTAAAAGCGCTTTTTCAACGTCTGTAACTTTATACTGTGTGTAAAAGTTAATACGGATTGCTGCCTTATCTTTAGTTAACAATTCTTGTCCTGCAATTTCTAATTGTAGCTGACGCAAATCAGCTTTAGCAATTTTAATAGACGTGTCATTTCTCCAGAAACGGTATGTACCTCCTTCTAGAGTTTTTGTATATACATCATCTACTAAAAGCACCGCTTTTTCGTACGTAGCAACTTCAAAAGTTCTGATGTATTTACTGATCTCTAATTTGCTAAATAGTGATTTGTCAAGTTTTTCTGTAATGTAAATTTTGCTCAAATCTACACGGACGTACTCACGTTCAATTAGACCTTTCCAGTACACATAACGACCAGAAGTTAGAACAGATTTAAAGTTTCCTTTTTCGTAAAGCAAAACAATTTCACCGTCCTTTACCTCAACAACATCTAGCATGTTAGCTAAAACCTCATCTTTCAACAAGATCTCTAATGCTACTGGTGCTATGAAAATAGTGCTTAAATCAAACGTTTTTACACGTTGATTTAGCCATAACCAGTCTACTCCTTGGGTAATTACCTTAACGTAATCACCTCTTTTGAATACTAAACCTACTTTTCCTGCATTAATTCTTACTCGTAACATTGTTTTTGTTTTTAAAATTAAACATTAGTGTTTGCCAATTAAGGCGGTTTGGCAATTCTTGTAACGGACGGATTACCACCTTCGAAATAGATCTGACGAGTTCAGACCTACTTGAAGTTTATTATTATTTCAATTCGTTTTTTTAATAAAATAGCAGATTGTAAATCATCTTTTCCATACGGAATTACTCATAGTAATTTCAGCCATAATCAGTGCGATGAAAGCAAGTCGAAAAAGAAAACAGTTCTGTTTTGTTCTTTAACTTTTAATCAAAGCAGTAATCACTTTTGAGATTAGAAATCAGCAATTCAAAGTACTTCTAAGATTGCTCCCTTTTGTCATTCCTGCGAAGGCAGGAATCTAAGCCAATCTACAATCTACTATTTCGTCATTTTTATTGAGCAGTGTGACGGACTGCTTGGCTATCAGTTTTACAAGATGATAAGCTTTGGAGGGTTTTCTAAACCCATTTCTACATTAACAGTGTAGCACTCTACCAATTGAGTTACAAGATTCTGAACATCTTGATCGGACTCGAACCGATACATATAAACCTATTGTTCTAACCGACTGAACTACCTCAGACATACTGAGAGTGGGAATCGAACCCACGACCTATAGAGTCAAGACTATTTTTTGGTTAACAGTCAAACCTTCAAGTCTAGTTGAACATAAAACGAAATACATTTCTGCATCGAATAATACAATAGTGCTATACCGAAACACCCAACAAGACTAGCTTGATATTATAATTGTGGAACAGACAGGATTCGAACCTATATCGCCAGATCTTCAATCTGGTGCATTGACCAACTTTGCTACTGTTCCGGTTTAAGTGTCTATCAGGGGACTAACTTGACCCCAGAGGATGCACCTCTCTTGTGAGCCTACACTATAGACACTAGATAACCTGATAGGATTCGAACCTATAATACAAGAATCAAAATCTTGAGTGTTACCATTACACCACAGGTTATTATTGTAAGCCTAATAGGATTTGAACCCATACCTCAAAGTCCGTAGCCTTGAATGCTATCCGTTACACCATAAGCTTATTTGTACTCCACCCAAGATTCGAACTTGGACTTTAAGGATTTTAAGTCCTTTGCCTCTTCCAATTGGGCTAGTGGAGCATTGTACAGGAAGAGAGATTCGAACTCCCAGTTTCTCGATTCTAAGTCGAGTGCGTTTGCCGTTTCGCCATTCCTGCAGTTTGTTGAGGTATTAGGAGTTGAACCTAAATCACCCGAGTTAAAAGCTCGGTGCTTTAACAATTAAGCTATACCTCAATTTGTACTCTATAAGGGAATCGAACCCTTGTCTTCCGATAGAAAGTCGGATGCACTAAACCACTATGCTAATAGAGCATTAAGCGGAGAGCAAAGGAATTGAACCTTCTTTACCAAAAAGGTAAACTTACTTAGCAGGTAAGCGCAACAAACCAATATCTGCCTACTCTCCATTTTGCAGTACCGACGAGATTCGAACTCGCAACTTCTCGGGAGACAACCGAGCACTCTAGCCATTGAGCTACGATACTATTTGTGGGAATCATAGGATTCGAACCTATTAAGCTTATGCTCCAGTTTTACAGACTGGCTCAACTCTCCTACGTTGACGCATTCCCATTAAATCGGCAAACCGTAGCTTGCCGATTTGTTTATTCTCCTTTCTTTTAATTACAATAAATTATTCAGCCTATTCTGAAACCAACTATTTTTAGTTTCTGCTTCAGCTTCTTTTTTAGCCTGATTTTCTATGATTCTATTTTCGTTTGCCTGAACCTTTCTCTTCTTTTTTACTCGAGATAAAACAGTGTCAACAAAACTGATAAAATCATCGTTCAATGCTAATTGTTTTGCTTCTTTAAGAACCTTTTCAGCATCTTCATACTTAGCGATGCTTTCGTATAGTTGTCCTTGTGCCAAAGCAATACCAGCCTTACCAACACCTTTTATAGTTTTAGCGAAGTCAATTAACTTTTGGGCTTCATTAAAATCCTCGTTGTTAATCAACAATCTTATATAATCTGGGTATATATCTGGCGTTTCAAAGTTGCTAGCTAAAGCTTTTTCAAAATAGAGTTTTGCGGTTTCATTATCACCCAATTGCTCATAGTGTACTTTAGCCATTAAATGCAAAGCCTTTACATTTTCCGGGTCGTAAGACAAAGCATAATTTAAGGCTTCAACCGCTTTTTCTAATTCCCATGGGTAGGCTTCAATAGCTCTAAACAAGTGGATGTTATGTAAATTATTTTCCATGATATTTTCATTCAATAGTTTATTACTGTTTTAAATGCAGCGCGTTATGTACTGCTCTTAAAACTGTTCAGATTGATGTATTCTTAAATTTTTTGAAATAAAAAATCCGAAACAGTTTGTTTGCTTCGGATTCTTCTCTGGGAAATAAATTATCTACCAGTCTGCCGACAGGCAGGCAGAAAATACCGAAGCCTTGTAAATGACTCGAGGTCATAACCTGCCTTGCCGTCAGGCAGGCTTAAATTTTGAAATGCTACTATTTGTTTTAGCATGGCTTCTTTGTTTTACTGAAATGAATTCAGCATTAATATTATTATTTATGTTATTGCGAATTGTTTAATTCTGCGTTGCAAATATAAAATGGAAATTTTGAAACTTCCAAATAAATTTTCAACTTAATTTATTGATTTTCAATTATTTAAGTTGTTTCAAGGCAAGGGAATTCCTGTCCGCTTTATGCAGATGGTTGAAGGTTTTTGGCAAGCGTCTGTCTCCCAATTGCTTAATCTTCAATACGTCCTATTTTATTTTTTAAAGTCTAGTTTCAAATTTTTGTAATTTTTTTCATAAAAAAAGCGTCCAATTTCTTGGACGCTCGTACTATTTATAGTTTTTGTGCTTAAATCATATATAATTAATGATTAAAAATAGATACATAACGTCCTTGTCGTTGAAATAATTCAATACTATTTCCTCGATAGTCCCACTGACACATCAGTAATTTAGGTGCTTTATGTACTATTGTTTTTCTCATTAGTGATGCAAATATGCGTATTTTATGTTATTATATCCAAATTTAATACTTCGATCCATCATGCTTTCCAACTTCAAATCCGTGTTTCCCTAAGTATTGGTTGCCACTTTTAATAGCACCTTCTTCCATGGTTGTCCCCATAGAGTCGTTCCAACGGTTTAAATAGCCAAATAAGGAAATGACGCCAAGCATTTCAACTATTTCACCTTCGTCCCAATGCTCATATAATCGTTTTTTGATGTCTGCATCTACTGCATTTGGTACTTGGCTAGCCGCCAAGCTGAAATCTAATGCCGCTCTTTCAGCATCAGAAAACGCGGGGTGTGTTCTATATTCCCAAATATTATCTAACTGTTCTTGCTCTGCACCATAACGTTCAGCAGCACGGATGGCATGCGCTTGGCAATAACGGCAGCCTGTAGAGTTGCTACTTACCCAGGCAATCATACGTTTCAAATCTGAAGTCACACGACCTTCATTGGCCATGACTGCTTTATTTAAGTTGATAAATGCTTTCGAAATTGCTGGCCTCCGTTGCATAGTTAAGACTGAATTTGGACAGAAACCAAGAGTTTCGTTGAAGAATTCTGCTAACTTTTTAGTTTCTAAATCGTGCTCTGCAGACAGTGGTGTTACTAATGCCATAGTTAAATTTTTAGTGGTATTTTTGAATAGAACAAGAAACAAAAAAAACAGCAAACATGGTGCATAAAATCGTAACAGAATGGAAAGGAGACCTTACTTTCGAGTCTGATAATCCCAGTGGAAAGACAGTAATTATGGACACGGATGTGGAGGGACAAGATGGACGCTTTGGGCTAAGCCCCAAAGCCATGATGTTGTCCTCATTGGCAGGATGTTCGGCATTAGACGTCATTTCTACTTTAAATAAAATGAAAGTAGATATCGATGATTTTAGAATTGAAGTTGCCGGCGAATTAACTGATGAACACCCAAAGTATTATCATTCAGTAGAAGTTGAGTACCACTTTTATGGTTCAGACCTGAATAAAAAGAAGTGTGAAAGAGCTGTATCGTTATCTGTTGAAAAGTACTGTGGAGTTATGGAGATGTTTCGACGCTTTGCGGAGATAAAAACAAACATAGTTTATCACATAGGAACTAAGCGTAATACGTGATTATTTATGCGCTGGACTCTAAAACCAAAACCAGACCCTAAAAAATTAAAAGCGCTTCAACAAGCACTTGGAGTCGATGAAGTTGTTGCAACATTATTGCTTCAACGTGGTATTGAAGATTACGAGTCTGCCAAAACTTTTTTTAGGCCTAGTTTTGAAGATTTGCACGACCCTTTCTTAATGAAAGACATGGACTTGGCTGTATCTCGAATTGAAAAAGCCATTTCAGATCAAGAAAAAATTTTGGTTTACGGGGATTATGATGTTGATGGCACAACTTCTGTGGCTTTAATGTCTTCATACTTAAAAACAAAAACAAATCAAGTTGCCACTTATATTCCAGACCGTTACGATGAAGGTTATGGAGTTTCTTATAAAGGTATTGACTTTGCACACGATAATGATTTTTCACTTATCATTGCTCTAGACTGTGGAATTAAAGCGGTTGAAAAGGTAAAATATGCCAAAGAAAAGGGTATTGATTTTATTATTTGCGATCATCACAGGCCTGGTGATATTCTTCCAGATGCTGTAGCCGTATTAGACCCAAAACGCGATGACTGTGAGTATCCATTTAAGGAATTATGTGGTTGTGGTGTAGGATTCAAATTAATTACAGCTTTAGCTTCAAACGAAGGGAAGAAAGCTGAGGATTTAGTAGAATATTTAGACTTAGTCGCTACAGCCATAGGGGCTGATATTGTTCCGATTGTAGATGAAAATAGAGCTTTGTCATATTTTGGCTTACAGGTAATTAATAGCCAACCACGACCAGGGATGAAAGCCATTATTGCTGAAGTCAAAAAAGAGGAACTGACCATTACGGATGTTGTATTTATAATTGCCCCAAGGATAAATGCAGCAGGGCGTATGAAACACGGTAACCATGCTGTAACGCTACTGACGGAAACGGATTTTAATTTGGCAGCACAATATGCAGTCGACATTGACCAATACAATACGGACAGACGAGAAACAGATAAACGAATTACAGAAGAAGCACTGCTACAGATTGAGAAGAATAATGAACAGGAAGGTTTTACTACTGTGGTCTATAATGAAAATTGGCATAAAGGGGTTATTGGTATTGTGGCTTCGAGATTGATTGAAACATACTATCGACCAACCCTCGTATTTACTAAAAGCGGAGATAAATTAGCAGCTTCAGCACGATCAGTTTCGGGTTTTGATGTGTATAATGCATTAGAACAATGCTCTCACTTAATTGAACAATTTGGCGGCCATAAATATGCCGCTGGGCTGACCTTATCACCTGAAAATTTTGATGCATTTAAAGCGAAATTTGAAGCTGTGGTATCTGAAACCATCGACCACAAATTATTAACCCCCGAATTAAAAATTGACTTAGAAATAGAACTAAGCCAAGTTGATAATAAATTGATGCGGATTATCCACCAGTTCGCTCCCTTTGGGCCAGGAAATATGACGCCGGTTTTTATGAGTCAAAATATCAATGACACAGGCTACGGAAAATGTGTTGGCGAGGATGATAAACATTTGCGCTTTACCGCTACACAAAAAGGATCTCAGCCTATTGTTGCAATTGGATTTGGATTGGGAGAAAAACTAGATGTTATTGCAAACAGAAAACCATTTAAGGCCGCTTATACCATTGATGAAAACCACTGGAACGGAAATGTTAGCTTACAACTGAAGCTAAAAGATGTAAAAGCATAATATGGCAAAAAACGATCCTTACGCAGCCTTAAGAATAAAAGAGTTCAATATTTTTTTAATAGTTCGATTTGCTTTGGTCTTTGGGTGGTCAATGCAATTTGTGGTTATAGAATGGCAAGTGTATGCATTAACCGAAGACCCATTAGCACTAGGTCTTATTGGTCTTTGTGAATTTTTACCAGCATTTTTAATAGCCCCTTTTGCAGGTCATATTGTAGATAAAAAAGAAAAACGAAACTTATTTACACTCTGCATAGCACTCTTTTCTTTAATAAGTTTTGGATTGTACTGGCTAACCTCAGAACGTATTGAATCCTCATGGAGTACCTATACAATTTTAATTGGCATATATAGTCTCGTGTTTTTTGGTGGGGTTTTAAGAGCTTTTTTTGGTCCAACTATTTTTTCTCTTATAGCTCTTTTAGTACCTAAGAAAGCTTATCCAAATGCAGCGACATGGAGTAGTAGCACATGGAAAGGAGCCAATGTTTTTGGAGCATTATGCGGTGGATTTTTAATTGCCTGGATTGGTGTTCATTATACATTAGGCATTATATTTTTATTAGTAATGCTGGCATTACTATTGGTTTTTAAAATAGATAAGAAACCAATTTTGAATAAACGAATCAATGAATCAATAAAGGATAGTTTAAAATCTGGACTTAGGTTTGTATTTAACGATAAAGTTATTTTAGGTGCATTAACCTTAGATATGATTGCTGTATTATTTGGTGGGGCTGTAGCGATTTTTGCTGTTTTTGCAAAAGATATCTTAGATGCGGGACCAAAAGGGTTTGGTATATTAAATGCAGCCCTTTCTTCAGGAAGTATTATCACAATGCTTGCAACTACCTATATTCCCATTACAAAAAATACAGGAAAAAAGTTACTGATTTCTGTTTTTGGATTCGGAGTTTGTATGATGATTTTTGGGGCTTCAAAACTGATGTGGCTAAGTGTCTTGGCGTTGTTTTTTTCTGGGGTGTTTGATGGGATTTCTATGGTGGTACGTCAAACCATACTTCAGCTTAAAACACCAGATGATATGCGTGGTCGTGTAGGTGCAGTTAATTCAATGTTTGTTGGGTCGTCTAATGAACTTGGTGCACTTGAGAGCGGTATAGCTGCGCGTATTTTTGGCGCTCCTTTAGCGGTGGTTTTAGGCGGAATGGTAACCTTGATAGTTGTGGCTGTTATAGGTGTAAAAAATGAGTCTTTAAGAGAATTGGACCTTCAAAAAGATATTGAGGAACATGAACTAGAAGACATCGTTTAATATTTTTTCAATTCAAAGCTCTCTCCATCAAACACACCGTAAGTATAATATTGAATCCAATCCCCTAGGTTGATGTATTTAGAATTGTCGTTCAATTGAATTTCTAATGGCAAGTGACGATGACCAAACACAAAGTAATCTCTGTGCTTTTCTTCTAGTTTCTTTTTGCAATAAATGGCCAACCATTCATTGTCTTCACCTAAAAAAGTAGCATCTTCATCGCCAGAAATCAGTTTGTTTTTTACTGAAAAATATTGGGCAATACGCATACCGATATCAGGATGTCCCCAACGAAATAACCATTTAAAAAAAGGACTTAAAAACACTTTTTTCATACGCTTATAACCCTTGTCGCCAGGGCCTAAACCATCACCATGACCGATGAAAAAATCTTTATTTCCGAGTTTAAATTCCTTGGGTTTATGAAAAACGGGAATACCCAATTCTTCTTCAAAATAGCCATTCATCCATAAATCGTGATTACCAACAAAGTAATAAATCGGGACACCAGAATCACTGATTTCGGCTAACTTCCCTAAAGTTCTCGTAAATCCTTTTGGGATCACAGTTTTATATTCAAACCAGAAATCGAATAAATCACCTAATAAAAAAATAGCAGCAGCGTCATCTTTTACCTCATTGAGCCAGGATACAAATTTTTGTTCCCTAGGCCTAGAAGCTTCAACTGTTGGAGCACCAAGATGATTGTCGGAAGCAAAGTATATTTTTTTTCCTTCAGGAATGGATATGTGTGGAATATCAGTCATTTTCACTAGCAAACCATTCTGCAAAACTGGTCGCTGTTTCCTGTAATTTTAAAGAATGTAACGTAATAGTATTTGGAAGGCGAGGCTTTATTTTTTCAGCAAAGTCGATAACCATCATTTCACTTGTAGGCTGGTAATCTACCAATAGCACATTATGCCCTCTGTCTTCAAGCTCTTTAGCCAATTCAACATGGGGTGTGTTTTTATTGAAAACAGTAGCGTGGTCAAAGACATCTACAATTTCTTCTTTCACAATCTTCTTTAAATCCCCAAAGTCTATCACCATACCATATTTAACATTACTAGGGTCTGAAATAGGCGTGCCTATAACAGTTACATCTAATCTGTAGCTGTGTCCATGTACGTTTTTACACTTTCCGTCGTAACCATATAGGGCGTGACCCGTTTCGAACGAAAACTGTTTTGTAATACGAATATTGCTCATTAACGTCTTCGGTTTCTATTGACAAAATATACAACAATCAAAATAATTGCTAGTACCAAAAAAAGCATGTTTCCCATCATAAGTAACACTATTAAATCTATTAAGATGGGGTAAATTTAAGGGTTTTGAGCAAGTGGAATGAATGTTTTTCGAAATTTTATGATTAGCGGAATGCCGCGAGCGATAATCCAAAAGGTTAATGCGATAAAAATACCATAGAGTTTTAAGTCCAAATAATCTGTAAGCAATACTATTGGCACAAAGACTATAAACGTAGCGACCAAGAGGAGGTTTCTTAGATATTTCATTTTGCCTAAGCCCTTAAAAACTCCATCAAAAATAAAGGATAAAGCACATAGCGGTTGCATAATTAGAATAATCCAAAAGACATCGTAAAAAGCTGATAACACCTCAGGGTCATTACTAAATAAATTTCCTATGGGATAATAAAGAATAAAACCAGTAGCAGTGATTATGAGCCCTGCTGCAATTCCAAACCTTATAAGCTTATTGCTTAAGTCGATAAGAGTTTTATAGTGTTTGCCTCCTAGAAGTTTTCCCGATAAAATATTACCTGCACTTGCATACCCATCAATTAAGAAAGCACCAAAAAACCAAAGGTTAATGGCAATGGTGTAGGCAGCAATATATTTTGTGCCGTAAGCTGTTGCAAAGCTTGTTGCAAAATATAAGGTGACATTTAAAGCCAGTGTTCTTACAAACAGGTTTAAGATCATATAAGTAAACCGTTTTATTTCAGGATTGAAAGGAAACTTAACCATTAAGGGAATGTCTGTTTTTTTCAATAAATAGTAGGCGGATAAAACGGCCATTAAGACTTGGGCAATGACACTGGCGTAGGCAGCACCTTTAATATTTAACGCAGGTATTGTAGTGCCAACACCGTAAACTAAAAGAACGTCGAATAATACATTTACCAAGGCACCAGTTATTGCAATAACCATGGGGTAAAAGGTGTTTTGTAAGCCTCTAAACGTTCCAAATATGGCAATGGTGAACAATGTGAATGGAAACCCAAAAACACGAATGCTATAGTAGTCCACACTATAATCCAAAATCATTCCTGAAGCGTTGTATAGTTTAAAGATAGCTTCCGAAAAAGGATATGTGCCAAGAATAATAACAACACTTAATGACGTAATTAAGAAGATAGCCTGAGATGGCAAATTCTTAATGGCATTGATTTTCCCTGCCCCTAAATATTGCGAGACTATAGATGAAATTGCACTGCGTGTTTGACCTAGGACCCAGATGAGCATAGATAAAAATGTGGATACTATTCCTACTGCAGCCAACGACTCGGTGGCATTAAATTCAATATTTCCGATGACTGCAGCATCCGTTAAAGACAATATAGGTTCAGAAACCCCTGAGATTAATGCAGGTATAGCAAGGCGGTTTATATTCTTCGAGGAAATAATACTCATAGTACTAGCTCATAACAATAAAAAGCAAATTCACTTTGTTTGGGGAAATAAATATTACCCAACTTTTTATACCCTCTTTGTTCGTAGAACCTCTGGTTTCTTTCGTTTTTTGAAAATGTATCCAACCGGACAGAAGTAAAACCTTCTTGTTTGGCAAAATTTTCAGCAAAAGTCATTAACTCTTGAGCCTTTCCTTGGCCTTGGCAACTAGGGTGAATGGCAAGACGATGAATGTATATATTGTTGTTATTAGGTGTCAACCATTTTATAGGGATATATTCTTCATCCATAAAGGTTGAAATAACGACACAACCAACAATTTGATTGTTTTCAATAGTTACATAAAGTTCTTTTTTAGCAACATCATTTTGAAAAGCAGCTTTTGTTGGATAATGCGAGTTCCATTGATAAATACCTATTGAAATCATATAACTTGCACAGGCCTTAGTTATTTCCAATATTCTTGGGATGTCAGCAGGTGTTGCTAATCTAATCATTAATTATGCTTACTTTTGTGCGGTAAATTTAGATGTAATTTTTGGATATATAAAAGTCAATAAAAGACTTATGAATTCAAATTCCTTAACCAGTTTTATAATCGGTTATTAAAAGATAATAATTACAAATTTTAAATAATGAAGAATATACTTGTCCCTGTTGGATCCTCAAAAAATGCACAAAGTCACTTGCAGTACGCAGTTGATTTTGCAAAAGAATTCGGAGCTAAGGTTTATGTTGTTCAAATATACAATGTATATACCAAGGCGGGCACAATGATACAAGTCGACCATATCCTTGAGCGCGAAAGTAAATCATTCTTGGAGTCTCATGTCGCTTCGATAGATACTAAAGGTGTGGAGGTCATAACTAAAGTATTTAAGGGGAAGTTAATAGACACATTAGAGTTTGTTTGTGAGCAACTGAATGTAGACTTAATTATACTTGAACCAAGAACGAACTCCATTAAAGACGAAGTATATTTAGGTAAAACATCTGGTAAAATTGTAAAGCAAACGCAAATCCCTGCATTAATTGTTCCAGAAGGTTACACCTATAAATCTCCTAGAAAAATTTTAATGGCTGTGAAATCAGCAATCATTAAGAAAGAAAATGCGCTAAAACCCCTTATAGATATCTCATCCAGGTTTAAAGTGCAAGTAGACTTGTTGTTAGTGAAAACTCCCTTTTATAATAAAGGTGATTTTGATTTGAATGACCAATTGAAGAGCCTAGTCTCTGAAGTTAAAGAATCTGAAAATGCTACTACTTTTCAAGGCTTATTGGAGCATTACCAATCAATTAACCCAGACATGTTATGTGTGGTACGCCGCAAAAGAGGGTTTTTTACTAAGCTTTGGGAAGAAAACACCATTCTTAAGAAAGATTTTCACAGCTCTACTTTACCAGTATTGGTTTTACGTGGATTAAAATAATATATTTACGCCCAAATCGGGGCATTAGCCCTAAAGGCAGATTTAATTTGGGGCATTAGCTCAGTTGGCTAGAGCGCTACGCTGGCAGCGTAGAGGTCATCGGTTCGAATCCGATATGCTCCACTAAAACGACCTTTTGAGGTCGTTTTTTTAGTTTAAAAAACCGCTTCATTATTTTTTTCGTAGGTTTAGTGTCCCAAATCACTAATTTCCCATGAGAACCCTACTCATTGTGACCTACTTATTTGCGCAATTTCTACCTGCGCAAAACCCTGCTTTTAACCCCGATGAAAGTAAAGGACAATTATATGAATACGCCGAATTCACCAAAGTTTCAAAATCTAATTTAGAGATAAATGAGATTCTAACATCAGACTTAAAGTATATGCCTTTAGAGTCTGAAAATCACACACTTGGTTTTACATCTGATAATTACTGGGTAAGGTTTAAGCTTCATAATAGCTCACCCCAATTAAAGACGTATTATTTAGAGACAGCTAGACCGATAACAGATGTTGCACACCTTTATGAAATTGCTAATGATACTATCAAAACGTTTAAAAGTGGCGATCAAATTCCTTTTAAAGAGCGACAAGTCAAACATAGGCAGACGGTCTTTAGAATAAATTTACCTGCTGATTCAGTTCAAGAATATTATTTATTTGTCACTAGCGATGGGGAAACCATAAACCTACCCTTAGATCTATATACAGAGGAAGAATACCTGCGCACTAATTATAGCCAGCAATTATTTTTAGGTCTTTTTTATGGCATATTGTGTCTTGCGGGGCTTATTTATCTATTCTTCTATACGAGTCTTAGGGAGAAGACATTTTTATACTATGGGCTTTATGTATTTTCTATAGGCTTTCTGCAAGCTGCACTAGACGGTTTAATATATGAGTACCTTCTGCCTGACGGTGGCTTTTTAAATAGTCGAATGGTATTGATAACAGCATTGTTCTCTAATTTTTTCCTTTTAAAATATTGCGAATACTTCTTAAAAATAGACAGTAACCTAAAGTCATTGAAAAAAGGATATAATATTGCTTATGGTATTATATTCACCTTGTTCACAATGGTTTTTATAAGTCCAAGTGCCTTAGAGATGGTATACCCTATCAGTAACCTTAATGGGCTGTACAGTTTATTATTAATTTTAGCATCGTTATTCACGCTTCGGTATAAAAAGATGCCTGTAGACAAGTATTTTTCAATCGGAATTTTCTTTTTGGTCATTGGCTTATTGGGTTTTGTGATGAATAACCTAAGCTTATTGCCAAATAATTTCTACACTTTAAACAGCGCTAAATTCGGCTCAGGTTTTGAGGTTATTTTCCTATCGTTGTCAATGACCAACCTAATCAGAAAACTACGATTAGAACACGAGGAATCCCAAGAGTTGGCCCTACAAAAATCTGAAGAAATCAGTGAGCTTAAAACGTTTTTTATGTCCAATATTAGTCATGAGTTAAGAACACCAATTAATGCCATTATGGGTGTTGTTGAAACGGAATTGGCTAGTAAAGACAATAACACTGAGCAACGAAAAACGTACGAGATTATTAAAAATGCCTCAATTAGTTTGTTAAGTAATGTCAATGACGTATTAGATTTTGAGCGTATTGAAAAGGATGAGCTTAAGCTAAGACACGAAAGATTTAACCCATCAATTTTATTGAATCAAATCAGTAATAACTGGAAGTCAGAAGCAGAAAAGAAAGGATTAAAGTATGTTTTTGAAATGGATCATGAAATACCAGTAGAGGTTGAGGGGGATGCCGCTAGATTCATTCAAATTATCAATAATGTGTTGTCTAATGCCATAAAGTACACTAACCAGGGGCAAATTAAATTTAAACTGAAGTGTTTGGTTAAGCCTAATGAGGTCTGCAAATTCTCATTCCAAGTGTCGGATACCGGAGTCGGTATGGATGAAAACAATAAACGTCAGGTTTTTGATAGCTTTAATCAAATGCGTTTAGACAATAGGCGACAATTTGGAGGTATTGGTTTAGGGCTAACCATTGTAAAGCACTTGGTAAAACTTTTTGACGGGGATATTACCATTGAGAGTGAGTTAAATAAAGGGACAGATGTCTTTATTGAAATACCGCTTAAATTCACAAAGAAAGCTGATGAGCCTATAGAAACAAGCCCTAAAAGCGAACAGGCTTACCATATATTAATAGTAGAGGACAATAAAATGAATCAACTGGTAATGCGTAAGTTACTGAACAGCTTCCCCAACGTAACGTTTGCTGTCGCTAATAATGGACAGGAAGCCCTTGATACGCTAAATAAAGGGGTTTATGATATTATCCTTATGGATTTACAGATGCCAGTAATGGATGGTTATGAGGCTACAGAAAAAATTCGCTCAGGATATATTGGGGATAATAAAAACGATATTCCAATAATTGCTGTAACTGCTGACGCCATGGAAGCCACAAGACAACGCGTTTTGGATATTGGGATGAATGATTATATGACCAAACCTGTGAATAGGGACTTGCTTTTCCAAAAAATTGAAAATTGTTACAAGGAGGCTGTTTTAAAAATTGCTTAATTAAAATGAGAATTTAAAAAACCAACAATTAAATTGCTAGCCAGATTTAATTCTTTTGACATTTCAGGCTTATCCCAAGGTTGTTTGGTATTAAATACGTGATCCGCTTTTTCAATTATTTCTAACTGACTTTTTGGGTGCCATTGATGCAGATTTATGGACTCGCTTAACTTTACGGAAGTATCATTCTCTCCATGAATTATTAAATGAGGGATGGTTAATTTTTTTGCTGCTCGCTTTATAGTGAGGCGCTTTTCATTTTCCACAAAATCTCTGTAGTATTGAAAATAATGAGGCATTTTCTGCTTAGTTCTACCATTCTCAATATAATAAACACCACTTTTTTTCCATTGCTGAAAGGCTTCACCTTTTGGAAATCTCGATTTATAATCCGATACACTTGCTAAAGAAACTAATCCTTTAATTCTTGTGTCTTCCTCAGCTTTTATAAGAGAGATACCACCTCCACGACTATGCCCTATCAAAATTATATTTTTATGATCTACAGACGGATTATTTTCAAATTTAGATACAGACCAATCAATGATGTCTTTTAGGTCGGACAATTCTTGGGTATAATTATTCTCGCCGAATGCTTTTAAGTCTGGGAAATCAATGGGCTGGGTCATTGTGCCTCCATTATAAGAAAAGTTAAACTTAATGAAGCAATAACCAGCCTTATCAAAGTAATTGGCCATTAAATGCCAAGCACCCCAGTCTTTGTAACCTTTATACCCATGACAGAATATAATAATAGGTTTATGTTGCTTTGATGAGGTGTTTAAAACATCAATTAAAATGGGTTTTTCATCCTTTCGGTCTAAAATGTAGTTTTTGAGCTCCATTACTTAATTTCTTTTTCAACAAACGCAACTTGTGGGTCACAAATCTCTAGAATTAGAGATTTTAGTTGCTCTTCAAATGCAGTTAAGGTGTCAGACGTAATATCAGAATTTTTTGACCTTGAATTTGAAGCCTCTTTTTCTGCAAACTTTAAGAATCCGGATTGTAAATTTTTAAAAGAGATAATTCCCGCTTCGACAGGTAATGATATCGTTCCGTCTTTAAACATTATATAGGCATAGCACAAGACCTGAAACGCTTTGCTATAAGCATCATAATCTCTTATAATCTCTCGCCAATCATAGATTTCTAAATGGCGTCGCTCTACCTTGCCAGACTTATAATCTATAATTCTAGTAACACCGTTATACTCATCAACCCTATCTACTTTTCCTGTTAGGTTTACAGAAAAGTTGAGTTCCTTAATCGGAACTTCAATTTTAGCATCTAACTCAACTGCCAGCAGTTTAATACGGTTACCGTTTTTTATTTGTGCAAGTTCAGTTTCAATAAAATTAGACACATAACGCTTAGCAATTTCAAAAATGATAAGGTTTTTACCTTGTTTTATAGCGTCAGATTTATAGATGTCATTAAAATGTAAACTTACAAGATCATTTATTTGCCCCTTCATTTTTAGTAAATCCTCTACAGATAAAAATGTATTTACTAAAGGCTTATATAAATCTTCCAAAGTGTTATGAATTACCGAGCCCAAAGTGTTTGCAGCAACAGTTTCTTCTACGTCTTCTGTATCCTTAATGCCGAGTACTTTTTTATGGTAAAAATCAATAGGATTTCTGATATAACTTGTAAGTGATGATGGTGAAAAGCCTTTTTGAGCAACAACTTTCAGTGTCTTTATAATGTCATCATTTTTATTAATTGCTATTGGGTTATGCTCAATTACTGGAATGGAAGGAGAAGCAATTTTGTGATGAATTTTGTGAAGACCTTCTACTTCTAACTGCGTAATAAATCGGCTTTTTTCACCAGAGTTTAAAGCATCAACCTCTGTATTGTAAAGAATATAGATGTTTTTGGCGCGCTGTAACAAATGGTAAAAATGATAGGTATAAACAGCATCTTTTTCCTTGTAGGTTGGCAACCCATTTTCCTTCTTAACGTCAAAAGGAATAAAGGAATTATTAGATTTTCCGGCAGGTAAAATGCCTTCATTGACCGAGGTGATAATGACAGTTTCAAAATCTAACACTCGAGATTCTAACATCCCCATAATCTGAAGTCCTTTTAAGGGCTCTCCTTTAAAGTCTAATTTCTCAGTATCTAGAAGTTCTTTATACACACTTTGCAAAGCTGAAATTGAATCTAAAAAAGGATATTTTGAATTTATGCTTGATAGCTCATTGAACAATCTGTAAAATCGATATAGATACTCTAGCTCTAAGCGAGCATTTTGTTCTTTTGCATTAAGACTCTCCTTAATTTTGTAGATAAGTGCAATAGAGTTCTCAATAGATTTGCTTGTATCGTTATCCCAACTCCCAAAAAGCAGTGTCAGTAATGATTTATACTGAGGAGCTATACTTTTAAGTTCCTCCGAGGATATATAAACAATATTATGTGATTGTATGTGGGTTTTTAGCGCTTCAAATGAAATTAAAAACTGCAACATCGGATGACCTAAGAGCTCTAAAACATCTTTATAATAAAATTTTAAAGGACTTTTTTTATGAACACTAAAAAGCTTATTAAAAAAAGACGCTAATGGAATTGAACTTAAAGGCAAGCCCATAGTTACGTTTGCAGCAGAAACTTCTTTAGGTAAAGAATTAAGAATTGGTGTCAGTAAAGATTCATCACCCAAGACCAAAGCTGTGCTTTCGAAATTATGAGTTTTTTCACTAATTAACTTAGATAGTAGTTGACCAGCGTATTTGGCCTGGCCAATTTGTTTAGGGCAACCTAAAACTTCAATATATTTTTCGTTTTGATATTGTTTGGTTTCCCAATTGAATTTATTTTTTTGAAAATAGGGCCACTTGCTCTTGTAGTCTCTTAAAAAATGACCAGCGTCGTGAATAGTGTTTTTTATAAAGGAAACGTCAATGTCCCAGTAAATATCAGCTAAATCATTTTGTAGTAATCCTTGTATAATCTGTTCTTCGGCTCTATTAAGCGCATTAAACCCTAAGAAAACATGATGTAGGTGAGATGAGTTCATATAAGGCTCAAGATTATTCACAGCTTCCTTGTAAATTAACCCTTGATAGCCAACACCATCGTCTTTAAGAGTGGATCCGTATTCCGAGTAGTACTGTTTTAACTTATTCCAAAAACTTAGATAGCGCTTTGTAAACTCAGTTTGATTGGGTTCTACAGACCAATGTTTTATTTCCTGAATAGCCTTTAAGTAGTCAAAGATGTGTTCTTCTTTAATAAGAAAGCGATCAATCTCATTAAAATCTTGAAGTACAATTTGCCCCCATTTTGAAAATGCCTCAAAAGACTCTAATTGATCTTTATCTGTTAAGCCTTTATAGACACTATAGAAACGAAATAGAGCTTCAGAATTATTGAGTGGTGTTAGGTTTGATAATTCTGAAACAAAATCCTCTATACTTAATATTCTAGGTGAAAAGAATGTACTTTTTGACCTTGAAGCAATTTGGTACTTAAGAAAAGTACCAGCTCGTCTACTTGGAAGAATAAACAGTATTTGGTGTAATTTATGACTTTTTTTGTCTAAATCATTAAGGACATCCTCTATAAAAGTTACCATTAGATAAAAATAAAAAACGCTTCGGATTTCCGAAGCGTTTTTCTATATATTAAACTTAGTGTTTAACTAATCTTAGTTAGCTAAGTTAATTTCAACACGTCTGTTTTGTGCTCTACCAGCTTTAGTATTATTGGTAGCAATTGGCTTAGCTTCACCAAACCCTTTTGAGGATAATCTGAAAGCGTCAACACCATTGTCCACTAAATATTCTTTTACAGATAATGCTCTTGACTCAGAAAGATTTTGATTCAACTTTTCTGAACCAGTACTATCTGTATGACCTTCAACTGTAAATTTAGCAGTTGGGTATTTGTTCAGTATTGATATGATATCAGCTAATACTTCTTCAGACTCTTCTTTGATCGTCGACTTACCTAAATCAAATAAGATAGTTTTAGCGTACTCATTTAAAGTATCTTGTACTTCTTGAGTTACTTCTGGGCATCCGTTGTTAGCAACAGTACCAGCAACATCTGGACATTGATCGTCTTTATCTAAAACACCATCTCCGTCAGTATCTGGCCAAGGGCATCCACCGTTTGCAGAAGGACCTGCTTCGTTTGGACACTTGTCATCTCCGTCAGCGATACCATCACCATCAGCATCTGGACAACCCATTAAAGATTTTAATCCAGCAACAGTAGGACATTTGTCATCTCCATCAACAACGCCATCACCATCAGAATCAGGACAACCATTAAACTCAGCTAAACCAGCAGTGTTTGGACAGTCATCTTTAGAATCTTGAATACCATCGTTATCAGAATCAGGACATCCGTTAAAAATTTCTAATCCAGCTTCTTCTGGGCAGGCATCTTCATTATCGTAAATACCATCACCATCTGTGTCAACACCACCAAACTTAAATGTAATACCTGCAGAGTGCTGGAAATGTTTTACTAAATAATCCTCGAAAGAATGCTTGTATGCAGACTGTAAGTCAATAGCTACACTTTCAGAAAGCCAAAATTTAATGCCTAAAGTTCCATTTAAAGTACCAGCTCCAATTTCATCAACCCAAGTGTAACCACCACCAACTCCTAAATAAGGATCAATGATATTTGAGTTAAAGACATCTTTAAAACTATAACTAACAGTACCGTCTACAGCAAAATAAGTTAAATCATCTACATTATTAACTAATTCGTCTCCGTTAACATCAAGAACGTCACCAAATTTGCTAATTCTATTTAAAGACCCAGCAGCTGTAAAGGTAAATCCATCACTCAAATAGCGTGAAATAGCTATGCGAGACAGAAATGGCATAACATTCCAGTGATCGTTTGCGTTAAAATATTCATCGAACCATTCACCTTGTGGTAAATCTTCACCAACAGGGTAGACATCGACAGCGTTTGTTCCAAGACTAAAAGCCCAAGGGTTGTTTTTATCCTGAGCATTTGCATTACTGAAGCTTGCGAGAAGCACCATTACAAAAAATAATCTGCTAAGATTTTTCATATTCTAATTAATTTAAATTTTAAGTGTTAATTGTTAGCAAAAGTAAGTTGTTAAAAAGTATTAACAAAGACAAATATAAAAAAATAATGATATAAGTCACTATTTTTGCGGATTTGAGCAAATTTTTATAAAATTTTTAAAGTCTTGCCAACCTCTATGAAGGCAGAAATTGCTTTATCCAAATGTTCCTTGGTATGAGCAGCTGATAATTGGACACGGATTCTTGCTTTTTCTTTTGGAACAACAGGGAAGAAAAATCCGATAACGTAAATCCCTTTATCTAATAATAAGTTAGCCATCTTCTGAGACAATTTTGCATCATATAACATAACGGGAACTATTGCTGAATCACCATCAATGATGTCAAAACCAGCTGCAATCATTTTGTTTTTAAAATACGATGTGTTAGCCTCGAGTTTATCTCTTAAAGACGTATCATTTTTAAGCATATCGAAAACCTTGATAGAAGCCCCCACTATTGCTGGCGCTAATGAGTTTGAAAACAAATATGGTCTAGATCGTTGTCTTAAAATTTCAATAATTTCTTTTTTTGCTGTTGTATAACCACCCATGGCTCCTCCCATGGCTTTGCCTAATGTTCCTGTAATAATATCTATTCTTCCTAAAACCCCTTTAGCTTCTAAAGTACCTATTCCCGTTTCCCCGATAAAGCCTGTAGCATGACACTCGTCTATCATTACTAAGGAATCATATTTGTCAGCCAAATCGCATATTTCATCTAACGGAGCCACTAAGCCGTCCATGGAGAAAACCCCATCGGTAACTATAATTTTATGTCTAGCTCCTTTTTCATTGGCTTCAATAAGCTGTTTTTCTAAATCTGCCATATCATTATTTTGATAACGATATCGAGAGGCTTTACACAACCTAACTCCATCAATTATAGAGGCGTGGTTTAAAGAATCCGATATTATAGCATCTTCAGAGCCAAGGAGAGGCTCAAAAACACCGCCGTTAGCATCAAATGCTGCGGCATAGAGGATAGTGTCCTCGGTACAATAAAAATCCGCAATTTTTTGTTCGAGCTCTTTATGTATGTCTTGTGTCCCACAGATGAAGCGAACAGAAGACATTCCAAAACCATGAGTTTCCATGGTCTCCTGAGCTGCTTTAATCACATCTGGGTGTGATGATAAGCCTAAATAATTATTGGCGCAAAAGTTTAGTACTTTTTGACCTGTACTTAATGTTATTTCTGCTCCTTGAGGTGAAGTAATGATTCGTTCTTCTTTGTATAAGCCCGCCTCTTTAATGTTTTCTAATTCTTTCTGTAAGTGTTGTTGTATCGATCCGTACATAAACTATGTTTTATAAAAACAAATTTACTATTATACATTGACAATTTTAAGCGCATCATTAGTATATACTAATATTTTTTTCGATACAGTATACCCCATGTCTTTTATTTGATTTGCATAGGACTCAATTTGTGATTTATGAGCCTCACTTTCCGCTCCTGTTTTATAATCGATAACAATTGCATTATTTTCTCTAATAGCAATTCTGTCTGGCCTAAAAATACCACCGTCCCTGGTAATAATATCCTTTTCATTATAAATAGTGTACTCATCTGAATAATATTCTGAGATAGTGTCATTTGTAATCACTGAAGTGACTAGTTTTTTTAGATCTTCAATGGCAGAATGCTTTATTGTTCCATTATTAATCAATTCATCAAAAGCGAGGTCGAAGTCGTCTTGAGTTTTAATTTTTGAAAGTATAAGGTGAATCAGATTGCCCTTTTCTATGGCGTCTCCTTGATCTGTATCCCATAGATAACCAGATTGTGTTATTATATTTAAATTGTGGGATTCTTTAGGGGTAGATATAAACCGAGTAGGGGCGAGTTCAATTGAATGACTTGCATTTGTTTTTTTAAACATTGCTTTTTTTCCAAAATCATAACAATCTTGATTGTCGTTCCATAAATTTTCATGTTGAAGATACTCAATCAAAAGGCCTGCGTAGCTTCGCTTATTAACCTCGCCATTAGATTTTAAATCCTTTTTAGAGATGATGTATAATCGTTCTGCAGCCCTAGTAAATGTTACATAGAGTAAATTAATGGCATCCAACTTTAACTGGGATTGGTGACGATTGTAAATATCCTCACCAATAGCACCATAATTTTCAAAATCTTGATTATAGTTTAAGAGAGCTGTTTCAAAACCATTAAAAGAGTTTGCGTCTAAAGGAAACCATTCTTTGGCCTCTTTTTCCCTGTAAAAATCCAGATCGGCAAACGGGAAAATAACTATTGGGAATTCTAAGCCCTTAGCTTTATGAATGGTCATAATTTGTACCGCATTGGTCTGCAGTGGTACAGCTATGCTCAACTTTTCTTTTTTGTCATCAAAATGGTGTAGGAATTCTTGCAAGTCTGATGACTTTTTTTGTGCGAAATCAAAAACCAGGTCCAAGAAAAATTGCATGTAAGCATTTTCAAGGTCAACTAAATTAAATGCCCTAATAAGTGTTTCTGCAGTTTCGTAAAGTGGCATTTGTAAGAGTTCTGAAAATGATAGAGTAATTCCAAAATCTTCTAGCTTACTGAAAAAGGAATCGATAGGAAGCTTTACAAAACGTTCAAAAAATAGATGGGTGTTTTCAATTTGAAGTAAGTCTGCCATAAAATGCAAACACTCAATTCTTCGCATCTCGTCATTAGGGTTGTTCAATACTTCTAAAACAGAAACCAAAAACCTAACCTTTGGTGAGTTATTGAGCAATAAGGTTTCTGATGAAACTATGGGGACATCGTTTTGACTTAAATATTCTGCAATAGCAATACCTTCTTTTTTCTTTCTTACCAAGACACAAATTTCTCCTAGTTCAAAGCTATCCTTAAGACATTCGTTTATTGTAGTCAATGTTTCTTGGCAATAAAGCAGCTCCCTGTCATCATCTTTTTCAATATTTAGAAATGATAAATTCACATAGCCCTCATTCTCTAATTGAACGGTTTGTCTAGAATCCTTATACAGTTGAATGTAGTCTTCATGTTCAAAAAAATGACCGGAGATATAATCAAAAAAAACATTATTAAATTCTACTATGGTGCTTGTACTCCTAAAGTTTTTATCTAATGGCTTAACAGTTGCTTCAATTTGAAAAGGATTGCTTTTACCTTGATAAAGGTCTATGAACTGCTCAGCTTCTCCACCGCGCCATCTGTAGATAGATTGTTTTGCATCACCCAATAGCATTAAAGATCCGTCAGTAGCTTCTAATTTGTTACTGATTAGTGGTACTAAATTTTGCCACTGCATTGTTGAGGTGTCTTGAAACTCATCAATAAAATAATGCTGAAACTTCTCGCCTAAACGTTCATAAATAAAAGGTGTGGGTTGATCTTTAATTTCATCACTGATTAAGGCATTAAATTCTGAAATCAATAATTTATTCTCTTCAACCTTAATGGCTTCGAGTTCTTTTTGAATAGCGTTTAAGACAGAGAGCGGTGTAATATTTTTAAGGACGGCCTTTAAAAATTTAAGATTAAAAACGAAGTGTTTTGTTTTTAAAAATGACTCAGCAATTTGAGGCTGAATGGTATTAATTGTCTCAGCAATGGTTTCGGAAACACGTTTTGGGTAGAGTTCATTGCCGTCTACTAAATCGTTTTGCCAGCCAGCAGTATATCCTGGACTAAAATTACCTTCCGTTAACTTTAAAAAATACTTAGGCAGCCAACCAGATTTAAAATCATTATGCTCAAGACCCGCTTCTGATATTGAGGTTAAGACAGACTCGGCTTCTGATTTTGTATTTTTTTCAGACGCTTTTATTTGCTTTCTCAGGTTGTTTTTTAAGGCCTTAAAATCTTCAAGTGTTTTATCTTTTAGAGTTTTTACGTGCTTTAAATCATTCTCTTGAACCAACAACTTGGATATCGCTTTAAAATCGTAAGCAATATCCCAACTTTTATCATCATCAGCTTTCTCAATGGCAAAATCCACTAAAACCTTAGTAAGCTCAGGGTTGCTTCCAGCTTTTGCAATTAAATTATCTACTGCTTTATTTAGAAGGTCGTCTTGTTCTAAGACCACTTCAAAATTAACCGGTAGTTTAAGGTCAAAGGCAAAGGTTCGGATGACCCTATGAGTAAACCCATCTATTGTTGAAATATCAAAAGCCGCATAATTATGAATAATTTGATTCAGAATCGCCTCTGACTTAGAGTGAAGTTGCTCTGGGGATAAATTTAATTCCTTGCAAATATCCTTAAACATGGAATTGGGGTTACTAAGGCTTTCTTCAGAAGAAAATGCTTTAAGCATACTGATGATACGCTGTTTCATTTCGTTAACAGCCTTATTGGTAAATGTGATTGCCAAAATATGTCTAAAGGCATTTGGTTGAGGCGAGCTCAGTAAAATTTTTAAATAAGATTTTGCAAGAGTATAGGTTTTACCGCTTCCGGCAGATGCATTGTATATGGTAAAGTTAGGTTTGGCCAAGAGATTATTTTTATACCAAAATAGGGAATCTTAATATTTTATTTACACTTTATAAGCCTCAAAATCGTAAATTTGATAGAATTGAAATATTAACCAATAAAAATCGAAAATAATTATGGCTTTTGAATTACCAAAATTAAAATATGCGTACGATGCTTTAGAACCCCATATAGATGCAAGAACAATGGAAATACACCATTCCAAACATCACAATGGATATACAACTAAATTGAACGCAGCTATTGAAGGTACAGATCTTGATGGTAAATCTATAGACAATATACTTCGGAATTTAGACATGAATAATTCAGCTGTTAGAAATAACGGTGGTGGATTCTTTAACCATGCTCTTTTTTGGGAGGTGATGAATCCTGAAGACAAAGGATATTTATCTGGCGAACTTAAAGATGCTATTGAAGCTGAGTTTGGTTCAAAGGAAGCTTTTATGGATGCTTTTTCTAAAGCAGCTGCCACACAGTTTGGGTCTGGTTGGGCCTGGTTGTGCGTTCATAAAGGTGGGAAAGTAGAGGTTTGCTCTACACCAAATCAAGATAACCCTGTAATGCCAGGTGTTGGTTGTGGTGGTTACCCAATCTTAGGAATTGATGTTTGGGAGCACGCCTATTATTTAAATTATCAAAACCGTCGTCCAGACTATATCGACGCATTCTTTAAAGTGATTAACTGGAATGAAGTTGAGCGACGCTACGCAGAAGCAAAATAAATTTTAAGATATAGAGAATAAAGAACCAGACGGAGAGTCTGGTTTTTTTGTGCAGTGTTGTAAAATGAAAAAGGGCGAACAGATGTTCACCCTTTTTGCCCCAAATCTACCATAAACTTAACCTACTTATGTTATGGTGAATGCGAATATACTATGACCTTGCATTAAAAGCGAAATATATTGGACAAAATACTTAGAAATTAGCCTAAAAGAAGAAAAGCACTTGATATAACACTAATATTTGACAATTTGAAAATCAGAGCCTTAATAGAAATTGATGAATTTTTGGATTACTACAAATAAAAAAAGGTGATCAAGTGATCACCTTTTTTTGCCCCAAATCTACCATGAACTTAACCTACTTATGTTATGGTGGAACCAATGTAAATGTATTTCTTGAATAGGAAACTAAATATTAGACGAAACGCATAATTTTCAGATAAAAAGCAAAATTCTTCGATAACCTTAACAAAATCAATTAATAAGCCCGTTCCTTATTGCCTTCGTAGAAATTGATAAATGCCTTGTTAACAACACGGTTACCTCCAACAGTTGGGTAGTCACCTGTAAAGTACCAATCCCCTAGATTTTTTGGACATGCTTTATGGAGATTTTCTACAGGCTGAAATATAATTTTCACTTCCGCTTTAACCTCATCATCACTAAGTAGTTCTGATATCTTATCTGAGATTTCTTCATTTGTAAAGGGCTCATAGATTTCCTTTACAAAATTCTGAACATCTTTATCATCTAGGTTAATTTGGGCTTTACATTTTTTATAAACGTCTTCTACCACTTGATATTTGTTGGTGTCTTTTAATAGTTCTAATGCTGCTCTAAAAGCGACTAGGCCTTCGAGATTTGCCATATCAATACCATAGCAATCTGGATAGCGAATTTGGGGTGCTGAGGAGACAACAACAATTTTCTTAGGGTGCAATCGATCCATCATTTTAATGATACTCTTCTTCAGAGTTGTTCCTCTTACAATACTATCATCTATAATAACAAGGTTATCTTTTGGTTCAATAACTCCATAGGTAACATCATAAACGTGTGCTACTAAATCGTCTCTACTACTATCTTCGGTTATGAAGGTTCTTAATTTTACA
This sequence comes from Winogradskyella sp. A3E31, assembly GCF_046720935.1. NCBI lineage: Bacteria > Pseudomonadati > Bacteroidota > Flavobacteriia > Flavobacteriales > Flavobacteriaceae > Winogradskyella > Winogradskyella sp. A3E31. The sequence goes on from NZ_JBHNWH010000001.1 coordinate 376,290, forward strand.
TCCTTTATTGCTATTTTTTCAATGCGGGGTCTCTCTTTTAGAATCTGTCTAACCCTGTCTGCCGATAATTTACCACCACCATTAAGTATGGCCTGAGTTTTACGTTGGTTTAAATGTTCCTCTACAGTTTCAATCATTCCATAGAATGACGTTTCTGCGGTGTTAGGGATATATGAGAAAACCGTATTTTCGGTATCATTATCAATGGCCTTTAAAACTTCTGGCATTAAGAGTCTTCCTAACATTTTACGTTCCTGATAAATTTCAGCATCGCTACCTCTAGAGAAATAAATACGCTCAAAAGAGCATGCTTTTCGTTCTAATGGATTCAGGATTTTTTTAATTGAGGTCTCGCCAGATTTTTTAGTAATAATAGCATGTCCAGGATCTAATTCAATAACGTCTTCAAACTTTACATTAAAAACAGTTTGTATTACGGGCCGCTCTGACGCCACAACAACAACTTCATCATCCTTGTAGTAATATGCTGGGCGAATACCAGCAGGATCTCTAAGGACAAAGGAGTCTCCATGCCCTAACAAACCAGCCATAGCATAACCTCCATCCCAGTTTTTAGCAGCTTTCCTTAATATTTTAGCAACTTTAAGTCGCTCTGCAATTAAGGGAGAACATTCAACTTTACTGTAGCCTTCTTTTTTGAGGTTTTTATATATCTTGGAAACAGCATCATCTAAAAAATGGCCAATTTTCTCCATTATGGTAATGGTATCTGCCTTTTCTTTTGGGTGTTGACCTATATTAATGAGATTGTTGAATAGCTCGGTAACATTTGTCATGTTAAAATTACCAGCGACAATTAAATTACGGTGCATCCAATTATTCTGTCTCAAAAATGGATGTACACTCTCTACACTGTTTTTTCCAAAAGTACCATAACGGACATGGCCCAATAATAACTCGCCAACATAAGGGATATGTCTTTTCTGTGCTTGTACATTATTTTGGTACTCAGGATGTGCCGTAAGCTCGTCATTAATGCGGTCGTTAATTTGCGCAAAAATATCTTGAATGGGTTGCTGTGCAACTGATCGCACCCTACTAATATAACGCTCGCCTGGTTGAGTGTCTAGCTTTATACTTGCAAATCCAGCACCATCTTGCCCTCTATTATGCTGTTTTTCCATCATGAGGTACATTTTATTGACCCCATAAAAAGCACTACCGTACTTTTCTTTATAATATTCTAGTGGTTTTAAAAGTCTGATAAGTGCTATACCGCACTCATGTTTTAAAGCATCACTCATGTTGTTGTGTTGAGTTTTATAAATATTCTATTAATAGCCTCACTTAGTCTTCTGTTTGCTATTAAACTTACATGGTCAATAAAAAACGCGCTCAAAATTTGGCGCGTTAGTTTGTTATGTGAGTTCAATGTCAAATTGCGTTAATTGTTTAAATTCATTTAATCGCTTATGAACTTCATCTTTTTTTAAATGGATCATTCGCTCTGTTCCAAACTTTTCAACACAAAAGGAAGCTAATGTCGATCCGTAGATGACTGCTTTTTTCATATTCTTAAATGAAAAGTCATTCATTTTTGCCAAATAACCTGCAAAGCCCCCGGCAAATGTATCACCAGCACCTGTTGGATCAAAAACTTCCTCTAAAGGTAAAGCTGGGGCATAAAAAACATTATCGTTACTGAAAAGCAAAGCACCGTGCTCTCCTTTTTTGATAACCACATATTTTGGTCCCATTGCGTGGATTTTTCTTGCCGCTACGACTAATGAATACTCTCCTGTTAATTGTCGGGCCTCTTCATCATTAATGGTAATGACATCAATATGCTTAATGACTTCGTGTAAATCAACAAGGGCGCAATCCATCCAAAAATTCATAGTATCTAAAATGACCAATTCGGGTTTTTTGGACATTTGTTTTAGCACGCTCATTTGAACCATTGGGTGAAGATTACCTAACATTACAACATCGGCATTCTTATAATCTTCAGGTACAATAGGATTAAAGTGCTCTAAAACATTTAATTGAGTGACTAGAGTATCGCGGGAATTCATATCATTATGATACTTTCCGCTCCAAAAAAATGTTTTTCCGTCTTTAACGATTTCAATACCAGAAATATCAATATTTCTATCAGCTAGTAAGTCGAGGTATTCCTGAGGGAAATCCCCACCAACAATAGAAACCACTGAGGCATCAACATTAAACTGTGAAGCTGCCAACCCTATAAATGTGCCAGCTCCTCCTAAGATTTTGTCGGTCTTCCCGAAAGGTGTTTCTATAGCATCAAAAGCTACGGTTCCGACAATCACTAATTTACTCATTAAGTCACTTTGAATTAAGGTGCAAAAGTACATGATTTTTTTGATTTGAATCTTCTTAAAAAATCAAAAATTAACCATTTGCAATGAGTAATCTGGATTTGAAATTTTGCGTTTTATCGTAATTTATACGTATATTTATCGTAAATTATACATAATGAAAGCTAATAAAAAACGAAAAGAGGTCCTTTTGGATGAAGAAACCATTATGATGCTTGAAGAAAAAGCTAAAAAGCAAGGTAGAAATCTGAAGAACTATATGGAATATGTTTTGACAGAAAAAGCAAACGATATTTTATCAGAGCCCAAAGCTTTGGAAATAAAAAAAGCTCTAAGAATTAGTAAATCACAAAGCGACAAAGGACTTGTTAAAAGCCACGAGAATGTCATAAATGCCGCAAAAAAGAGAGTGAATGAAAGTAGTGTGGACAAAGCAAGCTGAGGATTCATTCAATTCAACAATAGGCTATTTGCTAGAGGTTTGGACACCTAAAGATGCGATGAACTTTATAGAATTGGTAGACGCAATCATTGCACAAATTAAATCAAACCCAAAAATGTTTAAAGTTTCAATATTTGATAACGAAAGTAGAGAAGCGGTAATTACCAAGCACACAAGTATGTTTTATAGGGAACTTAATAAAACGATTATTGAAATTGAATATTTTTGGAACAATTATCGTAACCCTGAGGATTTAAAGAAATCGGTAAAAAATAGTTGAATTACTTCCTCCCAAAATCAGCAGGTATTTCTCCCCATGCTTTGGTTTCCCATTTTACGATAGTTGTTTTATAACTATTGTTTTTTAGCCAATTAACGGCTCGGTCAACCAACTCAAAAACCGGTTTGTTTTTTTTAGTTCTTTCAAGTTTTGTGTTACAGGTTTTTTTTCGCACCCAACTCATAGCTGTTTTGGAATCGGTGTAAATGATACGATCACTATTTTTTTGTTTTAATAATGCCAACCCATGTACAATAGCTAAAAACTCACCAATATTGTTGGTACCTTCCTCAAAAGGGCCTTGAATAAATAGTTGTTTTTTCGTTTTAGTATCGACACCGCGATATTCCATTTTCCCTGGGTTACCTGAGGAAGCTGCATCAACTGAAATGGAGTTTAAGTTTGGTTTACCGATTTTTTTAAGCTGTTCTTCAGTTAGTTCACTTTTAAAAGACTTGGTCTTGCCTACGTAATCTTTGTAGTTGTCTTTAAGGGCTTTTTTTGCAGCTTCAAATGTTGAAAAGGATTTGTATTGCGCACCTTTAAAATCTTTAATTTGGGCCTTGCAATCGTCCCAGGAATCAAAAACACCAGTGTGATGGCCTTTCCAAACGGTATAATATTTTTTCTTTTTTTTACTCACTTAGTGTTTTTTCAACAACTTTTGGAAAATGTTCCATTTCCAATTTATGGATTTTTGAAGCAACGTCTTCAGAAGTATCCGATGGTAAAACAATACATTTTGCCTGAAATATTATTGCTCCTTCATCATAATTTTCATTCACATAATGAATAGTTATCCCTGTTTCACTTTCTTTATTTGCCACAACAGCTTTATGCACATGCATGCCGTACATCCCTTTGCCTCCATATTTTGGCAATAACGCAGGATGGATATTAATTACTTTATTAGAAAATTCTTTCAAAATAAATTCTGGAAACTTCCATAAAAATCCAGCTAAAACTATAAGGTCTGGTTTAGTAGACTTTAAAATATTTAAAACATCCTCTGATTTTGAAAATGCCACACGATTAAATGACAAAGCACTAACATTCAAATTTTTACAACGTTCTAAAACTTTGGCATAAGGATTGTTAGTCAATACCTGAATAACAGAAGCAGTTTCTCTGTTGTGAAAAAACTTTATTAAATTTTCAGCATTGGTTCCAGATCCGGACGCAAAGATTACAATTCGTTTCATGTACAGACAAAGGTTAGTTATTCAAACAAAAAAAAGAATAATTAATTACAATTAGGTCTCAATTAAGAATTACTTATATTTATAAGGCATTATTAAAAACGCTTATTTTATTAGTAAAACTACTTTTTAAAATAAAGTTTTTTATTTTTGCGGTCTAATTAAAACTTAAAATTAAAAGATTATGTCAGACATTGCATCAAGAGTAAAAGCGATTATCGTGGACAAATTAGGTGTTGATGAAAACGAAGTTGTTACTGAAGCTAGCTTCACTAACGATTTAGGAGCAGATTCATTGGACACAGTAGAATTAATCATGGAGTTCGAAAAGGAATTCGACATTCAAATCCCAGATGATCAAGCTGAAAACATTGCAACAGTTGGTCAAGCTATTTCTTATATAGAAGAAGCAAAATAAGAACTTTATTTTTATGGAATTAAAGCGAGTTGTAGTTACTGGTTTAGGTGCACTTACACCAATTGGCAATACTAAGGACGATTATTGGAATGGTCTTGTCAACGGAAAAAGTGGTGCTGCACCAATAACATATTTTGATACTGAAAAGTTCAAGACACAGTTTGCTTGTGAAGTAAAAAACTTTGAAGTCACTGACTTCATCGACAGAAAGTTAGCTAAAAGAATGGATAAATTTTCGCAATACGCTATGGTAGCTTCGGATGAAGCTATCATAGATGCGAAATTAGACGTTGATAAGCTAAATAAATTAAGAGTAGGTGTAATTTGGGGAGCTGGAATTGGCGGGCTGGAAACATTTCAAGATGAAGTGTTAAACTACGCTAAAGGTGATGGCACACCAAGATTCAACCCGTTCTTTATACCTAAAATGATTGCAGATATTGCTCCAGGAAATATTTCTATTAAATATGGATTTATGGGGCCGAATTACACAACTGTTTCTGCATGTGCATCGTCAGCGAATTCGATGATTGATGCTTTAAATACAATTCGGTTAGGACATTGTGATGTGATTATCACAGGAGGGAGCGAAGCTGCCGTAACTATTGCTGGTATGGGTGGATTTAATGCCATGCATGCTATGTCAACACGTAACGATAGTCCTGAGACTGCTTCGAGACCTTTTGACGCTAACCGGGATGGTTTTGTTCTTGGTGAAGGTGCAGGTGCCATTGTCTTAGAAGAATACGAACACGCCAAAGCGCGTGGAGCAAAAATTTATGCTGAGGTTGTAGGCGGAGGTTTATCTTCTGATGCTTACCACATGACAGCTCCTCATCCTGATGGAATAGGTGTTATGGCTGTTATGCGAAATTGCTTAGAAAATGCGGGTCTAAATCCAGAGGATGTAGATCATATTAATACCCATGGAACATCTACACCACTTGGTGATGTTGCTGAGTTGAAGGCGATTTCAGAAGTATTTGGGGATCACGCAAAAAATATCAGTATCAATTCTACCAAATCCATGACAGGCCACTTATTAGGTGCCGCTGGTGCTATTGAAGCCATTGCTTCAATTTTGGCAATGGAAAATGGAGTAGTTCCACCAACTATCAATCACGAAACGGTGGATGAAAATATTGACCCAGAATTAAATTTGGTCTTAAATACTCCTGAAAAACGAGATATTAAAGTTGCCATGAGTAATACTTTTGGTTTTGGCGGTCACAATGCTTGTGTTTTATTCAAAAAAATAGATTAAGTCCCGAATGGGTTTCGAAATACTAAACATACTAAAGTCCCGATCTTCAGAAGATGGGGATTTTTTTTTACAATTAAGAAAGATATTAGGCTTTAAGCCAAAGAAGAAGTCGCTTTACATTAAGGCGTTTACCCATAGGTCTATGAATATTAAAGACAATAAGGGTAATGCTATTAATTACGAACGACTTGAGTTTGTTGGAGATGCCATGTTAAGTGCAGTAATTGCTGCTTATTTATTTAGTCAGGTTCCTCATGGTGATGAAGGTTACCTTACTAAAATGCGATCTAAAGTTGTGAGTAGAGAACACCTTAATGAATTAGGAAAAGACTTAAATCTTATTAATCTATTGGTAAGTAGAATTCCTAATTCTAGTTTTGGCAATAATATTCATGGCAATTTATTTGAAGCATTGGTGGGTGCTATTTATCTAGACCGAGGGTATAAGTATTGTGAAAAATTTATCCATAAAAATGTGATTGAACCTTATGTGGACATTGAAAAACTAGAGGGTAAGGTAATTAGCTATAAAAGTTTGCTTATTGAGTGGTGCCAAAAGGAGAAAAACACATTTGATTATGAGGTATATGAGGATACTGGCAATGACCAACTAAAGCATTTTTCCGTTAAACTAAGTATTAACGATAAAGTCGTTTCTAAAGCAAGAGCCACTTCAAAAAAGAAGGCGGAAGAAAAAGCTTCAAAACGCGCTTTTTTTGCATTTCAGAGACAGATTACCAAGCTGATTTAAGAACGGGTTTTATTACCTAAAACCAACACTTCTACGAAAACGTTTTCGTGATTTTACGATCATAAGTTTCATAAAATCTTAACTTTATAACGCTATTTATGTACTATATTTACGCTGGCGATAAGATGTAAATATGGCATTGCACAAACTATTGATGGATGAATTTTATGATGCAGATTATGTGCTTTTTGCTATTCATTGCCGTTTAGAAGATTATCGATTGGCGTATTTACTTAATCAAAGTCTTAATATAAAATTAGAACGAAATAAGCACGACTTAGACTTCAATTATTTTTCATCGTCATATGTGATTTACGAATGGGAAAACAAAGCAGATTACATCACATGGAACCTTGTGGCAAATGTTTGTAAAAAAGAAAAAGATGGTCTGTACAGTTCTGGTATTTTGTTTGGAGAAAATGATAGAACGGTAAAAACGTATCACCTTATCCCAGAGCTTAAAAAGGTCGATTATTTTATCAAGATTTCTAATGAAATTCAGAATATCAGTGAAAAAAAAATTCTGAGCAAACTACAGGCTATCCCCCAAATAATTACAAGTTATAAAGTAGATTTATCTACAGTAAAACATAAAGAATATTTAATTTTTTAAAGTTAATGATCAACAAAAAGACCAAAATAGTAGCCACTTTAGGACCAGCTACAAGTAAAAAAGAGATATTGAAAGCCATGCTCGATGAAGGAGCAAATGTGTTTAGAATTAATTTTTCACATGCGGATTATGATGGCGTTAAGGAGCGCATAAAAATGATTAGAGAGCTCAACGATGAGTTTGGGTATAATGCTGCTATTTTAGGAGATTTACAAGGCCCAAAGTTAAGGGTTGGTGTAATGAAGGGCGAAGTGGTCGTTGACGAAGGAGATGAAATTATTTTTGCTACCGGCAAACGTTTTGAAGGCACAAAAGATAGGGTTTATATGACCTATGACAACTTTCCTCAAGATGCCAATCCTGGTGAGCGAATTTTGTTGGATGATGGAAAACTGATTTTTGAAGTGGTGTCTACAGACAGAAAATCTGAAGTCAAAGCAAAAGTTATACAAGGCGGCCCTTTAAAATCAAAAAAAGGAGTAAACCTGCCGAACACCAATATTTCACAGCCAGCATTAACCGAAAAAGATATTGAAGATGCCTTGTTTGCTATTGAACAGCAAGTGGATTGGATTGCGTTGTCTTTCGTTAGACATGCCGAAGACTTAATGCAGCTCGAGAAGTTAATTAGTGGCAATAGCGATCATAAAATTCCGATTATTGCTAAAATCGAAAAACCCGAAGCTGTAGAAAACATAGATAAAATTGTGGCGTATTGTGATGGATTAATGGTGGCGCGTGGAGATTTAGGTGTTGAGATACCAGCAGAGGAAGTGCCGTTGATTCAAAAACAACTGGTTCTTAAAGCTAAAAAAGCACGTATCCCTGTCATTATTGCAACTCAGATGATGGAAACCATGATTACGAGTTTAACTCCGACAAGAGCAGAGGTTAATGATGTCGCTAATTCGGTTATGGATGGTGCAGATGCGGTAATGCTTTCTGGAGAAACGTCTGTAGGTCAGTATCCGGTACAAGTCATCCGACAAATGGCCAATATTATTAGAAGTGTTGAGGACTCCTCTTTAATTGAAGTGCCTCACGCTCCACCACACATTAGAACAAAGCGATATATTACAAAATCGATATGCTACCATGCAGCAAATATGGCAAATGAAATCAACGCTAAGGTTATATCAACCTTGACCAATAGTGGTTATACAGCATTTCAAATATCTGCATGGAGACCTTCCGCGTATATTTTAGTGTTTACATCAAACAAAAGAATATTAACTCAGTTAAGTTTGCTTTGGGGTGTACAAGCTTTTCATTATGATAAGTTTGTAAGCACTGATGAAACCGTTGGAGATATCAATAGAATTGCTATAAAAGAAGGCTTTCTCAAAAAGGGGGATATGGCAATAAGTTTAGCATCAATGCCAATTTCAGAAAAGGGGATGGTTAATACACTAAGGGTAAGGGAAATCACCAACGTTAAATAAAGACCAGTCTTTTTTGTTTTTCTAAAGGTTGCTCAAGACAAGTTGAAAATCGACTTTGTATATTTTGCTTGATCCGTCATCGTATCTGTTGAGCTCTTTCATTAAATCCTGCGTTTTAACAAATCCTGAATCTGGTTTTTGCAAACCCGAACGGCGGCTTGTAAAGTACAACGTTTGAGTCTCCAAATTTACGTAGGGGCAAAAGTCGATTTGCTTAGAATTTACGGCCTTTCCTAAATTTTCAGCCCCTTGCCATTGGCCATTTACTTTTTTACTTAGATAAATGTCTCCACTACCAATTCCATCTGGTCGACGCCATCCACTAAATAAAATAAAGGATTCGTCTGGCGAAACGTACGCATTAAATTCCGCACCTTTAGTGTTTATAGAATCACTTAATTGTTCTGGATTGGAGTACGTATTATTTTCCCATTTGCTAATAAATATATCATCACCAGGTCCTGTTTCTTCAGTAATTGCTGTAAAGTATAGATTTTTGGAGTTGGTAATTGCGGGATAAAATTCATCAGCGTTTGTATTTACTGGAGCACCAACATTAATGGGTTTTGACCACGAATCGCTTGTAGACTTTCGTTCAACATACCAAATATCAAAATCTTTAGTGCTGGTACTATCTTGAGAAACAGGACGATTTGATGAAAAGTATAACCTTAAGTTATCTGGAGAAAAGTAAGCCTCTAAATCTGAGTAACGACCAGAAAATGTAGTAATCTCTGGGGATGACCATTTACTATTGTCCTTTAAAAGTTTCATGATAACAGAGACTTCGCTTAAAGGGGTTTGTAATGTAAAATAAGCTTCATCCTCTGTAGAATTGATTGTAAAATCTCTAATACTTTTGAATTTTGAAAAAATTTCTGGAGCTACTGGCTGAATAGTATCGTTAATAATCAGATCTTGTGGTTCTTCCGTTGTCAGTCCTTCATTTTTTGAATTATTACAGGATGATACTAAAATGATTAGGAAAAGAAATTTTATGAGCTTCATGTTTAGAAGATTGATGAGTGACTTAAAATTAAGAATTTAAATTCAATTCTTTTGCTTGTGACCAGTTAGTGATTAAAAATCAAACCTTAACTGAACACTAATTGATTTTTCTTGAGGCTTTTCGACGTTTTTTTTGTCTTCAGTATTTAAGTTAGAGAGTGAAATTCCTAAGAGCCGTACAGAATTTTTTAAGCTGTCTTGGTATAAAAGCTCTTTAGCATATTCAAGAATAAGAGCACTATCATTTATAAAATGCGCTATGGTTTTACTACGTGTTTGAAGTGTAAAGTCACTATACTTAATCTTTAAAGTAATGGTTTTACCAGCAACATTACCCTTTTTAAGTCGTCTTGAAACTTCGGCTGCAATATGCTCTAATTTCTCGAGCATAAAAATTTCGGACGATAAGTTTTCACTAAAGGTGCGTTCGGCTGCCAGGGATTTTCTAATTCGATTAGGCTTTACAGGGCTGTTATGAACACCCCTAACCACATGGTAATAGTAACTTCCTGATTTTCCGAATTTTTCATCAAGAAATTCTAATGATTTTGATTTTAAGTCCTTACCGGTAAATATGCCAAGTTGGTACATCTTTTCAGCCGTGACTTTGCCAACACCATAAAACTTACGAATATCTAAATCTTCTAAAAACTGTAAAACCTCTTCGGGATTAACTGTTTTTTGTCCATTAGGCTTATTATAATCACTGGCAACTTTGGCGATAAATTTATTGATAGAAATACCTGCTGAGGCTGTTAAACCAACTTCATTAAAAATACGATGCCTAATCTCTTTTGCAATAAGTGATGCACTTGGGTGACCTTTTTTGTTTTCCGTAACGTCTAAATAAGCTTCATCTAAGGAAAGCGGTTCGACCAGATCTGTATAATCGAAAAAAATTGCTCGAATCTTATTTGAAATCTCTTTATAGCGTTCAAAATCCGTTCGTACAAAAATAAGATTAGGACAAAGCTTTTCCGCTAAGCGACCAGACATGGCACTTTTTACACCAAACTTACGCGCTTCGTAACTTGCTGCACTAATTACACCCCGTTTTCCACCGCCACCAACAGCAATGGGTTTACCTCTAAGTTCGGGGTTATCCATTTGTGCTACGGACGCATAAAATGCATCCATATCCACATGGATGATCTTTCTAATGTTAATAGGTTCGTCCATCATTCAAATTTATAATATCTTTATATAAACCAATGTATCTATGGGTAAAACGGCACTAATTTTAGGTTCTACAGGTTTAACGGGCGGTTGGTTGTTAAAACTGTTATTGAACGATGCAAGATATTCTGAAATTAGATTGTTTAATAGAAACAGCATTGAAATCTCACATCCAAAGATTACAGAATATATTGTAGACCTGATGGATTTAGAGTCGCATAAAGACACTTTTGAAGCTGACGAAGTTTTTTGCTGTATTGGTACCACTAAAACCAAAACACCTGATAAAGAACTTTATACAAAAATAGACTACGGTATACCTGTTACCGCTTCAAAATTGTGCAAGGCTAATAAAATTAAGACGTTTGTAGTCATGTCTTCCTTGGGGGCAAACCCAAAGAGTTCTGTATTTTATAATCGGACAAAAGGAAAAATGGAAGATGATGTGTTAAAACAGGATATTGAAAACACTTATATTGTTCAACCTTCACTAATTGGTGGTGAACGGGAAGAAAAACGAATCGGGGAATCTATAGGCAAAATACTCATGAAGGTCATTCGCCCATTCTTATTTGGGCCACTTAAAAAATACCGAATCATTCACCCACAAACGATTGCAAAAGCCATAATAAGTTTGGCAAATGCCACACCTGCTTCAGGAATCTATAAATCTGATGTTCTTAAAACCTGGTCTAATTCATGGCAATAGAAATTGAACGAAAATTTTTAGTAACATCCAATGATTTTATGGCTCAGGCTGTAAGATCTTATACTATCAAACAGGGGTTTTTAAATCGAGATCCAGAACGTACTGTGAGGATTCGTTTAAAAGATGACGAAGGAATTTTAACCATAAAAGGGAAATCTTCAGAAAATGGATTATCTCGATTTGAATGGGAAACGCCACTTAAAAAAGAAGACGCGGAAGGCTTATTGTTGCGATGCGAAAAGGGGATCATTGACAAAAAGCGTTATGAAATCCCAGTGGGTAAACATATCTACGAAGTGGATGTATTTTATGGGGATAATGAAGGTTTGATTTTAGCAGAAGTAGAGTTACAGACCGAAAATGAGTCTTTTGAAAAACCATCTTGGTTAGGTAACGAAGTGACTGGGGATACAAAATATTACAATTCTCAATTGAGTAAAAAGCCTTTTAAAAGTTGGTAGTTTAAAAAAACCGTGGCGATTTAATTCTTCTGTCATCTGATGTATCGAACTGATATAAAATAAAGACCTCATGAGATGAGGGTGCAAAAGGTTGGATGTCCGAAACAATGGCATCGTAAGCATAACCAATCTTCAGGTTTGGCTGAACTGCAAAATTTACCAACGCAGAAAAAGAATCATCATAACGGTAAGATGCGCCAAGTTCTAATGTGTCGTAAAGGAGTGTATTTAGATTTAAATCAAATGATGTAGAGGCTTCAAAAGCAGATTTCACCAAAAAAGAAGGTTTCAATTTTACGGTTTCGGATAGTGAAAACACATAACCCCCAGTAAAGAAAAAATGTTGTGTTTCGGTTCCTAATCGGTTGTTGTTTGCGTTGAGGTGAACTGCATTCAAAAAATTAGGGATTGAAAATCCTGCGTAATAGTTATCAGAATAAAAAAATAAACCCGCCCCAAAATTGGGTGTTGTGCTATTAACCCTTTCATTAAAAAAGGGGTCATTAGGATCGAAAACCGTTAGTGTATTTGTGCCAATATTATGAAATGTCGCCCCGGCTTTTATGCCGAAAGCTAGGTTGTGCGTTTCGTTAAGTTCAATAGTGTAGGACAAATCAGTATAAAGATTGGTTTCCTTAACGGGCCCAATTTGATCTGCGATTACTGATAACCCAACGCTTATTTTTGAACTAAGAGGCGAATGTCCAAAAAGTGTTCCTGTTTCTGGTGCTCCGTCAAAGCCTGTCCATTGGTTTCTGTATAAAACCCCTACAGAAAGGCTTTCGTTTAAACCTACATAGGCAGGATTAACCACTTGCATGGCATACATATAATTGGTGTATTGCGGATCTTGCTGTCCAAAAACGGCGAGTGGTAATAGAATAAAAATAAAACAACGCCAAAGCATGTTTAAGATTTTTGTTTCACTTCAATATACACAGGGAAATGGTCACTATAACCACCTTTATAGCGTTTGCCAACGTAAGTCCTAAACGGTTCTCCTTTGTATTTACCATGATACTGTGTCAAAAATTTTGAATCGAATATATTGGCCTTTTTAAAGTCCAGTGGTGAATCATTAGCATCAAAAAAATTGACTGAAAATAAGATTTGATCAAAAAGATTCCATTCCGAATAGTGGGCCTGACTTCCCCGTTCTTCTGTCCATAAGGTTTTAAAAGGATTATAAAGGCTCGATGTTTGCTCTATGCGTAACACACTGTTATTATCCGGGTTGTCATTAAAGTCACCCATGACAATAACTTGAGGGTTTGAGTATGTATTTTGTAGTTGGGCAATAATGCTATTTACCACTTCGGCACCAGCCAAGCGCTTGTATTCTGTTTCTAGAACCCCTTCGCGACGAGAAGACCAATGGTTAACGATAATATGAACCAATGAACCATCCAATTCACCTGTCACTAAAAGCACATCTCTTGTAAAATCTCGTTCTCCTAACTCATTTTCTAAATGAATGGTATAAGGTTCTGATGTAAGCACTTTAAATCGATTTTTATCGTAAATAAAAGCCACATCAATGCCTCGTTCGTCGGAGGAATCGTAATGAACAATACCGTAGTCGTAATGTTTCAGATATTTGCTTTGTATTAAATCTGAAACAACTTTTTCATTTTCAACCTCGGCTAACCCAACAATTACAGGCGGTAGATCGACATCATCGTTTCCAATTTGCGAAATAACCTGCCCTAGCTTTCGTAATTTTTTCTGATAGCGTTTGTCCGTCCAGCGTTTAGCAGAATAAGGCAAAAAATCGTCGTCATTTGTATGAACGTCATCAACAGTATCAAAAAGGTTTTCTATGTTGTAAAAAGCGATGGTGTAGTGGTTATAATCAGTCATAAGGTTAAATATAAGTCATTATGCGTTAATTTGAGTTTAGCTAATTGTTTAACTTTGTAGCATGTTAGAAAAAAAGGATATTAATTTAGAGAAAGCCGTATTGGTCGGAGTGATTACGCAGGAACAGGATGAGGAAACGTCGAAAGAATATCTTGATGAGTTAGAGTTTCTAACCTATACCGCAGGTGGAGAAGTTTTAAAACGATTTACACAGAAAGTAGATATGCCAAACCCTAAGACTTTTATAGGGTCTGGTAAGATGAACCAAGTAAAAGAGTTTGTGGATGAACACGAGGTCGGCACTGTTATTTTTGATGATGAACTTTCACCCGCACAAGAACGGAACATCAGCAAGATCTTAAATTGTAAAATACTAGACCGTACCAATCTCATCCTCGATATTTTTGCTCAACGGGCACAAACTAGTTATGCACGCACACAAGTAGAGTTAGCGCAATGTGAATATTTGTTGCCACGATTAAAAGGGATGTGGACGCACCTTGAGCGACAAAAAGGTGGTATTGGTATGCGTGGTCCTGGTGAGACTGAGATAGAAACCGATAGACGGATTGTACGTGATAAAATAGCCTTGCTAAAAGCCAAGATAAAGACTATTGATAAGCAAATGGCCGTACAGCGTGGTAATCGTGGTAAATTGGTGAGAGTAGCACTTGTCGGTTATACCAATGTTGGGAAATCGACGTTAATGAATGTCATTTCGAAAAGTGATGTGTTTGCAGAGAATAAACTTTTTGCAACATTAGATACAACTGTACGTAAAGTGGTTATTGGTAACCTTCCATTTTTAGTCAGTGATACGGTTGGGTTTATTAGAAAATTACCGACACAGCTAGTTGAATCTTTTAAAAGTACGTTGGATGAGGTTAGAGAAGCAGATTTGTTGCTTCATGTGGTGGATATTTCACACTCCAATTTTGAAGAACATATCGAATCCGTGAATCAAATCTTGGATGATATTGAAAGTAAGGATAAGCCAACGATCATGGTATTCAATAAAATAGATGCTTACGAACCAGAACCTTACGACGAAGATGATTTAATCGAAGTACGCACCAAGGCCAATTATTCGTTAGAAGAATGGAGAAAAACGTGGATGGGTAGATTAGGGGATAATGCCTTGTTCATTTCTGCAATCAATAAGGAAAACATGGACGAATTTAGAAAGCGCGTTTATAAAGAAGTTCGAGAAATCCATGTCACACGCTTTCCGTACAACAACTTTTTATATCCAGACGTTGAAGAGATAGATTCAATTTAAAACGGATGAATCCATTTCTAAAACAGCTAAAAAATCATCCTGCTTTTGTTTGGGTTACTAAACGAATGCAAAACAAATGGATTCGATGGACATCTATTGGTGTTGCATCTTGTTTGCTTTTCGGAATTCTATTTTACCTAAGCATATATTTTGGAGCATTTGGTAAATTGCCTACGACTGAAGAACTGAGCTCTATAAGCCAGGAAGAATCAACACAACTTTTAGATAGAAACGAGGAACTCATCGGTAAGTATTTTATTTACGATCGGCAACCTATAGACTATGACGACTTCCCACAACATCTCATCGATGCCCTTGTAGCAACTGAGGATGCCCGTTTTTATGAACATGATGGTGTCGATAACATGAGCTTGCTGAGAGTCTTTATTAAGAATCTCATTCTACAAGATAAATCTGCAGGTGGCGGAAGCACAATTACCTTACAATTAGCCAAGAATTTATTCGGACGTAAAAACTATTGGTTACTAAGTACCCCAATCAATAAAATAAAGGAATCCATTACAGCAAAACGAATCGAAAATATCTATTCAAAGGAAGAGATATTGACACTTTATCTCAACACTGTTCCGTTTTCAGATAATACCTATGGGATTGAAAGTGCGTCCCAAAAATTTTTCAATACATCGGCCAAAGACCTAACAGTGTCCGAAGCAGCACTTTTAGTGGGCACCTTAAAGGCTAACACGTATTATAACCCAAGATTACATTTAGAGAGAAGTATTGGGCGCCGAAACGTGGTCTTAGAACAAATGGCAAATTATGGCTATTTAGAAAAAGATTCCGTGAGTGTTTATAAAGCGCAGGAGATTATATTGGATTACAAGCCTTATAGCCACGACCAAGGTATTGCTCCTTATTTTAGGGAAGCTATAAAAAAGCAGTTAGTATCTATTTTAGATACTTTAAAAAATCCTGAAGGCGGCAGTTATAACTTGTATAAAGACGGTTTGGTGGTCCATACCACATTAGACTATAAGATGCAGCAATACGCTGAGACATCCATGAAAGAGCATATCACAAAACTTCAAAAAGCATTTGAAGCTGCTTATGGTAATTCAGCACCGTGGCTAAAAAGTAAAGACATGGTAAAGAACATGTTGAAACAATTGCCTCAATATAAAAACTTAAAATCGCAGGGACTATCAGAAGAGCAGATTCAGGACTCCTTAAATGTGAAGCGGAATGTTGAATTATTCAATTGGGAAGGGGATACCATACAATCCATTACAGTAGCAGACAGCTTACAGCACTATTTAAAATTTTTAAATGCTGGGATGTTGTCGATTGATCCATCTTCTGGTGCTATAAGAACGTATATCGGAGGTATTGATTATCGGTTTTTTAAGTACGACCATGTATCACAGAGTGAAAGACAAGTCGGTTCAACATTTAAGCCTATCGTTTATGCTGCTGCTATAGAAAACGGCATGAAACCCTGCACGAATTTTTCACCTTCAGAGGTAACATACACCAATTATGAAGATTGGACGCCAAGTAATTCGGGAGAAGATGAAGAAGATCCGCATATTAATTATTCACTTGAGAAAGCATTGAGTAAATCGGTTAATACTATTTCGGTAAAGGTGTTGGATAAAACAGGATTGCCAAGCGTTATAGAGCAAGCAAAGAAAATGGGCATTACAAAAGATTTGCCCAACGAACCTTCATTAGCCTTGGGTACGGCAGAATTAAGTGTTGCGGATTTGGCATCGGCATACTCGAGTTTTGTTAATAATGGGGTTGCCGTAAAACCGTTTGGAATCACTAAAATAGAAGATAAAGAAGGTAACATCATTGCAGAATTTGAACCTAAGATTGCGAGTGTTAAAGCATTCAGTGATTATACACGTGAGGTGCTTATTGAATTTATGAAAACCACAGTTAACGAAGGTACTGCCACACGATTGAGAAGTACCTATGGTTTACAAAACGCTATCGCTGGAAAAACAGGCACCACACAAGACAATAAAGATGGCTGGTTTGTGGTATTGACGCCTAATTTAGTGACGGTAACTTGGGTTGGTAATGACAACCACCAAATAGGGTTTAGGACAACAGGTCAAGGCCAAGGCGCAAATTCAGCACTTCCTATTTTTGCAAAGTTTTATCAAAAGCTGAACAGAGATAGGACTTTTAAAGAAATAACCTCTGCAAATTTCGGGAGAACAAGTGAAACCGTTTTAGAGGATTTGGATTGCGAACCAGAAACCCGTGATGGATTTTTTAAGCGCTTGTTTAAAAAGCGGGATAAGGAAAAGGAGTTTAATTAGCAGAAATATAAAAGACCAACAAAAAAATCTTGTTGGCCTTTTACAAAGGTATTTAATTATTTTAGAAACTATAAGCTAACCCTAAAGTCCAATAGGTTTGTAAGTCATTGTCAACACTATCAAACGTTGCATTAGGGTCACCACCATCTTCAACTGGCAAATCTAAAATATAGCTTAAGGCTTCTTGTCTGTTGTTTCGTAATCCGAATTCAAAACCAACACCAATGGCTTTCCATAGGGTGTAAGAAAATGAGTTTATCCACGTCCAGTTAGAATAGTTAGAAGACTCATAACTCTGAAACATCGATAGATTAGACTTAAAGTTAATGGCACCAATTTTCCGGGTGTAATCCGCTAAAATTTTAGCACCAAGTGAGGATTCAAAAACAGCATCCTCGTCACTAAATACAAAGTTGTAGTTTAATGGATGTACCACAACAATAAGGTTGTCAATCGGTGTCCATGTAAAACCAACACCAAGATCTAAATACCCAGGGTCATTAAAATTATTTAAAATCGTTGTTCTGTACTCCATTAATGCAGAAGCGGCAATTTTAGGGGTGATATTTTTACCGTATAAGGAAGTGATGTTAAAGACATCTGTGGGTGGCTCAAAACTATCATTGTCCGTTGGGTCGTCCTTGTCATCTAACTTTACCCATTTAAGGTTGAGGTTTAATGCATTTCGCCAAAAATAGCCTTCTTCAATTTTGTTTGCATAAGCATTTAATGTAAAACCAATATTCCCCGAACTGTTATTTGGTGCGCCTTGAGCATACCAATTATTAAATTCTGAAATACTTCCGCCAATAACACCGAAAGCTCCAACTCGCCACCCTGGTAAGGCATCAATTTGTTTTTGGAGAGCATCAGCTTCTGCTTGAAACTTATCAGCTTGAGCCTGTTTTTCTTTCTTTTCTTCTTGAAGTTCTTCTTTGGTTTGGGCAAAACTAACAGTGCTTGTTACAAATAACAAACAAAGGATACGACATAGGTTTTTCATACTGTTGATTATTAGTGATTAAAGATTAACGTTGAGTGAAATTAAAATTTAATGTCTAAAAACTGCAAAATGTCAGTTTGAGCGTAGTCGAAAACAATTGAAATTGTGAATTTTATGCATTTCGACTACGCTCAATGTGACATGTCAATTTCATTACTAACGGTTAAATATATTATTTTTTCTTGTATAACGGAACTGAAGAACAAGCTTCGCCAAACATAATCGATTTTACAATGGGTTTTAGCTTTTGGGTTATGGACAAGATTGCATTTAACGGAATGGGTTTGGTGGCACAGCCTTTAATGATAACTGGAGCATCACGGTAGGCCTCGATATCTAAATCTGCAATAATTTTATTGAAAATCTGTGTTTCTAACTGTGTTAAGTCTCCATGAACCACCACCTTTGCATACGGCTCTAACTGTATGGTCAATAACATAAAAGCCCAATCTGGCACAATGGCATCTGTAGAGCAATATAAAGCAACGTAAACATCTTTGTATTGAGACCAATCATGTTCTTTTATTGCAGCTCTAAACTCTTTTTCCCTTAAAACAAAGCCCTCATAAAGCCAGTCTTTTACATCGAAAAGAACACGCTCCCCTTCAGGATAGCATTGTTCCAGATCCAAAACCTTAAGTTTGCTGTTAGCAACTCTATTTATTATTTCTTCTGCCATTGGTTATAGCATTCCTAATTCTAATTTTGCTTCTTCGCTCATTAAGTCTTGAGACCAGGGTGGATCAAAGGTTATTTCAACCTCAGCATCCTTTACATCGTTTAGTGATTTTACTTTTTCCTCAACCTCCAAAGGCAAAGTTTCAGCAACCGGGCAATTTGGTGTCGTTAAGGTCATTAAAATTTTTACTTCGTAATCCTCATTGACGAATACATCATATATCAATCCCAGTTCATAAATGTCCACAGGAATTTCAGGGTCGTATATCGTTTTTAAAACCCGTACTATTTTTTCGCCCAAGGCGTTAGTGTCTATTGTTGTTTCGCTCATTTTATTTCTTGGACACTGAGGCTCTCGAAGTGTCCGTTGTATTTAATTAAATAGGTCATTTCGAGTGCCTCAATCACCGACCTATAATTTTTAATTAACTCAATTGTGTTTGGTATGCAATGGCATACATCTTAAGTTGTTTTACCATACTTACCAATCCGTTAGCTCTTGTGGGTGACAAATGTTCTTTAAGCCCTATTTGATCTATAAATTCTGTATCAGCATCTAAAATATCCTTAGGGTGTTGATTAGAAAATACACGAATTAAAATCGCAATAATACCTTTGGTAATAATAGCATCACTATCTGCTGTAAAAACGACTTTGTCATCTTCCATTTCGGCATGTACCCAAACTTTGCTTTGACACCCTTTTATAATATTATCTTCGGTTTTATAGCGCTCATCGATTAGCGGCAAAGACTTCCCTAAATCTATCATATATTGATAGCGGTCTTCCCAATTATCGAACATTGAAAATTCGTCTATAATATCGTTCTGGATGTCCTCAATCTTCATACTTTAATTTTATACAAAAGTACGAATATCTAGTCTTTTGAAGCACTTTCTTTAAGACTTAACACTTTATTCACAAGTGATTCTATAGCCTTTGGAGGATAGCCATGGTCAAAGGTAGGAGTCGTAATTTCTTTACCACCCTTATTTATTTTTAAAGTTGCCATGGCGGCGCCATCATAAAGGCGTTTATCGGTTGGTGCTTTAAGTTCTGGTAATTTTTGAAGGTTAACAGTACTAATTTCTTTTTGAAGTGCCTCCCAATCTTTTGAGTCTAATGCTTCAGTACTTTCATTTGAAGCATCTCTTCCGTTTTTAGTTTTTATGGTATTATTTGCAATTACAACTTCTTCAAACAGACCTCGACTTTGGATGGTGTATGTAATCAACATATCATCGTTTTGTTCAATTTTGCTAGCGTTTTGAGATTCTTCAGTAAGAGAATTGTTTTTTGAGTCATTGCATTCTTTAGTGATGAGAATGAGGGTAAGTAAACTGAATAGAATTTTCATAACAATAGGTTTCTAGTAAAGATATTACATTTTAGAGACTATCTATAATAATGCCATAAACATAAAGAGCACCTTATTTAAGTGCTCTTTAAGATTTATGTTTGTGTTGTGTAAGAGTTAGTTTCCTACCAAAGCAGCTCTAGGTCCACTAGGAGCAAATACAGCACGCATTCTAGCTTTTTGTCCTTCTGTAAACAGGTGCATACAGTCATCATTTGTATAGTCCATATAATTTTCCGTCATATCAGGAGACTTACAATGTGTAGGGTTTCCTGGGCAACCGTAATTTGGACGGTCAGAATCTGGTGTGTCAGATACAAAGTCGTCTTGACGACACCTTCCATCTCCCCATATGTGGCGAAGGTTCATCCAATGACCAACTTCGTGAGTTGTGGTGCGACCGCCATCAAAAGGAGCAGTAGCTGTACCTGTTGTACCAAAGTACTGAGGAGACATAACGACACCATCAGTAGAAGCATTTCCACCAGGGAATTGTGCATAACCTAAAATACCACCCCCAATATTGGCAACCCACATGGTTAAGTAACCTGGTTGCGCTGGGTAGGCATTTTTAAGTGCATTACTAGTACCCCAAGAAGAGGTGCTGTTAGCTTGTCTATCTACAACTTGTAAATCAAATGTAATATCGATATCAGCAGTTTGGTCACCATACAAGGTGTTACTTGAAGACGTATCATTGAAATCGTTATTTAACACAGTCATCTGTGAATTGATTTGTTGATCACTAATGTTCTGAGAACTGTTAGAGTAAACAACATAGATATATACAGGAATATTTAGTATACCTAGTCCGTCATCTACAGGTGGATCTCCGCCACCTCCGTCGTTACCTCCGCCACCGTTTCCATTGCCATTTCCATTTCCGGCACCATCGGGTTTTTTACCATTGATAAATCGTCTGGATGTAGCTTCTATATCGAACATCTTTTTATAGAGTCCAGGGTTTTCATCTAACTGTCTGTTTAAAACAGCCATAGAAGCACAAGACTTATCCAATGCTGCTCTGCTTGTTGAGCCATTGTCGTCAGCATCAGTATAGAGGTAAAAATCACTCATGTCCACTTTTGCCTGTTGCTCTTGTAATTCAGTACTGTCTTCATTACAGCCTGTTAATAGAAGAGCCATTGCAGCCATTCCTAATAAGGTTCTTTTCATTTTAATATATTTTTGGGTTATTAATATATTTTTGGGTTAAATCTTGCCGAATATATTATTATTTATTTAAAATATTAACGAAATTTTAAGAAAACCCTAAAGTTTTCGACGAACTGCATAGAGCAAAAAAAAGCACCTTTTAAAGGTGCTTTTCTGTAATATTTTGTGAGTGAAACTCTTAGCTTAACATAGCTATAGTTTTTCTTAAACCTGATATAAAATTGTCAATTTCTTCTTTTGTATTGTAAAACATAAAAGATGCTCTTATGGTTCCGGGAATGCCATAAAAATCCATAATTGGTTGTGCACAATGGTGACCCGTTCTTACGGCAATGCCCATCTTATCCAATAGTGTTCCGATATCATAAGGGTGGATATTCCCAACATTAAAAGAAATTACTGAAGTCTTATGTTTTGAAGTGCCATAAATCTTAACACCATCAATGTCTAAGAGTTTTTGAGTGGCATAGCCTAGCAATTCGTTTTCGTAAGCCGCTATGTTTTCGAACCCAATGGAATTCATATAATCTATAGCTGCTCCAAAAGCGATGCCTCCACAAATGTTTGGCGTGCCAGCTTCAAACTTATGTGGTAAGCCCGCGTATGTTGTTTTTTCAAAACTGACTTCTGCAATCATTTCTCCACCACCTTGATATGGGGGTAATTTTTCTAACCATTCTTGCTTCCCATACAACATCCCAACACCAGTAGGTCCACACATTTTGTGAGCAGAACAGACGTAAAAATCTACATCAAGCTTTTGCAGGTCTGGCTTTATATGTGGACAAGATTGCGCTCCGTCAACTAATACAGCAGCACCGACCTTGTGTGCTTTTTCAATGATAGTTTCTATAGGGTTGATTGTTCCTAAGGCATTCGAAATATGGTTGACAAAAACTAGTTTTGTATTGTCATTGAGAATGTTGTCAAATTCAGAAAGTATTAATTCTCCATCCTCATTCATCGGAAGGACTCTCAATGTAGCACCTGTCCGTTCACAAAGCATCTGCCAAGGCACAATATTGCTGTGGTGTTCTAGCGCAGAAACAATAATTTCATCTCCTTTTTTCAATAGGCTAGAAAAGCCATTGGCGACAAGATTGATGCCATGGGTTGTCCCAGAAGTGAAAATAATCTCATGGACATGTTTTGCGTTAAAGTGGCTTTGAATTTTTTTACGAGCTTGCTCGTATTTGTCCGTAGCCTCCTGACTTAAACTATGAACCCCTCTGTGAATATTGGCATTGTAATTACTGTAATAATCGACAATGACATCAATAACTTGCTGTGGGGTTTGAGACGTTGCGGCGTTATCAAAATATATGAGTGGTTTACCGCTAACTTCTCTTTTTAATATAGGAAAGTCCTTTCTTATGCTTTTAACATCGAATTCAATATGTGTTTTGGATGTGCCCATTACAATTCAAATCCAATATTTACTCCTAATTTTTTGGCAATAAGCTTGGTAATACGTTGTTTAATTTCAGGAATCTTTACAGAATCTAAAACATTATTACTAAACGCAAACATTAAAAGACCACGAGCTTCTTTTTCCGGAATACCTCTAGAGCGTAAATAAAACATGGCGCTTTCATCTAATTGACCAATAGTACAACCATGAGAACATTTTACATCATCCGCAAAGATCTCGAGTTGAGGCTTGGTATTAATGGTCGCTTTGTCATTTAAAAGGACATTGTTATTGGCCTGAAACGCATTGGTTTTCTGGGCTTCTTTTTCCACAACAACCTTTCCATTGAACACGCCTGTTGCATTGTCTCCAAAAATGCCTTTATAATCTTGGTGGCTTTCGCAATTCGGCTCAATATGGTGTACTAATGTGTTATGATCCACATGCTGCTTATCACCAATAATGGTAATTCCCTTTAGCGTAGAGTCGATACGCTCACCATGCTGAAAGAAGTTGAGGTTGTTTCGGGTTAACTTTCCTCCAAAAGAAAAGGTGTGGACCTTGGCAATACTTTCGTCCTTTTGTTTTATAAATGTGTTGTCTATTAAAGATGACGTTTGTTTGTCATTTTGAATTTTGTAGTAATCGACAATAGCACGTTTATTTGTGAAAATTTCGGTCACACTATTAGTCAACACAGGGTTTTCCGTTAAACTTTGGTGACGCTCAATAATCTGAACATGTGAATTTTCATCTACAACAACCAAATTACGTGGTTGAAGCATTAAAGCAGACTCTTTACCTGTTGCAAAATGTAAAATCTGAATTGGCTTATCCACCAATTTGTTCTTTGGTATATGGATATAGGCTCCCTCTCTAGAAAACGCTGTGTTTAATGATGAAAGGCTATCTCCTTGAGTTGCTTTGTTGAAATAGTTTTCAATAATTGGACGATACTTCGGCTTACTTAAAGCTGAAGACATTAAGCAAACATCTATACCATCGTGTGTGGTTTGAGACAAATGAGACGCATACTTACCATCTACAAACACAATTTTATAAGCATCTATATCATGGATAAAGTAAGGTTTTACATCTCTAAATTCTAAAACTTCATCTTTTTTTGGAAAAACACTGTAATCCGTTTTTAGCAAAGAATTTAAGGACGTGTATTTCCAAGCCTCTTGCTTTTTGGTAGGAAACCCTTCGTCTTCAAATATTTTAAAAGCATCACTACGTATATCGTGGACTGGTGAATCTATATCCACCATTTCCTCAAATGCCATAAACGACGCTACTAATTTTTCTTTTAAATTCATATTTCTGTCTTTGGACACTGAACTGAGGTTCTCGAAGTGTCCGTTCATTATTTTTTAAATGGTAATCAAATCTAAATGGTCATTTCGAGAGCACTTCGATAAACTCAGTGTAAGACCTCAATGACCAAAACAATGACTAACTATGCCTCAATCTCTTCCTTAATCCAATCGTATCCTTTGGCCTCTAACTCGTGAGCTAATTCTTTAGTGCCAGACTTTACAATACGTCCCTGATGTAACACATGGACAAAATCCGGTACAATATGATCTAACAATCTTTGATAGTGCGTAATAACAATAACAGCATTGTCTTTGCTTTTTAATTTATTAACACCGTTTGCTACAATTCTAAGGGCATCAATATCAAGCCCAGAATCCGTTTCATCCAAGATGGCAAGTTTTGGGTCTATCATGGCCAATTGAAAAATCTCATTACGTTTTTTCTCTCCACCAGAAAAGCCCTCGTTAAGCGAACGTGATAAAAATTTTCTATCAATTTCTAACATCTCGGACTTTTCACGAATTAGCTTTAACATCTCGTTGGCGGGCATATCCTCAAGACCTTTTGCTTTTCGAGTTTCGTTGATGGCCGTTTTCATAAAGTTGGTAACACTAACCCCAGGAATTTCCACAGGATATTGAAAGGACATAAAAATGCCTTTGTGTGCACGTTCTTCGGCAGCTAATTCATCAATATCTTCGCCTTCAAAAAGGATTTCTCCTTTTTCAACCTCATATTCTTCCTTGCCAGCAATTACAGCAGCCAAAGTACTTTTTCCTGAGCCATTGGGCCCCATGATGGCGTGCACCTCACCAGGGTTGACTTCAAGGTTTATACCTCTTAAAATCTGCTTATCTTCTACACTTGCATGAAGGTTATTTATCTTTAACATATCTTAATTTTCTAATTTTATAACATCGTCCTGATTGGGATCAGGTGCTTCTATTTTTAGTATTTCTTTTATTTCAACTTTGTATTGCCAGCCTTCTTCATTAGTGTCTTTTTCAAAACGTCTAACTCTAACAGTTACTGGCACCATATCGGTATATTCTTTTTTTAAGGGCTTTACCTTTTCGTTTAATTGATGCATCACATCGTCAAGTACTACTCCGTAAATATCATTTTGTGTTTTTAATACTGCAGCATTTTGGTTTTCATCAAAAATAAAATCACCACGCATCGTAATTAGCCCGTCGTTTTGGTCATAAGATTTTGAACTTGAGTCAATGTCACTGTCAGATTTTGAATCATTTTTACACGACACGATACTGACTAAGCAAAGACAAAAAATTAAAAGCTTTTTCATGGTTTTAATCTAAATATGCTGGGTATTTCGGTAAACGGTTAAAATCAGCTGGACTATGCTGAATATAGACATCTGCATTATTCTCTTTAGCATAAGCCTCGAAAGCCTCCATACTTTTTAAAGTAGCTTCAACATCGTAATTAAAACTTGGCACACCTTTACTGTCTCTGTTTTCTTGAAAGTGATATAAGTCACCTGTCAGCAATATTGTCCCTGCATTTTCTAGTTCTAATGCCAATACTTGATGTCCCGGAGTATGTCCTGGCATTGATTTTATGACTACAGTACCATCTCCAAATACATCAAAATCCCCATTTAAAGTTTTTACATTTGTGAGACCCGCAATAGCTTTATAGTTATCACCTTCTTTCTGCTCTTCACTAGTGATAAAATCATATTCGGTTTGTTGAACTAACCATGTGGCATCAGCGAATTTTGAAGCTGAGCCGGTGTGATCAAAATGCGTGTGCGATACCGCGATGTAATCAAAATCGGCGGGTGCTAATTTTAATTCAGCCAATTGAGAAACTACGGAATCTTTTCTGGATACAGTAAAAGCTCCGTTTGGAGTTGTAAAAGGCTCTTGCCCCACTAATCCTTCTGCTAAACCTGCATCCCAAAGTAATCTTCCTTCATGGTGTTCAATAATATAGAAGGCATCAGCAAATGTTTTTGACTGACCTTGGTAGGTCGTATCTTGCGAAAAAAGCTCAAGCATATTGGCTTTCACCGTCCCGCCATCCAATGCATAAAGCTTTACTCCTTCTTTTTGAATTTCTTCTACCTCCTCTGTAACTTCTTCTTGTGATTTGTT
Organism: Winogradskyella sp. A3E31; assembly: GCF_046720935.1. NCBI lineage: Bacteria > Pseudomonadati > Bacteroidota > Flavobacteriia > Flavobacteriales > Flavobacteriaceae > Winogradskyella > Winogradskyella sp. A3E31. Next base: position 402,851 of record NZ_JBHNWH010000001.1, read on the forward strand.
ATTCTTACAAGAACTTAGTACCAATAAAAGTGCGAATACGTAAATTATATGTTTCATTGTATGCTAGTTTTTATCCTACTGAACCCTCTAAGCTGATTTCTAATAATTTTTGGGCTTCAACGGCAAATTCCATAGGGAGTTTGTTTAATACTTCTTTGCTAAATCCATTAACAATAAGCGCGATGGCCTTTTCGGTATCGATACCACGTTGGTTACAATAGAAAATTTGATCTTCACCTATTTTACTGGTTGTAGCTTCGTGTTCTATCTGCGCTGTTTTATTCTTAGCTTCTATGTACGGGAAGGTGTGTGCACCACATTCGTTACCCATCAGTAAACTATCGCATTGTGAAAAATTACGAGCATTCTCAGCTCTAGAGTTTATCTGAACTAATCCACGATATGAATTTTGTGATTTACCAGCAGAAATTCCTTTAGAGATTATGGTAGATCTGGTGTTTTTACCCAAATGAATCATTTTAGTACCTGTATCTGCCTGTTGGTAGTTGTTAGTAACAGCAATAGAGTAAAATTCACCAACTGAATTATCACCTTTTAAAACGCATGAAGGATATTTCCATGTGACAGCACTTCCTGTTTCTACCTGAGTCCAAGAAATCTTCGCGTTTTTTTCACAAATCCCTCTTTTGGTCACAAAATTAAAAACACCGCCTTTTCCTTCAGCATTTCCTGGGTACCAGTTTTGGACGGTTGAATATTTTATCTCAGCATCGTCCAAAGCAATAAGCTCTACTACTGCTGCATGCAGTTGGTTTTCATCTCTACTAGGTGCTGTACAACCTTCTAAATAACTGACATAGCTACCTTCATCAGCAATAACTAAGGTTCTTTCAAACTGACCAGTGCCAGCTTGATTGATTCTAAAATAGGTGGATAATTCCATAGGGCATCTTACTCCTTTTGGAATGTAACAGAATGACCCATCTGAAAACACAGCAGAATTAAGTGCTGCATAGAAATTATCCTTTCGTGGCACGACTGTGCCAATATATTTTTTAACCAACTCAGGATGTTCCTTAATGGCTTCAGAAATACTCATGAAAATAATGCCCTTTTCGGCCAATGTTTTCTTGAAAGTCGTTGCTACAGAAACAGAATCGACAACAACGTCCATTGCTACTCCTGCCAATTTCTTTTGCTCGTCTAGTGAAATCCCTAATTTTTCAAACGTTGCTAATAGTTCAGGATCAACCTCGTCAATACTGTCGTATTTAGGTTTGCTATTTGGAGCAGAATAGTAGGATATGGCTTGGAAATCGGGCTTTTGATAATGTACGTTTGCCCAATCTGGCTCAATCATTTCTTTCCATCCTTTAAAAGCCTCTAGTCGCCACTCTGTCATCCATTCGGGCTCCCCTTTCTTCTTTGAAATGGCGATTACGATTTCTTCATTTAGACCAATAGGGAATGTGTCAGACTCTATGTCTGTGTAAAAACCATATTCGTATTCTTTGGTCTTTAACTCTTCTCTTAAATCGTCTTCAGTATATTTTGACATATTATTTTTTAGATTTTAAAACTCCTTCCTTTCAGGAAGGTTGGGACGGGCGTTTACAATGAAAATGACTCTCCACACCCACAGGTACGGTTGGCGTTAGGATTGTTAAATACAAATCCAGAACCGTTTAGTCCACCAGAATACTCCAATGTAGTACCAATGAGATATAAAAAACTCTTTTTATCTACTATGATTTTAACACCATTATCTTCAAACATTTTGTCTTCTTCAATATGGGTTTTATCAAACTTTAAATCATAGGACAAGCCAGAGCAGCCCCCACTTTTTACACCAACTCTTACATAGTCGGTGCTAGGATTAAAGCCGTCTTCTTTCATAAGTTCAACGACTTTGTTTTTAGCTGTTTCAGAAACTTTAATCATAAATCTTAAATAGATTAGTTCTAAATAGAATGCAAATATACGATATAACTAGTGTTTTACCATACCAACTAACATTATATTAGGATATGATTTGATAGGGTTTAGCTATAAAAATGTAATAGTCGGAGAAATGAGAATTCTCTAACAAAAAAAGAAGATTAATTTTAGTCTGATTACCCCTTGTTTAATATAAACAGCTCTTGTAATAAGGGTTGTAACTCGGCATGTGAAGTGTCATTTAAAATGAAATCACCCTTTGCATCTAGATTTGCTTTTGTTCTGCAGTTTTTGCAGACAAAAAGAGATTGCCCTTTTTGTCCCTTGAATTTAAAAAAATTGTGGCCAAATACAAGGCACGATAAGTTAGAAGTAGCTCTAGACATAACAAGTAGGTTTATTATTGGGACAACCAACATACAAAAAACCCTAATAAAAGCTGTTGAAATGCTAATATTTTCGATGAAATGCACAAAACTAAATTCTAGCTTAATTATTTGAGCTTTGAAAATCAGGGTTATTTATAAATGAAGCATCGGAGAGGCTTAGTAAAAAAGCTTTTAAATCCGCTTTATCTTGATCTGATAATTGAACTCCACCTTGATCTACCTTTTTCATTAGTGGGTCAATAGTAGAAGAATTTTGAAGACCTTCACTGTAATGATTTATAACCTCATCTAAAGTAGAAAACCTACCATCATGCATATAAGGTGCTGTAAATGCTAAGTTTCTCAATGAAGGAGACCTAAATTTCCCATTATCATTAGGGTCACCCGTAACCGCTCCCAAACCAAGATCAGAAAATGAACTGTCAAGCCCATTGTTGTGAAAGGCATTATCCGTCCAAAGGGGATTGTTTGGGTTACCATGACAATGAAAGCAGTCACCTCTGGCTTCATCCATAAAAACGTTTAGGCCATTTAGTTCTTCTTGGGTTAAGTTTTCTTGACCTAAAGAATATCTGTCGAATTTTGAATTGGCAGATATAAGTGTTCGCTCAAATTGGGCAATGGCCTTAGTGACTAGCTCCTTAGTAATTTCAGAGGAGCTAAACGCATTTTCGAATAGGATTGGGTATTCAGGATGAGCACGCAGCTTCTCGACAACATCTGGCCAATTACTATGCATTTCTACAGGGTTTTGAACGGGCTCAAGAGCTTGCCGCTCTAAACTTAATTCTTTGCCATCCCATGCAAAACGTTCATCATAGTTCCATGCTAAATTAAAAAGAGGCATTGAATTTCTGTTGCCAAATACGCCATCGACTCCCGGGCTAGTTGGAGTTCCATCTGTAAATGCATTTTGGGGGTTATGGCAACTAGCGCAAGAAATACTTTCATCACTTGAAAGAATAGAGTCAAAAAACAAGCGCTTTCCGAGATCAATACCTTCCTCTGTTAAAGGGTTATCATTGGGAATTATTGGGGGAATAATGTTGTCAGAAAAAATCTGAGGAATATCCAAAGAATAAGGAACAGGTTCATAGCTTTCGGTATCGTTTGAGCAGGATACTAAAAGGATAAGTATGCTTACAAATAAACTTAAATAATTTTTAGACACTTTAGTGTTTATTATTGAATTATTGTACCTATGCTAAAGACATTTCTGCCATTTTCAGACATCATTATTTGGGCTGAAGAATTTGGCATTAAAACAGAATTGAGTTGATTCAAATCCCATAGATTAGGGTTTTTAAACCATTCAGAGATATTCATTTTAACTTCGATCTCAGTATCGCTAGCTATGGTCACTGGGCCTAAATCTACTCTAAAAAAGGTGTCTTGAGGAAATGTTGGATTATCCCCCGGATTATCGACAGCTCTTATGGCATGATAGTTAAACCCTTGCTCTTCAGAATTAGAATTGATAAACTTCCCATCAAACTGCATGTAATGATAGCCACCTCCCAACATTTCAGGAACGTTAAATGAGGCAGAATTTAAGTCTGTATAATTTTCAGAATTATCTTCATTGTCAAACCCAAATGTAAAAGATACATTGCTATATTCGCCAACAGGAATAGAAGAAAGAGGTGTAAAACTTAAGTTATTTCCTTCTGTAACGTCAACTAGACTATAAAGATCTAAAACAAGGCTTTCACCTTGACTTGTGGTCAATGTAATATCTGAAACCAGATAGCGTAAACGCTCTATGCTGAGCATTTCACCATTGGCATTTGTGAATTTGATGGTATTAAAATCTGTATTGGTAACAACCTCACCATCCCAGTTGTGAGTAAATTTAAATGTTACAATACTATTGGCAACGCTATTGTCGTCCGCATCTTCACTGCACGATAAAGTAACCATTCCTATAGCTAGAAATAGGGCAAATATCTTTTTCATTTGTCCATTTTTTATTTTTTCAGCTTTGCAAGAAGCAAGTCCGAAAACCCTTTATTTTCTATAATATCCCCATCATTACTATTGGTGTCGCCAACAGCAATTACCGAGCCGTCATTTAGTTGTGCAACTCCATAAGCAAAATCAATATCAAATCCGCCTATTGAGGTTTCCCATAATAAGTTGCCATCTGAATTGACCTTTAAAACCCAAGCGTCGTTTTGCCCCTTGTTTTGAGCAACGTCTCCGTCACTACTGCGAGAACTTCCAGCTAGTAAAAACCCATTGTCTTGAGTTTTCACTATATCACGAGCAACATCAAAACTTGTACCTCCTATGGCTCTTTCCCAAATTAATTCGCCTTCTGGTGATATTTTTATAAGCCACAAATCAGCAGCACCATTATTAGAAGAAACGTCATTTGTGCTACTTCTGGTATCTCCGACGATAATAAAATTACCATCACCAGATTTTACAATGGCTCTAGCTTCATCAATTTCTTCACCTCCAAAAGAATTCTCCCAAACTAATTCGCCAGTTGCTGAAATCCTAACGACCCAAAAGTCATAAGATCCAATATTATTTGATATATCCGTGTCAGCACTGTCTGAACCTCCTGCAATGATAAACCCATTGTCTTCCGTTTGAGCTACACCTTCAGGGGTATCCGTAAAATTTCCCCCGAAATAGCGACTCCATTCTAAACTGCCAGCTGTATCTAATTTTATGGCCCAATAATCTCCGCCAGCATGTCTTAAAGCGTTTCTGTTTGTATTGCCCTCACCCCCTGAAGCTGTGACATCTAAAACACCTGTAATTAAATAACCTTGGTCGTTTGTTTGTATCACAGAAATGCCATTATCGTTGCCTTGAAACCCAAATGACTTTTGCCAAGAAATGTTTCCTGTTGCATCTAACTTAGCTAACCAATAATCCGCTGAACCAAAATTTTCAGTAACATCTTCGTCATTACTATTGCTTGAGCCTAATATAGCATAGCCACCATCACTTGTCTGAATTAAATCTCTTCCTCTATCGTCACTTGATCCACCATAGGTTTTTGACCATTCAAGGTCATCGGACACCGAAAATTTAAGGAGCCAATACTTAAAACTTTGATTTTGTGTGTCTGCGATGTCACCATCACTACTTTGAGTAAACCCCAACACAGCGTAACCGCCATCATTAGTATTAACAACAGATTGACCACTATCGTTTTGAGACCCTCCGAATGTTTTTACAAATTCAATAGTACCCGAATTAGGTAGAAGCGGGGAATTATTTGAATCATCATTTTTACAATTGAAAAACAATAAGAACACGCCAATACATAGTAGCTGTATGTTTTTGGCCAACATAGTTATTCGCTTTTTCGCACTATAAAAAGGCCTCCTTCTATATCGCTTATAATAATGTTACCACTTGCAAAATAAGGATAGACACTCCATGTGCCATTGAAGTTTGCACTATTACTAGATGGGAAGGTATCTATAAAATGAGTTTCTGTCATCGAGTTAGTAGCCGCAGCAATATTCGAGATATCTAAAATTCGCATACCCGCTCTATAATTTGCAAGGTAGTACTCGTTTCCTAATACATATCCATTATGGTCAATAGCAGCCGTAGGTCCTGTGTAGGTGGACGACAATGAAGGGTTGTCTAAATCTGTAAAATCAAAGACCAATGTTTTGGTATTAAAACCAAAGCCAGTCTCATCGAGTTCGTCCCCTAATATAAAATAAGCCTGGTCTTCCGTAAACCACCCTTGATGCGCATATGCTGTTTGTGGATAGGTAAAGTCACTTATCGGAACGACATTAGATTTATCCGTAACATCTAATATGACGACTCGATCTGAATTTCCATTGCTTCCTACATAGATTTCTTTACCTGTGTAATCCGAGTCTGGACCGTTATACGTTATAACCTGTGCATCGTGAGAATAGCCTCCCGCTGTATAATCCCCTAAAAATGTTGGACTCAAGGGGTTGGAAATATCTATAAAAATTGGGCCTCCGCCATTTGTGGAACTACAACCTACTAAGTAAGCAACTGCTTCAGATTCATTAATCACAATGTTATGGCAACTTCCTACTCCATTATAAACTGCATCGGATGAAAAAGACTGTTCTGACGTCAGACCTCTGAGTTTGGTTAAATCAAACACCTGCATGCCATGTGGACCAACACCATCCGCAACTATAAACGCATAGTCATTATAAACTTTAACATCTCGCCAAACATTTGATGATGAATTAGAATTTAATCGACCGAGAAAAATAGGATTCAATGGGTCTGTTACATTGACAAAGGCAGTGCTATTACTTAAGGCAATTAAAGCATATTCGTCACCCGTTGAAGTGTCAGTCCAACCCCAAATATCACTTCCTTCTACTGAAGGGTTTCCGCCTAAAGTATCAATATTAATTATAGATAGTACATCTAAACCATCACATGGATAAGGCCCGGCTAAACCACCAACACATCTAAATAAAGGTTCAGTATTACCAGTAGCTGTTTCGTCACACACATTACCTACTCCATCATTGTCATCATCAGCTTGGTCTGCATTTGGGATCAATGGACAGTTATCATCTTCATCTAAAACACCATCGCCATCATCATCGTCATCACAAGCGTCCCCAACACCGTCATTATCAGTATCTAATTGATTAGCGTTAGATGTTAAAGGACAGTTGTCACTAACATCTGGTTCTCCATCATTATCATCATCGTCATCACAGACATCGCCAATGCCGTCTCCATCCGTATCAAATTGATCAGGGTTTGGAACGTTAGGGCAATTGTCAGCAGCATCTTCTCTACCATCACTATCAGTATCTACAACTGTTGGGGGCGTTGGTTCATCGTCATCACCACAGTTTAACATGGTTAAGAATGTACCTAAAGTTAAGATTAGTATTAGGGATTTAGAGAATTTCATAGGTTCAGTTTTTTGCAATTTACTTCAAATTTGGGATTTTCAGGGTACTATAAAACGAAATAACACAATAAAAGTATGCGATAATTATAAAAAGCACAATATTTTTGCAGCATGATAGAAGATAAGAACCCTCAACGGACCCCTTTGAGTGAACTCGGTGAGTTTAAGTTAATTGAACATTTAACGGAACGTTTTGAAATCACTCAAAAATCTACGATTAAAAGTATCGGTGATGATGCCGCAGTTTTAGATTTTAAAAAGAATCAGGTTGTATTGACTACAGATATGTTAGTTGAAGGGGTGCATTTTGATTTAAGTTACGTGCCTTTAAAACATCTAGGCTATAAGGCAATTATGGTTAATCTTTCGGATGTTTGTGCCATGAACGCCACTCCGACTCAAGTTACCGTTTCTATCGCAGTTTCTAATCGTTTTCCTTTGGAAGCTTTAGAAGAATTGTACGCTGGCATTCAACATGCAGCAAAAATTTATAATATCGACGTTGTTGGTGGTGACACAACGTCTTCAACCTCTGGACTTATTATTTCAGTAACAGCAGTTGGAGAGGTTGAGAGCGAATCTGTTGTTTACAGAGATGGTGCTAAACCAAACGACTTATTGGTGGTTACTGGTGATTTGGGTGGTGCTTATATGGGGCTTCAAGTTCTTGAACGCGAAAAAGAAGTGTTTAAAGTCAACCCAAATAATCAACCAGATTTATCGATGTACACCTACATTGTTGAGCGACAATTAAAACCTGAAGCCAGAAAAGATATTGTTGCTTTACTAAAAGATTTAAAAGTAAAGCCAACAAGTATGATTGATATAAGTGATGGCTTATCTTCCGAAATTCTTCATTTATGTAAACACAGCAAAGTAGGCTGTGATTTGTATGAGAATAAAATACCATTAGATCCCCAGGTGATTTCAACGTGTGAAGAGTTTAATATCGATAGTACAACGATTGCTCTAAATGGTGGAGAGGATTATGAATTATTGATGACCATTTCACAAGATGATTTTCCAAAAATAAAAGGCAACCCTAATTTAACCGTTATTGGGTATATGACAGAAGAGAGTAAGGGTGCTCATTTGGTTACGCGGGCGGAAACTAAAATTCCAATCATTGCAAAAGGCTGGAAGAGCTTTAATGAGAATGACTAAGTTCTTTTTTCTTCTCCTTCCTTTTTTTGAAGAAATCTTCTAAAGTAGAATTAATATCTTTTCTCTTTTTGGTCAATTTAATTAAATGACCAAGACTATTTATAGTGGCACGATTTTTACAACGTGCACATTCATATTCTTTTACGTAATCTGTAATGTGTTTGGTAATCTTGTATTGGTGTCCAAAGGTGGAGCAAAGTATATGCTTCATGTAGTGCTATTAATTGTTTTTGGGGTTTTACAACTGATAGTATAACATAAAATATGAAAGAGAAAAATTTATTATGTTAAGATACTCTTATTCTAAAAAAATTAAGCTGCAGAAGTGGAGAAGCGCCTTTGTTTCATTCTTGATAGCTTATTGCTGTAGATACGCGCCAAAACAGAATTAATATCTTTAAACTTGGGCGTCAGTTCAGTTAGGCGGCCATTACTATCGGTAGTTAATTCCTTTTTACAACACTTGCATGTATATTCCTTAACATGATAGGTCACCTGTTTGGACATCTCGTACTTATGACCGAAGACGTCACATAACAGTTTATTTGGCTTAAGAGGTTGTGTAGAGTTTTTCATAATCTCTAGGTTTAGTCCTTAAACTTATTTAAAATAAATGAAAATACAAGTTTTTATGCTTAATTATTCGATGAAATGATTTATTATGTAAGATAATTCTGATTTATTTTCAATATGACTCATGTGACCCTCGGAAACCTCTTCGTATTTAACATCGGTTTCTGAGAGATTTTCTCTCATGGATTCGCCATTAATTACGGGGTCTTTAAGACCATAAATAATAAGTTTTTTTGCTTTTAGTGCTTCTAAAGCCTTTAATCGATTGGGTCTTAATTTCATGCCTTCCTGTGCAGCGATATAACCTTGAGGAGATGTTTTTAGTGCTTCGGACAATGCTTTTTCGTATTCAGTCTTGTGCTTTAATTTACTTTCTGGGGCAAATAAATTGGCGAAGGACATTTTCACTAAATTTTCAAAATTGGTTTGGGCCATTTTGTTTGCGCGCGTTCTTAGTAATTTTCTTTCCTTGTTGTCAGCTTCAAATGTTGAATTCATCAAACAAAGACCTCTAAATACTTCAGGATGGGTCTCGGCCAAAGCCAAAGCCACATAACCGCCCATGGAATGACCAATCATAAAAGCCGATTCAATTTTAAGGTGTTTCAAAACAAAATATACCATCTCAGCCATATCTTCCATCGTATGGATATATCCAAAATTGTCTGTTTTGCCATGGCCAGGAAGGTCTATACATACAAAACGATACGTTGAGGGTAGTGCTTCAATAAGAGTATGCCACATGCTACTGTTTTCCAAAAAGCCATGAAGAAAAACAACAGGAATCCCGTTTTTAGAATCAGTGAAATAAACCTTACTATTTTTATACGCTATAGTCATTAGAACAAAGATAAAATTTAGGTTTTGGTAGGGCTTACTTCATTAGTACATTTTACTATATTTGGTGCTTATCTACAATAAAAAACACAATAGTGTATAAAAGAAAAGAACTCCTAGTCACCAGTTTTGCTTTGTTTTCATTATTCTTTGGGGCTGGGAATTTATTGTTGCCACCTCTTTTAGGATACACTGCTGGTGAAGATTGGCTTTGGGTTTCCATAGGGTTTATGGTTACGGCTGTGCTTATTCCTATTATAGGAATTTTAGCCCATGCCAAATTACAGGGCACCATGTTCGATTTTGCCAAGAAGGTGTCCCCGACATTCAGTTATGTCTATTGTATTTTAGTGTATGTGATTTCGGCAGCAATTCCGTCTCCCAGAACAGCTTCTGCAACACATGAGATTGCTATTCATCCTGCCTTTGGAACAAGTCCATTGTTAACGAGCCTTATTTATTTCGCGTTGGTTTTGGTCTTCGTCTTAAATCGTTCTAAAATTTTAAGTCTTATCGGAAAGTTTTTGACCCCGTTGATTGTCATTATGCTTTTAATGGTTATAAGTATTGGCTTATACTCCAGTAGTTTGCCTAATTCCCCAACTCTAGAGGTGCCATTGGTTAGTGGCTTATTGGAAGGTTACCAAACGTTTGATGCTATTGGCGCAGTCGTCGTAGGTGCGGTAATAATAGTATCACTGAACTTTAAAAATGTTTCTGTAGACGCTTTTGATGCCAAACGAGCTTTAATTAGACGCGCAGGCTTTATCGCAGGGTTTGGTCTTTTTGTAATCTACGCCGGATTAATTTCGGTTGGGGCCTACTACGGTACAGAAATCAATATCGACGACACATTAAGTAGCGATATGCAACGTGCTAATTTATTGAGAGGCATTAGTATTTCGGCTTTAGGGACGTTTGGAAATACGGTGCTGAGTATTCTTATCTCATTAGCTTGTTTTACCACAGCCATTGGTATTGTGGCTGGTACCGCCGATTATTTTAAAGGCTTATTGGGCAACTCGCAAACCGTATTTGTTGTAACGGCTATTATTGCATCTGTATTAGGTGTGGTTGTAGGTCAGTTAGATTTTGGCACCATCATTATGGTCGCTTTACCGATACTGATGTTCATTTATCCTATAACAATTGTATTGATATTGCTCAACGTGGTCCCAGACAGGTATGCTACTAAACTAGTGTTTAGAGCAGTAGTTATCACTACGTTTATGTTCAGTTTACCAGATGTCCTCAGTTTTTTGGTTCCTCCTGAAACGATTCAACCCATTGTGGCTATTATTCCATTGGCAAAGTATAATTTGGGTTGGGTAATTCCTGCGTTTACCGTTTTTCTAGCTACGTTATTTTTACAACGTTTAAACAGGAAGTAAAATGAAGTACATGGGAAGCAAAGCGCGCTTTGCCAAAGATTTATTGCCGATACTATTGAAGGATAGAAAACAGGGGCAGGCCTATGTAGAACCTTTTGCTGGTGGTATGAACATGATTGACAAAGTAGATGGATTACGAATTGCCAATGACCAGCACGAAGAATTAATGGCAATGTGGCATGCTTTAATCTATGAACATTGGGATCCACCGAAATCCGTAAGTGAGACAGAATATAAGGCGATAAAATACCACCAAGACGATTATCCGAAACATCTTGTGGGTTATGTGGGCTTCAATTCGTTTGGCGGCAAATGGTTTGCAGGCTATCGACGAGATAAGGAAGGCAAGCGCGATTATTGGTCCGAGCATTACCGAAATATCACAAAGCAAGTCCCCAAACTAAAAGGAGTTGAGCTGTCTTGTAAATCCTATTTAGAATTAGAAATACCAGCTAATAGCATCGTGTATTGCGATCCGCCCTACGCATCAACAACAAAATATAAAGACGACTTTGACCACGAGCAATTCTGGCAATGGTGCAGGGAAAAATCTAAGGATGGACAAACCGTTTTTATAAGTGAGTATGCTGCTCCAAATGATTTTAAATGCATTTGGGAAAAAGGAGCAAAAACGACCTTTTCTTGGCATGCAGAGAATTTGTCACCTAAAGAAAGTATCGAGCGGTTGTTTGTATATAAGCAATAACTCTTATAGAAAAACACCCCTAAAGTCCCAATTAAAATACTAAGAGAAAACAAAGGTGCAATAGATTTTGTTTAAAGTCATTAATCTTCAACTTTTCTGATTGGCTGATTACAACAATTGTCCCCTTGAGGGGACTTTAGGGGTGAAAAAAAGTACTCAATAATTTAATTGTTATTCAAATTCTTAATCGCAGAAAAGGCCTGATCCACTAAATGATTTTCAACAAGAACAGTAAACTCATTAGTCGTAGATATCACCTCGTAGAGTGCAATCCCTTCCCAAGCAAAACGCTTAAAAATTTGATAATACAATCCAGAAATCTTAGAGTTGTTTTCTGGTAATCGAATGCTGATGGCCGATAAATTATCTTGCGAGCCAATCATCGTTTCTGCCTTAAAATTATCTATGACCTTTTGCCTTTCGGAGGTCGAAACCACAATATTACTTTCATAAATTCCCCTAGAGAATCCATAAAACGCCTTTGGATTAAAATTTTCAAGAACCTTAGCATGACTTTTAACCAAGGTGTCCGAATTCTGAAATGTAAAGTCTTCCAAATTAGAACGAACGGTAATATCGCCCAGTTGGTTTAAAACACCTTTAAGTTTTTGAGACTGGCGCAAATGTGTAGGTGGATTATACCGACGCAAGGCCATCATTATGGCACCTGTTTTTACAGGCTTTCTAAGCATTTTGCTTATGGGCTGTTGCAATTCTTCGGATAACGCCGAAAAATTAATGATCTGCCTAAAAAGGGCTTCTTCTAAAAAGGGCTGTGTAATGAGTATTTCCTCAACACAAGAGGCTATGGTTTTCATTTTACTAGTTAATTTTTGTTAATGCTTATGGACATTGAGGTCTTACACAGAGTTTATCGAAGTGCTCTCGAAATGTCTAGTATTTCCTATCGTAACTTCGAGAACCTCAGCAATCACTTGTTATTTAATTAACAATCTGTGCAAAAATAAACTAATTCTTTTATTTATTAGGTGTTGGCCTTAAAGCTCACTTATTTTTGCGTCCTAAAATGTTTTAATCATGTTAGTATATAAGTTTGGCGGCACATCGGTTGGTTCAGTAATAAACATGAACCATGTTAAGGATATTATTACAGCAGACAATGAACAAAAAATTGTAGTGCTATCTGCCATGTCTGGCACCACCAATGCTTTGGTTGAAATCTCTGGGCTTATGGAACAAGGAAAGACCAACCAGGCTATAGAACAGATTCGTCAGTTGAATGAATCCTACAATGCTACAGTTTACGATTTACTGCAAAACGAAGACCCACGTAAAGCCGTGAGTGCTTATGTCAACAGGTCTTTTAAATTGGTATTAGACCTTGTCAACGAGCCCTTCACACAAACTATAAATAATACTGTACTGGCTACGGGGGAATTGCTATCCACGTATATGTTTAGCAGATTATTACAGCAAGAAGGAATTAATGCTGTGTTGCTCCCTGCACTAGAATTTATGCGTATTGACCGAAGTCATGAGCCAGATAATTTCTACATACAACAAAATCTAACACGATTGTTAGAGGCAACTCCAGATGCCGATATGTACATCACCCAAGGTTTTATCTGTCTCGATGCCGAAGGACAAATAACGAACCTACAACGTGGCGGAAGTGATTATACAGCGACCATTCTTGGTGCAGCAGTCCAAGCCAAAGAAGTACAGATTTGGACAGATATTGACGGCTTCCACAATAACGATCCTCGTTATGTTAACGATACACAAGCGCTGTCGCATTTATCTTATGATGAAGCTGCTGAGCTCGCTTATTTTGGTGCCAAGATTTTGCATCCACAAACCGTAATGCCAGTGCGCAGTTTAGATATTCCACTACGACTAAAAAACACCATGGCACCAGAGGCTCATGGCACATTAATCACTAACCAAGTAAATGGTGAAGGTATTAAGGCTATAGCCGCAAAGGATGGCATTACAGCCATAAAAATAAAGTCGGTACGTATGCTATTGGCGCATGGCTTTTTAAAGAAGGTATTTGAAATTTTTGAGCGTTATGAAACGTCCATTGATATGATTACCACCTCCGAAATTGCCGTATCCTTAACCATTGACGATACCACAAACCTGGAAGCCATTACAGCAGAATTACAAGAATTTGCTACCGTTGAGGTGGATGATTACATGAGTATTGTCTGTTTGGTAGGCCATCATATCATTTACCACCCAGATACGCCAGAACTCTTCCAGGTGCTACAAGATGTGAATGTGCGTATGATTGCCTATGGTGGTAGTAATAACAATATCTCCCTTTTGGTCAATACCAGTGATAAGCTGGAGAGTTTGCAGAAGTTACAGCGGTATGTTTTTGAGAAGAGTATGGTAAAGATGTAAATTTCTTATCTCAATATTGATACTTATTGTATGTTGAATGCCGCATACAATAAGTATAGTTTTGATTTATGATAAATCAATTCATACTTCAAGAATTTGGTAACCGAGTTCGACATCTAAGAACTAAGGCAGGACTAAGTCAAGAGAAACTATCTTTTTTAACAGGTTTTCATAGGACATATATTGGAATGATTGAGAGAGGTGAACGAAATATTTCACTTACTAATATTTTAGTTTTTGCTAAAGCTTTTGAAATCGATGTTTCTGAATTACTTGATTTTAAGAATCAGAATCCAAAACTTAGTTTCAATGATTACCAAATAAAAACAAGCCAATAATGTCAAGAAAGGATTCTTTTAAATTGACATTATCAAATAATGCTACGGAAAAGCAAGGCATAAACTACCTTATTGAAGAGCAAACAGGCTTTTTTAAAATAGATAAGGACATGAAGAAGGAACTATTGGATAGAGTTAATATTCCATATAGTTACTTACAGTCTTTTGACATGGTTTATATACCAAAACTGAAAGGGATAATTTTTGAGAAAGGTTACATAGAAACTCATTTGGATGAAATTCTCTTTGTTGAATTAAAAACAACCAAAAAATATTTACCTGAAAACCCAAAAGGATTCTTTTTTGGAGCAACTGAAAATGAATTCAATTTTGGAAAACTGTTAGGTGATAAATTTAGATTTTGCTTTGTTTGTTTAAACGAAAAGTCCCCTTCTTATTCAATGTTAACAATAGAAGAACTTGAAAAAATTATAAGAAATAAAAGAATTCAATTCCAAATTAACCTATAGGTCTTAAGCATTCATAATCTCCTCAATCCCCAAAATACAATATTAATAAAACTACATCCTACTAACCACCTCAGATTTCAACCAACTAAAAGCTTCCTCTTGGATATATGTAATTTCGGGTCTTAAAAGCGCTTCCATATCGCCAATAAAATCTGGGTTTTGCTCTTTTTGTTCCATATTTAATAGAAACTCTTTTTGGCTTGGTGGTCTGTTACCTGTTGAGAATTCTGTATAGACTTTAAAGCAGTGTATTATCTCGTCTATATCAATCTTTATGTTTCGTCTTGAGTAATCTAAATCAAACAAATCGCGTCCTTTGCTCCGTTGGTACAAAGCCCTTAACTTTGTGCCCAAAAGTTCGTTGATGCTATAGGTTCTAATATTTGCACTACCAGTAAACCATTCACTTTCCACCTTAAAAGGAAAACTTACCCAATCCAATACATTAAAATGTTCCTTACAGTTAATTTCTAATTTTAGACGTAGCGGAATGCCTTCGTATTCTGAGGTAAACCTGTACAATGCTTTTGCGCCATGGCCTTTAACTTGGGTGCGTCTTGGCTGGTCAATAAAAGTAATGACTTCACCTAACCGTTTCATAATAGGTTTTATAGGTCCTGGTTTTATCTGTACCAAATCAATATCTTCAGAATAGCGTGGAGCAGGATTGAGGTAGAGCTTATGTAAAGCAGTTCCGCCTCTAAACGCCAAATGTTTATTAAGAAAATCATT
Source organism: Winogradskyella sp. A3E31 (assembly GCF_046720935.1). NCBI lineage: Bacteria > Pseudomonadati > Bacteroidota > Flavobacteriia > Flavobacteriales > Flavobacteriaceae > Winogradskyella > Winogradskyella sp. A3E31. The sequence goes on from NZ_JBHNWH010000001.1 coordinate 418,617, forward strand.
AGAAAAAATGGCAACCAAAGCTCTGCTAATCACCAAATCTTGCTCTACTTGGGCAAATTCTTTCCAAGGAGCTTGGGATTGCCATTTCGCTATAAAAGGCTTGGGAATCATAAGTCGCTTTCTAATTTAATATTAACGTCCACCTTCCAAATAGTATCTACAGCTCCTGCTTTTTGTTGCGATCTAGGCGAAAGCAACACAGGGTAATACGGTTTTTCCCTAAGATGCTCTATTATAGGTTGTGTGATTTGTGCATCCGCTCCCAACTCATCCAATAAAAACCCAAATCGTTGTAAGGTGCTTTTATAAGGATACCAACGTAAAACATTTTCAACATCTGTTAAAGTGATGGCTTCTAACAGCTCTTCTAAAACAGCTAACATTCTATTAAGACCACCCAATTTAGTTTGGTGATGGATAAGGTCTATGGCTGTTAACGCAGGACTTGAAATATTAAAAAAACCAGCGTCTCCTGTTTTTTTTATGATGTTGTTTTTTGGCCACTTTGAAGTTGTGATAAAGTTAATATGAACATTGTCTTTTTTAGTATTGTAAAGCTTGGGCTGTTCTATCATTACATAATCACTTTGGATTTGTTGATGACTCGCACCATGAAATTTTGCTGCGGTGTAGAATCCGAGATAATAATCTCTATTGAGGTACTTGAAAAGTTTTTCGGCATAAAGTTGAATAGGAACTTTTCCAGATGTTGAATAGCGAGGAGGAATTATAAGATAGAAACCTTTTCTAAGACTTATTATATCTCCTTTTTTAACATGTCTTGAGAGTTCTCTTGTAATGGCAACTTCACTTTTATCACTATTTGATTGGAGTTCATCTAACGAGAATGCATATTCTTCGTAGGATAAGCGTTGATTTATATAATCAGATAAGGTCATAATCTTAGTAATAATTTGAGAAAGATACCGAAATTAGGTAATAATCTCAAATTATTACTAAGATTTTATTGATTATGATAAAACTCAAGAATTCATAATCTCCTCAATCTCTTCAACTTCAATTGGGATATTACGCATCAAATTAAATGGCTCACCAGACTCTTGGATTACGACATCATCTTCTAAACGGATACCAAAACCTTCGTCTGGGATATAAATACCAGGCTCAACGGTAAAGACCATATTGGCTTGCATCGGTTCGTGTAGTAAACCATAATCGTGCGTGTCTAAACCAATATGGTGAGACGTGCCATGCATAAAGTATTTTTTGTATGCTGGCCAATCTGGGTTTTCGTTTTGGACATCGGCTTTATCTAGTAATCCTAAACCTAGAAGTTCTGAGGTCATCAGTTTACCAACCTCTACATGGTATTGCTCCCAATACGCACCAGGAATCAACATTTTGGTCGCTTCGTCCTTTACACGATTGACTGCGTTATACACTTCTTTTTGACGATCGGTGAATTTTCCCGAAACAGGAATCGTACGACTCATATCACTTGAGTAGTTGACGTATTCTGCACCAGCATCAATTAATATTAAATCGCCAGCTTTACATTGTTGGTTGTTTTCAATATAGTGTAACACGTTGGCATTGTTTCCAGAAGCGATAATCGGAGTATAGGCAAACCCTTTAGAGCGGTTGTTGAGGAACTCGTGCATAAATTCGGCTTCGAGATTGTATTCCCAAACACCAGGTTTTGTAAATTTTAAGATACGACGAAAGGCTTTTTCGGTAATATCGCAAGCCTGTTGCATAATCTCTAGTTCTATAGGATCTTTTACAGAACGCAAGCGTTGTAAAATAGGATTGCTTTTAGCGACACTATGTGCAGGATATTTGTCTTTTAATTTCTTCGCAAACCGGGCTTCACGGGTTTCGGTTTCTATACTTGCTCTGTAATGTTCGTTGGTGTTGAGGTACACGGTGTCGCATTGGGTCATCAGTTCAAACAACACTTTTTCCATATCCTTTAACCAATACACGGTTTTAATACCAGAGGTTTCAAAGGCTTTGTCCTTGGTGAGTTTTTCACCTTCCCAAACCGCAATGTGTTCATTGGTTTCTTTTAAAAACAACACCTCACGATGTTTTTCCTTTGGACAATCCGGAAAAATGACCAATACACTTTCTTCCTGGTCCACACCACTGAGATAAAAAATATCGCGATGCTGTGCAAATGGCAAGGTACTGTCTGCACCAGTCGGATAAATATCGTTAGAATTGAATATCGCCAAACTGCTCGGTTGCATAAACTTGGCAAAGTTTTTACGGTTTTTTATAAAGAGACTAGAATCTATTGGAGTGTATTTCATCGAGATAATATTTTGGTATTTGAATTGCTGTAATTTAAACAGCACATCAAATAGTATAAGTTGATTTCAAAAGTAAGAATTCTGAAGGGCACCAAAAAGGGAAATCTTAAAATCTCTGGTGACAGTTATAAACAGTTTTATAGGGAAAGAATTTTAAAACTGAACAGTTTTAGTTTATTGAAAATCAACACCTAATGCGTCGCTTCAGATTAAATCTATTTTTTGAAACATCCAGAGCTACAAAATTGTTCGTATTTAATACTTTTTAAAATTGCTCAATTGAAAAAAGACCACTATTTTCGCCCGACGAAATGCAAAAAATATCGATGAAAATATGAATTTTACTACAAATGAATACATTTCATCGATTAAATACTGATTAATACGATAAAAGACATATATTGCCTGTCCTAAATCTACCGAAAATGAAAAACACTACTTTAGTAAGAAGAGTTTCTACACTCTTCTTCACCCTAACTTTTGCGACATTAGCTTGGTCGCAAGCCGCACTTAAACCTTTAACACTAGACGAACAAGTGAGTCACTCTGATGCCATTGTCGAAGGAAAAGTGATTTCTAAAGCATCGTTTTGGAATGCTGATAGAACTAATATCTATACAGTAAATACTGTAGAGGTGTACAAATCCTTTAAAGGAGAAGTACAGCCTACGATTGAAATTATTACCAGCGGAGGTACAGTCGACTTAGAAATGGAAATAGTGTCTCCAAGTCTAAGTTTGCAAACCAATAGCATTGGTGTGTTCTTTTTAAACAACAGTTCTCAGCAACTACAACGATCATCCACTTTGCCGGCTTACAGGTCACATAGTTCCGTACAGGGTTTTTACCAATACGATATTGAAACGGATAGAGCTGTAAGTGCAGTTGAGCGTATCGATGGAATTACAACAACATTATATCAGGAATTACAGAACAAAACAGGACGTCAATTACAGTCTTTAAATGATTTTAACCCGGATACTAAAAGAGCAAGTATGGCTACCACTAATAGCCGAAGTGCTATAGCGGTTACAAATATCTCTCCTATGGTTGCTACGGCAGGAACAAAAACAACGATTACCATTACTGGTAGCGGTTTTGGAACTGTAATGGGTGACGTCGGGTTTTCAAATTCAGATTATGGCGGAATGCTCTATTATGATGCTTTAGAGTCTCAAATAATGAGTTGGTCAGACACAGAAATTGTTGTTGAGGTACCAGACAAAGCAGGTACTGGAGCGATAAGAATTAGACATGATGATACAAGCACCCAAGTATCGGGTCAGAGCTTAACGGTTGAGTATGCGCATAGTAATGCCGAATACACACCAACACCAGGGACAACCCAATACGCTTATTTTCTGCAACATGTCGATACTGATGGCAATGGCGGGTACGAGTGGCAAATGCAAACGGATTTTGATGCTAACACTGCCGCAAACGACGCGTTTGTTAGATCTTTAGATACATGGAGGTGTAACTCAAAAATCAATTGGACTGTTGGTTCCCCAACGACGGTTGATGTGATTGCCAGTGATGGTGTCAACGTGGTGCGATTTGATAATGGTGCGGAATTGCCAGGTGGAGTCTTAGGACGTTGTACATCGCGTTTCTCAGGTTGTTTTGATGGTAGTGGAGGTATTGATTGGTATGTTACCGAATTAGATATTGCTTTTGATGATACTGCAAACTGGAACTTTAGTACAAGTGCTCCGACAGCAAGTCAATACGATTTCGAAACAGTTTCTGTTCATGAGTTAGGGCATGGTCACCAATTAGGTCATGTTATCGATAGTAACACCATAATGCACTATTCGGTTTCTAATGGTGTGGCAAAACGTAATCTTGATCAAAATGACATTGATGGTGGAAATGAATTGCAAGCCAGAAGTACATCAAGTCAGGTTTGTAGTGAACCATTAATGACCAATTTTGCATCCTGTTCTTTAGGCACTGAGGATAATGTATTGGCTGAGGGCATTTCATTATACCCTAACCCGGCTAGTGACTTTATAAACCTATCGAATAATTCTCCGATAACTATAGAGTCTGTTGAGATTATTGATATTAATGGTAGAATAATTCAATCGATACAATTAGACACAAGCTATGGAGTACAACGTATCTCGGTTAACCAAATGAGATCGGGGATTTACTTTTTTAGAATACAAGGCGAAAATGCTATAGCCACAAAAAAGATAATAATCAATTAATCCAAAAAAATAATAGCGGATAAAAGCAGCTTTCTAAGAAAGCTGCTTTTTTTATGCTGTTAAACTTTCTCAGTCAATTTTGAAGGCGTCCTTTTAATGATTAATTTCATCACATTAAAAACTAACCGTAAAGATGAGATTACAAAACTGTACCCTTGCCCTATTATTTATTTCTTTTTTAGGATTTTCACAACAACCTGCTACTTCTGCTGAAACGATTAAAAATGCTTTGGAACAAAAGCGCCAGATGGCTGAAAATTCCTTAGTAAAAAATGTGCCATTTAAAAATATTGGACCGACGATTATGAGTGGGCGTGTTGTGGATTTAGATGTTAATCCAGACATGCCTTCAGAATTTTACGTGGCCTATGCTTCTGGAGGAGTATGGCATACGGTAAACAATGGAACAACCTTTACACCTATTTTAGATAATTCGGACACTCAAAATGTTGGAGATATTGCTGCGCATTGGCCAACGCGAACCATTTATGTGGGCACGGGTGAAAATAATGCGTCACGTTCGTCTTATGCAGGAATCGGAATATTAAAATCTACAGATAATGGCAAGTCTTGGATAAATGTTGGGCTTTTAGATAGTCATCATATAGGCCGTATTCTAGTTCACCCAGAGAATCCAGATATCGTTGTTGTTGGTGTCACGGGGCACTTATATTCACCTAATACAGAACGAGGTATTTATAAATCCACGGATGGCGGAACAACATGGAATCGAACCCTTTTTGTAGACGACATGAGCGGTATCATTGATTTGCGACATAGCCCAGATAATTACAATATTATGTTCGCGACATCCTGGGCCAAAGACCGTAAAGCATGGAATTTTTCTGGGAATGGGAATAATTCAGCAATCTATAAAAGTACAGATGCAGGTAAAACATGGACTAAAGTTTCAACTGAAGAAAGCGGCTTCCCAATTGGTGAAGGGGTTGGACGTATAGGAGTGGCTATTTACGATGACAATACTATCTATGCCATACACGACAGTCAATTTAGACGACCAGATAATGCTTCGAAAAGCTCAGCAAGCAAAAGGACTTTAACTAAAGATGATTTTAAGTCGATGAGCACTTCAGACTTTTTAGCATTAGAAGATAAAAAATTAAACAATTTTTTAAAGAGCAATAACTTTCAGGAAAAGTACCGTGCCGAGAATGTAAAGCAAATGGTACGTTCAGGTAATGTAAAGCCTATTGATCTGGCTAAATATTTGGAAGATGCCAACTCTATGCTTTTTGATACACCTGTTGTTGGAGCTGAAGTGTATAAAAGTACTGATGGAGGTAAAAGTTGGAAGAAGACTCATGAAGACTTTTTGGATGGTATTTATTTCAGTTACGGCTATTATTTTGGTCACATTCATGTGTCCCCAGCTAATGAAGATCATATTTACATTTACGGCGTTCCAATTTTAAAATCTAAAGATGGAGGAAAAAGTTTTTCTTCTATTTCGGCAGAAAATGTCCATGCGGATCATCATGCACTTTGGATAAACCCCAAAAACCCGAACCACCTCATTAACGGAAATGACGGTGGGGTAAATATTACCTATGACGATGGAGAAAACTGGATTAAAAACAACTCTCCTTCTGTTGGGCAGTTTTATGCTATAAATGTTGACAACGAAAAACCTTATAATGTTTATGGCGGCTTGCAAGATAATGGTGTTTGGAAAGGCGCACATAATGCAAGAGAGGATAAATCGTGGCACCAGCAAGGGCAATACCCTTGGGAATCAATAATGGGTGGTGATGGCATGCAAGTTCAGATTGATAATCGTAATTCTGATATTGTGTATACCGGTTTTCAATTTGGAAATTATTATCGCTTGAATTTAGAAACAGGAGATAGAACCTATATTCAACCAAAGCACACTTTGGGTGAGAATCCTTACCGTTTCAATTGGCAAACTCCTATTTTGTTATCCCCGCACAATCAAGATATCTTATACTTAGGGGGCAATAAACTGATGCGTTCCATGAATCAAGGCAGTGATTGGGAAGCCATTAGCGATGATTTAACAACAGGAGGGAAAAAAGGCAATGTTGCTTATGGCACATTAGCAACAATTAGTGAAAGCCCATTTCAATTTGGGTTAATTTACACCGGAAGCGATGACGGCTTGGTACATGTTACTAAAAATGCAGGTGGCAGTTGGACTAATATATCCAGTGCGTTTCCTAAAGATTTATGGGTCAGTCGTGTGGTCGCTTCAAAACATAAAAAAGAGCGTGTTTATGTAACGCTTAACGGCTACCGATGGGATGATTTTAAGGCGTATGTCTATATGAGCGATAACTATGGACAAACTTGGACGGATATCAGCGGTAATATACCTGCATCACCAGTCAATGTCATTATTGAAGATTCAGAAAATGAAAACATCCTTTACTTAGGAACTGACAATGGAGCCTATGTGTCTTTTGACATGGGTAAAAATTGGGACTTGTTTGTTAAAGACTTGCCGAATGTTGCAGTACATGACATGGTAATTCAACCAAACGCAAAGGATCTTTTGATAGGAACTCACGGCAGAAGTATATATTTGGCAAATGTTGAACCTCTACAAGACTATCAGCCTAACAACAATGCGATAACCTTTTTCGACATAGACCCAATTCGCCATTCTTCTCGTTGGGGAAGCTCATGGAGTCAATGGTTAGAGGCTTACGAACCATCTACAACAATTCAGTTTTATAGTAAGACTTCGGGAGAAAAGACGATTAAAATACTTTCAGAAAATGGATCCGAATTAAATTCAATGAATGTGAATACTGATAAAGGGTTCAATTACATCGATTACAATTTAGAGCTTACTGAAAAAGGAAGAAAAGCTTTGATGAAAGCCGACACGAGTATTGATATCAATAAAGCAAGTAATGGAAAGTACTATTTGCCTAAAGGGAATTATAGTATTGAAATCAATAATAGTAAAGCCAAGCTTGAAATAAAATAGTAAAAATTGAGTTTTACTTAATACGTATAAAATTCAAAAACCTATGAAACCAATTGCTCCACTTTTGTTGTGCTTAATGCTGGTTGTTATTTCTTGTAATTCTAGCGATGACTCAACACCAACAGCAAACCCCAATTTAATTATAAAATTAAAGTTTGACTCTAACCAAGTACGGTTAAATAATTTAGGGCAACCAGCAAGTATTGCACAGGGTAATGCAGCTCAGACCCCAGTTATTCAGCAAATGAGCGCTAATTATATTGAATTTGCACCAACAGCCACTACGCTTCTTGGGCAAGGAGAAATTATTTATGAAGGGCCAGAGACTACGGCTGGTGGGGAATTGGCTATTGATTTTCAAAATGCAATTTTAACTGGGGATAATGGGGTGTTTTTGAGTATTCCTCTAGAAGAAGTGTCTATTGGAGCTTATAATTGGGTGCGTGTTTCCTTATCCTATCAAGAAGGGGATATTATAATACACGAAAATAACACTGATATTACTGGGAGATTGGCCAGCTTTCTAGGGTATAACAACTACATTACATCGTTCAGTTTAAACGGTAGCGAATTCACAGTGAATGATGATGTGTTACAGGGTTTTTGGGCATTTGAAGCATTAGGCTTTACTGCCCAAGGACAAGCTCCAGAAGGTGCTACAACAGTACCTAATCCCTTGTTTGACACCTCTCCAGTACCACAAGGGTCTTGTGTGGTAACAGGGGAATTTGAAAATGGTTTTACCATTACAGGAAATGAAACCAACGACGTTGAAGTAACCTTATCTTTCTCAATCAACAATAGTTTTGAATGGACCGAAGTAAATGTCGACGGTAAATTTGAACCATCAGCGGGGGAACAAGTAGTAGATATGGGTCTTAGAGGACTGATTCCTTCTGTTTCTAACTAGCCAATTGTAAAAAAAGCGTCAAAAATGTAAAACATCTGTTAAAAGAAACTAAAAGCGGAAGCTAGTCGTTATTAGGGTGGCTACATTTGCCCAAACCTAATCAAGACATCAATCAACCATGCTAAAGTACCCCGCTTTCATTGCTTTCTTTTGTTTGTTTTTATCTGCAAACGCTCAAGAAGACACCACACAACAACTTCGAATTTTTTTAGACTGTAATGTTTGTGACAGTAATTATTTGCGTCAAAATCTTGGAAATGTTCAGTTTGTAAGAGATCAAGGCTTAGCTGATGTACACCTGTTTTTTACTACCCAAAGAAATGGTAGTGGAGGGCGAAGTTATGAAGTTGACTTTATTGGAAAGGATGTATTTGAGCTCATTAATTACAAACTGTTGTTTAATACAGATACGAACATGACTGACGATGACGTTAGAAAAAAGATTTTAGAACAACTAAAACTTGGGTTGGTTAGGTTCTGGATTGCAAAAGGGACAATTGACGAAGTTTCTGTTGCTGTACCAACACCAGAGAATGAGGAAAATAAAGTTGAACAAAAAGATCCGTGGAATTTTTGGCTTTTTAGGTTGAGCGCAAGAGGGAGGTTAAATGGACAAGAAACAAATAACTCCAGTAATTTTAATTTCAATTTTTCGGCGAGAAGAGTAACAGCTAAAAACAAATTTTTCTTAAGGGCTGGATTTAGTGAAAATAAAAACACATTCTCTTTCGATGATGAAGAAATCAAAACCATAAATAATAATAAAAGCATTAGTATTAGCGACGTCATAAGCATCAACCAGCATTGGTCTTATGGTTTTTTTGGTGATATAGGTACAACAACATTTAGTAATAGGGATTTGTATTGGGGCTTTAAACCCGCTATTGAGTACGATTTTTTTAAATATGATGAATCCGCCAAAAAGATTCTGACATTATCTTACAGAAACGGTATTGTTTTTAATGACTACATTGAGCGTACCGTTTTTAATGAAACTGAAGAATATCTTTGGGAGCATAACATTGTTTTAGGTGGTGCCATCAATCAAGAATGGGGAAACCTTAATGCAGAAGCTTCTTTTGAACAATATCTCCACGACACCGAATTATATTCAGTAGGATTTTTTCTCGGTGCCAACATTAGAATATTCAAGGGGTTTAATTTCGACATTTTTGGACGTTATAGTATCACCCGAAATCAGGTGACCATTCCGGCCGGGGATGTTTCTTTAGAAGAATTGCTATTGCAGCAGCAACAATTACAATCTGGCTATAATTATTTTGTAAGTGTAGGGTTTAGCTATTCATTCGGGTCCATTTATAATACGGTGGTCAATCCGAGATTCAATTTTTAGATTAAAACCATTCTAAATAATTAATTTAATGTTAGCCATTTTGTAGAAACGTCATTTGCGCCGTACCTTTGTGTAACTAACACATAAGACATTATCTACAATGAGCGGAATTCTAAATTCTTCGGTAGGAAGAAAGTTTGCGATGGCACTTTCAGCTTTTTTCCTAATGGTTTTTTTACTGCAACATTTTGCTATTAATATTTTATCCGTCTTTAGTCCAGATACCTTTAATGAAGTATCTCATTTTATGGGAACATTTTGGGCGGTTCAATATATTTTACAGCCTATTTTAATCTTTGGAGTCATTTTTCATTTTGTAATGGGCTTTATTTTAGAAGCTCGAAACAGAAGTGCCCGTAAAATCAGCTATGCAAAAAATACTGGTGGTGCCAATTCTACTTGGATGAGTAGAAATATGCTATTGAGTGGTTTGGTTATCCTAGCCTTTTTAGTACTTCATTTTATTGATTTCTGGATTCCTGAGATCAATACCAAATACATTCAAGGGGACATGTCGGGTCTTTTAGCAGATGGTGAAGGATACAGATATTATGAAGAATTACACCATAAATTTGAAAGCCCATTAAGAGTTGGTGCTTACGTCTTAGCTTTTGTGCTTCTATGTTTACACTTGCTTCATGGGTTTGGCTCGGCATTTCAGTCTGTAGGGGCAAATAACAAATACACAAAAGGATTAAAAGGCTTTGCAAAAGTATATGCAATCGGAATTCCCTTAGGGTTTGTATTTATTGCGCTTTATCATCATTTTAATCACTAAATCATAGTTCTATGGCTTTAGATTCAAAAATACCAAAAGGTCCTTTAGCAGATAAGTGGACTAATCACAAAAATAATATCAACTTAGTTAATCCAGCTAACAAGCGTCTCATCGATGTCATTGTTGTTGGAACTGGGTTAGCAGGAGGTTCAGCAGCAGCAACTTTAGCAGAGCTTGGATATAATGTAAAGGCATTTTGTTTTCAGGATTCACCAAGACGTGCGCATTCCATTGCAGCACAAGGTGGAATTAACGCGGCAAAAAATTATCAAGGGGATGGTGATTCAACATATCGATTATTTTACGATACTGTTAAAGGTGGAGATTACCGTTCGCGCGAAGCGAATGTGTATCGCTTAGCGGAAGTGTCGGCTAATATTATTGACCAATGTGTGGCGCAAGGCGTCCCTTTTGCCCGGGAGTATGGTGGATTGTTAGACAATCGTTCGTTTGGTGGAGTATTGGTGTCTAGAACATTTTATGCGGCAGGACAAACAGGTCAACAATTACTTTTGGGAGCATATTCTGCTATGAATCGCCAAATTGGACGTGGCAAGATTAAGATGTACAACCGACACGAAATGTTGGATGTTGTTGTTGTCGATGGAAAAGCAAGAGGAATAATAGCCCGAGATTTGGTAACAGGAAAAATTGAAAGGCATTCAGCTCATGCTGTCGTTTTAGGAACAGGCGGTTACGGAAATGTATTTTTCTTATCAACAAATGCTATGGGGAGTAATGTAACAGCAGCATGGAAAGCCCATAAACGTGGGGCTTACTTTGCCAACCCTTGTTATACTCAAATCCATCCGACATGTATACCTGTCTCTGGGGATCACCAATCGAAATTAACACTAATGTCAGAATCCTTGCGGAACGATGGACGAATTTGGGTGCCAAAACATAAAAAAGATGTAGAGGCCATTAGAAATAAAACATTAAAACCAACGGATATAAAAGAAGAGGATCGCGATTATTATTTAGAAAGACGCTACCCTGCCTTCGGAAACTTAGTGCCTCGTGATGTGGCTTCAAGAGCAGCAAAAGAGCGATGTGATGCCGGTTATGGAGTTAATGCTACGGGTGAAGCCGTTTATTTAGACTTTGCTTCAGCATTTATGAGATATGGAAAGGAGCAAGCACACGTAAAAGGTTTAGACGAAAACGATGATGCTTTAATTAAAAAATTAGGGCAAGAGGTTGTTAGAGCTAAGTATGGAAATCTATTCCAGATGTACGAGAAAATCGTCGATGAGAACCCTTATGAAACTCCAATGATGATATATCCAGCGGTTCATTATACCATGGGAGGTGTTTGGGTTGATTACAACCTTCAAACAACTGTTCCTGGCTTATACTGTATTGGTGAAGCTAATTTCTCAGATCATGGCGCAAACCGACTTGGTGCTTCGGCATTAATGCAAGGGTTAGCAGATGGCTATTTTGTGTTGCCTTATACTATAGGAGATTATTTGGCTGATGATATTCGTACCGGAAAAATCCCAACGGATTCAAAAGCATTTGATGAAGCTGAGAGAAACGTTGTTGATACTATTAATCATTTAATCAACAACAACGGAACACACTCTGTAGACCATTTCCATAAGCGTTTAGGAAAAATTATGTGGAATAAATGTGGAATGGCTCGTAATGCAGAAGATTTAAAATCTGCCATCAATGAGATTTCAGAGTTAAGAGCTGAGTTTTGGAAAGATGTAAAAGTGCCAGGAACCAGTGAAGAATATAATGAAGAATTGGCGAAAGCGTTGCGGGTATCAGACTTTTTAGAACTTGGTGAATTATTTGCTAAAGATGCTTTGTTGAGAGAAGAGTCTGCTGGTGGCCATTTTAGGGAAGAATATCAAACCGAAGAAGGTGAGGCTATGCGTAGAAAAGAATTCCAATACGTTTCAGCCTGGGAGTATAAAGGAGAGCCTAAAGATGCAGTTCTTCATAAGGAAGACTTGCAATACGAAAATATAGAAGTTAAAGAAAGAAGTTATAAATAAAAAGCAGCTATGAATTTAACGTTAAAAATATGGCGCCAACAGAACGCTGATGACAAAGGGAAAATGGTTGATTATAAAATCAGCGAGATATCTCCAGACATGTCTTTTCTTGAGATGTTAGATGTGTTAAATGAAGAATTGATTTCTAAAGGAGAATCTCCAGTTGCTTTTGATCATGATTGTAGAGAAGGAATTTGTGGTTCTTGTTCTTTATTTATCAATGGACGTGCACACGGACCGGATCGATATATTACAACCTGTCAATTACACATGAGATCTTTTAACGATGGTGATACCATATATATTGAGCCATTTAGAGCAACATCGTTTCCGGTAATAAAGGATTTAATTGTCGATAGAAGTTCCTTTGATCGCGTGCAACATGCAGGAGGATTTATTTCTGTAAACACATCTGGGAATACTATAGATGCTAATGCTATCCCAGTAAATAAACACGATGCAGATGATGCCTTTAGCGCAGCAACGTGCATTGGGTGTGGAGCCTGCGTAGCAAGTTGTAAAAACTCATCGGCGATGTTGTTTGTAGGTGCCAAAGTGTCTCAGTTTGCCTTATTACCTCAAGGTCAGGTAGAAGCTACTGACCGTGTTATGAACATGGTAAAACAAATGGACGAAGAAGGGTTTGGTAACTGTACCAATACTGGTGCTTGCGAAGTGGAATGTCCAAAGGGAATTTCTCTTGAGAATATTGCAAGAATGAATAGAGAATATATGGCAGCTACTTTAAAGGGCTAAAACAGAAAACTTATAAAACTAACGCATAATATCCTGAGCAAAGCCCTTTTTGCTCGGGATTTTTTTGTTAGATTTAAGGTCTAATTTTATAACTGTGAAAAACCTATTCTTAAGCCTACTTAGTATCGTATTTTGCTTGTCTTGTGTCGGACAAATTTCTGAAAATGCATCGGTAACAAAAGACATTCAAAATTATAGTTTTGATGAAGTTGGCCTTATAAACAATATTAAAACCTTGTCCTCGGACGCCTTTGAAGGACGAAGAACAGGAACCGTTGGTGGAATAAAAGCTAAGGAGTATGTTATAGAACAATTTAAGGCATTAGATGTGATGCCTATTGATGATGATTATATCCAGACATTCAGTTTCAAGACCAAGATAAAAGCTTACGAAGGCACTAATGTTTTAGGGTTGATTAAAGGTCAAAAGGCAACCGACAAGTACATAGTTATTTCTGCACATTATGATCACGAAGGTGTTAAAGACGGTATAATATATAATGGTGCGGATGATGATGCTTCTGGGACAAGTGCTCTATTTGCATTTGCAGAATACTTAAAAGAAAACCCTCCAAACCACAATGTGATTTTAGCTGCTTTCGATGCTGAAGAACTCGGTTTAAAAGGAGCTTATCATTTTGTTGAGAGTAATTTAATTCCAAAAGATAAAATGGTTTTAAATCTTAATATGGACATGATCAGTCGCAGTGAGGACAATCAGCTTTTTGCTGTAGGCCCAAGTCTATATCCTAAAATAAAACCTACAATAGTCAACTTTCAAGATTTTGGAAGAGTTGATCTTTTAATTGGTCACGAAGGTTTAGACAAAGCACAAAACTGGACAAATTCTAGTGACCATGCTGCTTTTCATAAAGCAAATATCCCGTTTATATATTTTGGTGTAGCCGATCATGAGGATTACCATAAACCTACGGACGACTTCGAAAATATAGACCCAGAATTTTATAAAGATGCTGTGCAAACGGTGATCAATGTATTTAAGGAATTAGATGCTCTAGATCTTTAGGATATGGACAACTCTGAGAACTTTTATAAAAAACAGCTTTCAGAGCACACTTCTAAAGTCTCGCAATTAAAGAAGCGTTTATTGGCACTTAGTACCATACGCCTAATCATATTTTCGACAACTATTTTTGGTATATATCTGTCTTATTCATATTGGCAGGTTGCAGTAGTAATAGCAATAATTGGGATAGGCTTATTCCTTTATGTTTTATCTATATATACGGACTGTAAGATTGAAAGAGACCTTAATAAACGCTTGGTTAAAATTAACGAAGAAGAGCTTGAAATCGCTAAAGGGATTTTTAAAGAAAGACCACAAGGATTAGAGTTTCAAAACCCAAACCATTATTACAGTTTAGACATTGACCTTTTTGGAAAGGGATCTTTTTTCCAGTTTATAAATAGAACGACTATTAAAGAGGGAACAGAAAGGTTAGTAGATTACCTTTTGTCAAATAACACAAAAGGCATTAAGGAAAGACAAGAAGCTACCATGGAATTGGCAAGTCACCCCAAATGGTACCAGAAATACGCAGCAATTGCACAAGGAGTTGAGGTAGAGTATTCAGCAAAAGACGTAATTAGTTGGCTCAAAAATCACAAGCCCTTTTTAAATAAGCAATTGTTACTTGTAACGTCTCTATTTAGTGTGGCATCCGTGATAATTGTTGGCCTTGCCGTTACACAACTCATCCCAATAGATTGGTTGGGTTATTGGTTGCTAATAGGTTTAGGAATCACTGGCTTGTACTTAAAAAAAATCAACCTATTAGCTAATAATACATCAAAAGTTAAAGATACCTTTAGGCAATATGCTTTGCTTTTAAAACATATAGAAGATGTTGAATTTTCATCTGAATTATTAAAGCATCAACAGCAAAAAATTAAGTCAAATACCGTAAAAGCATCACAATTATTTTCAAAATTTTCAAAAGCGTTAGATGCATTGGATAATAGAAATAATTTGCTGTCTGCGATTTTAGGAAATGGTTATTTTCTGTGGGATATACGGCAATCGTATTATATTGAAAGATGGATACAGGATAACAATCATAAGGTTGAAGACTGGTTCGAAGTGGTTACTTTTTTCGATGCTTACAATAGCTTAGGTAACTATGCTTTTAATCACGCAGACTATGTGTATCCTGAAATTATCAGTTCTTCAGAAACTATTCAAGCTTCAGGATTAGGACATGCATTACTTGAAAAATCTAAACGGGTAAACAGTGATTTAGAGATTAATACCAAAGAATTTTTTATCACCACAGGGGCAAACATGGCAGGTAAGAGTACGTTTTTACGAACAGTTGGCCTTCATATTGTTATGGCCAATGTGGGGCTACCAGTCTGTGCAGCATCTAGTAGATATAAGCCCATTAAGCTAGTGACAAGTATGCGAACTACGGATTCATTAGATGATGATAGTTCTTATTTCTTTTCAGAATTGACACGACTTAAGTTTATTGTGGATCAACTCGAAAACGATACTTACTTTATTATTTTGGATGAAATTTTAAAAGGCACCAATAGCACAGATAAGGCCATTGGCTCAAAAAAGTTCGTTGAGAAGTTGGTTAATCTTAATGCTACGGGAATTATTGCTACACACGACTTAAGCCTTACTGAGATAGAAAGCGAATTAGAACCAGTTAAAAATTATTATTTCGATGCTCAAATAATAGATGACGAACTTCATTTCGACTACAAACTTAAAAAGGGAGTCTGCCAAAACATGAATGCCAGTTTTTTATTGAAGAAGATGGATATTGTCTAAATACTCATGTCTGTCATTTTGAACAAAGTGAAGAATCTTCACTTTCAAATTAGCCAATACCAATAAAGGGTTAAAAACAAAAAGCCCTCTCTAAAAGAAAGGGCTTCAATGTATTGAAAAAGAATGTTTAATTAAGCTTCAAACGGCTCAATAGAAACATAAGACCTATTGTCTTTTTTCTTTGTAAACTTTACAAGACCATCAACCTGTGCGTGTAATGTATGGTCTTTACCTTGGTAAACATTTTCACCTGGGTGATGCGTGTTACCACGTTGTCTTACGATAATATTTCCTGCGATAGCAGCTTGTCCACCAAAAATCTTAACACCTAAGCGTTTCGATTCTGATTCTCTACCGTTTTTCGAACTTCCGACTCCTTTTTTATGTGCCATTGTATTTCGATTTTAGTGTTATATAATTAACTTAAAGCAGCGATTAATTCAGCTTTCTTCATTGAAGAATATCCTGTAATACCTTTTGCTTTAGCCATCTCTTTTAATTCAGCAACAGTATTTTTGCTTAAATCTTGAGTTTTAGTTTCTTCTTTTTTAGGTGCTGCCTTTTTGGTTTCTGCCTTAGGAGCAGCTTTTGCTTTGGTTGCTGAGCTTGTTGAAGTGTCAGCTTTCTTTGCTGGCTTCTCTGCCTTAGCTTTAGCTGCAGGTTTAGCACCAGAAGCTGTAATGCCTTCAATTATAATTTCAGACAATGCTTGACGGTGACCGTTCTTAACACGGTAACCTTTACGTCTTTTCTTTTTAAAGACGATTACTTTATCACCTTTAAGGTGCTTTAAGACTTTAGCACTAACTTGTGCTCCGTCTATAGCTGGGGCGCCTACAGTTACATTGTCACCATCACCAATTAAAAGAACGTTATCGAAATCCACTTTCTTACCTTCTTCTGTTGCTAAACGGTTAACAAAAACTTTTTGGTCTTTTTCAACTTTAAATTGATGCCCTGCTATCTCTACAATTGCGTACATAGCGTAACGTTTTTATTAATTTGTTTTTATTAATGAACTCACCTTTAATTAAGGCGGGTGCAAATATACTCCTAAATTATTAATCTACAAATACTTTGTGGGCTTTGAATGGCAATTCAATAGTTTTAGGAAATTTATGAAAATAAAACGCTATTAATGGCCTTTAATTGAGTGACTTAGTCAAGATTTAATACTGCGCTAACACAATATGCCTAAATAGTTGATTATATTTGAAGACTTGGGTGTAACAAAATCTAAAACACCTAGACTAACACATTGAAATTTTATTAACAAAACTTTTAAAAATGAAAAATTGCTTTTTAAGCTTTGCGCTTTTAGTGCTTGTTAGCGTCAATGCTACTGCACAAAAAGTTGAATTTGAAGAATTCGATTTAGAAAATGGTTTACATGTTATTTTACATCAAGATAATACAGCTCCAGTGGTAGCGACAACGGTGATGTATAATGTAGGCGGAAAAGACCGAGAAAAAAACCGTACTGGTTTTGCTCATTTTTTTGAGCACCTTTTGTTCGAAGGTTCAGAAAATATAGGGCGAGGGGAATTTATGAAAATTATCCCTGCAAATGGGGGGACGTTTAACGCCTCTACATCTCAAGATCGCACAGATTATTACGCGGTCTTTCCATCCAATAAACTGGAACTGTCATTATGGTTAGAGTCTGAGCGCATGTTACATCCTGTGATTGACCAAGTTGGAGTAGACACTCAAAATGAAGTCGTAAAAGAAGAAAAACGACTACGTTATGATGCACCTTATGGAAAGTTGTTAGAAACCATCGGAAGTAATTTATTTGAAGTTCATCCCTACAAAGATCCTAATATTGGTTATGCTGAAGATCTAGATGCAGCTACTTTAGATCAATTTAATGCTTATTTCAATAAATACTACGGCCCTAATAACGCTGTGCTTGTTGTTGCTGGTGATATTGATATCGAAGAGACAAAGCAATTGGTCAAAGACTATTTTAGTGCAGTTAAATCTAGACCTGAAGTGGTTAGAAATTTTCCGAAAGAAACTCCGATAACAGAAACAAAAAAAGTAACGGCTTATGATGTTAATATTCAAATACCGGCAATATTAGCTGCATATCGTTTACCGGGTCAAGCCACTCGGGAAGCTTATGTGTTAAATATGATTTCTACCTATTTAAGTGGAGGTAAAAGTTCAGTACTTTATAAAAAAATGGTTGATGAACAGAAGCAAGCATTACAAGTACAAGCATTTAATTTACCACAAGTAGACTATAATATTTTTGCACTTTTTGCCTTACCACAAGGAGATACTGCTTTAGATACGCTTTTAGAAGAGATGGACGAAGAAATAACAAAGATGCAAACTGAATTAATTTCAGAACGCGATTATCAAAAACTTCAAAATCAATTCGAGAGTCGTTTTGTGAGCTCAAATTCTAGTGTTGCTGGTATTGCAAGTTCTTTAGCTACCTATTATCTTTTATATGAAGATGTAAATCTAATAAACACACAATTAGATTTATACCGTTCTATTACTAGGGAAGAAATAAGAGATGTGGCTAAAAAGTATTTGAGCCCAAATCAGCGTGTAGAAATTGAATATTTACCTAAAAAAGATGACCAATAAGATGAAGACATTTATGACCAAAATATCAGGATTTTTAATTATTGCTCTATTATCTTTTGGGGCAAATGCACAGATAGACCGATCCAAAATGCCGGAGGGTGGACCGTCTCCAAAAATATCCATCGATGATCCAAAGGAGTGGGAGTTAGACAATGGTATTAAAGTGCTTTTTGTTGAAAACAACAAACTACCTAGAGTTTCTTATTCTTTAAGTATAGATAATAAGCCATTAGTTGAAGGCGATAAAGCTGGTGTGGCAAGTATTCTATCTTCTATGTTAGGAAACGGTACAACAAACATTTCTAAAGACGATTTTAATGAAGAAGTTGATTTTTTAGGGGCTAATGTTAATTTTGGTTCCAGTGGAGCTTTTGCAAGCACGTTGACCAAATATGCAGATCGTATTGTAGAATTAATGGCAGATGCAGCAATTAATCCTTTATTAACAGAAGAAGAGTTTAAAAAAGAAAGAGATAAGTTGTTAGATAACCTCAGGCAGGGTGAAAAAAGTGTAGATGCTGCAGCGAGCAGAGTTGGTTCAGCATTAGCTTACGGAACAGACCATGCTTATGGTGAGTTTACTACTGAAGAAACGGTAAAAAATGTAACGTTTCAAGATGTAAAGGATTTATACAAAAAACGCTTTAGTCCTAACAACGCCTATATTGTTATTGTTGGTGATATTGATGAGAAAACAGCTAAAAAACAGATTAAAACACATTTTGGGAAATGGGAAAAGTCAAATTTAACGGATTTACCTGATCCAAAGTTAACCCCAAATGTTGCTAGTACTGAGATTGATTTTGTGAATATGCCAAATGCTACACAATCAAGTATCTCTGTAACAAATAATGTAGACCTAAAACAAAACGATGATGATTATTTTTCTGCTATAATAGCTAATACTATTTTAGGTGGCGGTACAGATAGTTATATATTCAAAAATATCAGAGAAGATAAAGGTTACACCTACAGTGCAGGTTCTAGCTTGGGCTCAAACCGCTATGGTGTTTCACGTTTTGTGGCAAGTGCAAAAGTAAGAAATGAAGTTACGGATAGCGCCGTAGTTGAGTTTATAAAAGAAATTAAGCGCATTAGAACTGAGCCTGTGGATCCTCAAACATTATCTAATGCAAAGGAAAAGTATGTCGGTAATTTTGTTATGGCATTAGAACGTCCACAAACAATTGCCAATTATGCATTAAATATTAAGCGTAATAATCTTCCAGATGATTTTTATGAAAATTATTTAGAAAATATTAATGATGTTTCAGTAGAAGATGTTCAGCGCGTAGCCAATAAGTATTTTGACATTGATAATGCTAGAATTGTAGTTGTTGGCAAAGGAAGTGATGTTTTAACTGGGTTGGAAACGTTGGGAATGCCAATTAAATACTACACCAAATATGCCGAAGCAACAGAGAAGCCAGTATTTTCAAAACCATTACCAGAAGGGTTAACTGCTGTTGATGTTTTAAATAGTTATGTCAAGGCCATTGGAGGCGAAGCAAAACTAAAAACAGTAAACACCACATTGATGAATGCGGATGTTACTATTCAGGGAGCACCTTTTAAGCCGAAGGCTGTTATGAAAGCTATGGCTCCTAATAAGTCTTCTATGGAAATGTCGATTGAAGGTATGGGAACCATCGTAAAACGTAAGTTTGATGGTTCAACGGGTTACCAAGAGCAACAAGGGCAGCGCATTCCTATGACAGATGACCAATTAAGCAAAAGTCAATCTCAAAAAGGGCTTTATCCAGAATTATATATGGACACTTCTAATATCAGTTTAGAGAGCCTTACAGATATTGATGGGACAGATGTCTATAAAATTAAGGTAACTAAAGATGAAAACGAAAGCTTTAGGTACTATGATGCTGAAACAGGTTATTTACTGAGAACAGAAGAAACTGTTGAAGCAGGAGGACAATCTGTAACAAGCATTACTGATTATTCAAACTATCAAGATGTTAATGGTGTAATGATGCCTTTTAGTATGACAATTACTGCTGGCCCACAAGTTTTAAGTTTTGAAACGACTGAAGCTAAAATTAACGAAGGAGTCACTGAAGAAGATTTTAACTAAAATTAGTTAAGAACAAAAATCTAAACCGAAGTCATAGGCTTCGGTTTTTTGTTTTTAAATGGGTTTGCTAAATACACACCGACTAAAATAATTACTGCACCAACTCCTTGCAGTAAACCAAAGGACTCTCCGTCAATTAATCCCCAAATTAAAGCAACTATTGGCATAATATAGGTTACTGAAGAAGCAAATACCGGTGTTGAAATCTGTACTAAGGTATTGTAAACTACTTTTGCCATTGCTGTCCCAAAAATGGATAATATCAATGTGAAAAGAATAGCTGATTTAAAATATGGACTTTCAAATGTAGCTTCGGCAAAAAAATCAGTAACGTATAGAATGATTAATGCGGGTATAACTATAAACGTATAATTCCCCGCAGCAATGGCTAGAGGTTTAACGTCGTTTAAATGGCGCTTAATAATATTGACATTTCCGGCATACATCAACGTAGCAACGACTACAAAACCAGCATACATATAATTCTGGTCAGGATTGATTTCCGCTCCTCTAAAAATTAAAATAGCACAACCAATAAACCCGAAGACAATTCCTAAAAATTGTCTTTTCGTCGTGCCAATTTTAAAAACGGCAGCACCAACAAGTGCCGTATTTAAAGGTACTAAGGAGTTGATTATAGAAGTAATGGCACTGTCAATTTCAGTTTGTGCAATGGCGAATAAAAAAGCAGGAAAAAACGAGCCCAATAAAGCTGAAATAAAAATCCATTGCCAATGAGATTTTTTAAGAGGCCTTAGTGTTTTGTACCCAAAGGCTAACAGAATGATACCAGCAAACACAGTTCTAAGGGCGCCCAATTGAAAAGCGGTAAGACCTAGCAAAGATTTTTTTATGAGTATAAATGAGCTGCCCCAGATGATAGACAGTAAAATAAGGTAAAACCACTTTAGGTTAAGATTTTTCATACAACAGACTTGCAAACAAATCACAAAATTCGTTAATTATCTTTCAATAATCACGTTAATTATTAGATTTGTCAGGCTAATTATATAATAGATTTATGAAGACATTAAAGAATATTACAATCATTGCGCTTTTAATTATGGCATTTTCATGTAAGAATGAAACTCAACCTGAAGTTAAGACCTTAGCGATTGAGACTTCTGAAAATGATATAGTCGAAACTGTAGATGTTAATGCTAACTATGCGAAAGTAAAATTTAACATAGATGGTATGACATGTGCTATGGGATGTGCAAAGACCATAGAAAAGAAAATGGCAAAAATGGAAGGTGTTAAATCTGCTAAGGTAGATTTTGAGAATGAATTGGCTATGGTAGAATACGATTCTGACAAGGTAACGCCAAAGTCTCTAGAAGATGTGGTAACCAAAGTTGGTGGAGGTGATGTTTATATGGTAAAGAATATGGCTAAGGTCGATAGCTTTGAAGAAAAAGCGCCATGTCCAGAAGATTGTAAAAAAGAATGTTGTGCTGATAAAACTGCGGAACAAAAAATGGCCTGCGCTAAGGATTGCAACAAAGCCTGTTGTAAAAAAGAAAAAGCTTAGATTAGTTTACATAAAGACTTTTAAAATGCCACCCAATGGGTGGCATTTTTAATATATGGATTTTACAAATACAAATGTTAAAATAAGGCATACAATAGGCACCAAAATCAGTTTCCACAAAGGCTCATCTTTTCTTTTTTTGCTGGCGTTTAAAACATTCCTTTTTTTGCCAGTAAACTTCAGCCAATTTTTAAACCAAATACCTATTGCTAAAATTATAAGAAGGACTATGGCTTTTGTTTGAGACATTAAATCTATCTTCATTTGGTTGGCAAAAGCGGCAAAGAAACTAACCAATAAGAGCACTAATGAGAGTTCTAAGAACGTAATATATACTTGAGCCAAAAGAACAGCTTTCTTTTTAAAGCCCTTTTTAAAACGGTTAAAAAATGAAATATAAAAGGTGTCTATAAACATAGCTTGAAAGTTATATAAAAAAACCACATCGATAAGATGTGGTTTTTTATGCTTTATACTGCAGGAATTAATTTCCTGTTATTTCAATATTATCAACATGATAACGTGTTGTTGCTGTTGGGTCAGAACCTTCATAGAAGAATGCGAAATGAACCGTACCATCTAAACACGAAATGTTAATCGGACCAACTGGGGCAAATGAACCAAATCCGCCTGATGGACCAGAAGGAATAGACGCATCCAATAGACTCCAAGTCGCTGTTGTTGGGTCGCCTGTAAAGTCTGAAGACACTAACACGCTTAAGATATTACCGTTGTCAAAATTGGTTTGCACATCAAAAGAGAGTTCTTCTCCTGTTGTAGTGTCCATATTTACTGGTGGCGTAATAAGATATACATCAATTTCATCTTCGCCACTACTAAAGCCAGATATTTGAGCGTAACTGCTACCACTAAAGCTACCAATAACCCATTCTGTGCTTCCGCCACTTACATTAACGTTTGTCCAACCTTCGGCTGCATAACCAGCAAATCCTTCAAAATTTTCCTCATAGAAAGCAGCTCCTCCACCAGAAGCACCTGTACATTCTACAAAATCTGGATCACAACGTTCTTCGCTATCAAAATTAATATCTGCAGGTGAATTTACCACAACATTAAAGGTGTCACCGAAGAAATTTCGTGTTAAGATCGCATTCATGCTACCACGACCAGAAGGTAAAAGAAGTCCTTTAAAATCTGCAAAAGTACTGGTGCTAAAAATTCGTGTAGCTCCAGAAGTACAGCTTTCTAAAACACGCTCACCATCAAATTGATCTTCTTGCTCTGAAGCAAACGTTTTGGATTCAGACACAACTTCGTTTCTATTAAATTGTACATCCTGTAACTGAATGTATAAGTTGGTCTTGTCTTCAGAAAAGTCTGTCATACTCAATGGAAGTGGTACTAATGTTGCAACTTCTGCAGAGCGCTGAATGACATTGGTTTCAGATGCAGAAGGAATTTTATCGACTTCGTTACCATTTCTAGCACCTAAAGTCAATACACCATTTGTAATCCCAACGGCCAGTCCATTTAGCTTAACGTAAATTTTACGACCAACTTCGTAACGTACAAACAATGGATTAACGTCTACTAATAATTTTATACCGATTGTAGGGTTTTCTGGACTGTCTTGAAGAATAATCTCCTCAAAGAAGTTGCCAGCTTCATCACTAGAAACAACGTAACCAGTTACGTACTGAGGGTTCTCATTAAATACATATTCTACTATGGCATCCTCATCAGAATAATCTAATTCTGAGTTCCCTTGTTCTTGAGCTAAATCTCCAGCTAAAGAACTAATAGGTACTTCGGGACCATCTAACGTAGGCTCTTCAACCGTGATATCTGGTACACTGAACTCATCGTCTTGCACACAAGCTGTAAATACCACTAGACTGATTAGAAGTAGTATTATTTTATTAATGTTTAAAGTTTTCATTTTATATAT
The DNA here is from genome assembly GCF_046720935.1 of Winogradskyella sp. A3E31. Classification (NCBI taxonomy): domain Bacteria; kingdom Pseudomonadati; phylum Bacteroidota; class Flavobacteriia; order Flavobacteriales; family Flavobacteriaceae; genus Winogradskyella; species Winogradskyella sp. A3E31. The sequence goes on from NZ_JBHNWH010000001.1 coordinate 442,820, forward strand.
TTTATGTTGTTGTGTCTTATTTTAAAATCTTACGTAAACGTTTAGGTAATAGGTAGTACCGTTACCATAAAAATAACGGTTACCAAATACCGGACCGTTAGGATTGGTTTGCTCTTCAATCTGACTGCGATAGTCTACACGCCGAGACTGCTCAAAACCACCAGTTCTATATTTAGTATTGAATACATTATTGATAGTTGCAAAGAAGCCGACAAAATAATCATCGATTCTCCAAGATTTTCCACCGATAACATTAACTAACATATAGTCATCAAATTGTTCTTGTTGTAAAAGTTGTCTGGCGACTTCCTCATCATAATCGTTAAATGGACTCCCAGAAATATTACCTCCCTGAGAAAAAAGACTCTCATCTATTAAATCCGTATCTATTGCAAATGCATCAGAGCGCTTTAAAGCACTAGCATCGACATAGGCATTAGAAAAGAAATTACTTGTAACTCCTATATTCCAAAAATCAGGATCTCTGTACTCAAACCCAACTTGGTAGGCACGCTCTGGTCCACCAGAAACATGTAAATCTTCAAGCTTTGTTGTTCCGTCACCATAAGTCAAAGGCTGTGCTAAGTCTGCACTAGTGTAATAGACATTTGGGTTATTAGTAAAAGTATATTGCCCAATTGAAGCGGCACCTTTTAATTTAATAGTTGGTGTCACTTGAGCTTCAATTCCTAGTTCACCCCCAATGTGTCGTCTTTCTATATTAGTTTGAATTTCCTGAACAAAAAATCCTGATGAACTTTCCGTAAAGAAGAATCCGATATCCGAGCCATCAGAAAAGCCAGAATAAAAACCAGTTAATCTAGCCTTAACAATTGGCGACCTAAATATATAACTCGCATCTACAGATTGAATTTTTTCACTCTTAAGACCAATTACAGTTTCATTACTCTGTCTAGCATTACCGAATGAGTTTCTTATACTTGGGGCTTTAGTAAAGTAGCTAGCATTAACATCAAATAAATGTCGTCCGGTTAGTTTATAAGTTGCACCGGCTTTAACACCATAGTTTGAAAAATCTAATTTTTCACTTTTCCCAAAAGATCCTTTGTCACCTGTTCCTGGGAAATAACCATTTTCATAAAGGCCATTTCTTTGGTAACTGGTTTGTGAGACATTAGCTCCAACATAGAAATCTACTTTGCTATATTTAAACTGCGCTTGTGCAAAGGCACTAAAAACATCCGCATCAATTTCGTAGTTATATTTATAACGATCGCCTTCGGTAGCGATACGGTTAGGTGTTCTTATATTACTTTGGGCTAAATCTTCTAACTGACCCGCTCCGACTTGTCCATCTTCTAGCTCAGCAAAAGCATCAATATCTAAGTAACCAGAACCTCCCAATAAATCTTCTATACGGGCATAGTTTTCGCTATTTAACGTTCTATAATTTATAGAAGCATTTAAGCGAATGTTCTCAGCTAAATCGGCATCTAGTATCGAATTGATTGTTAATTGCTGGTCGTCAATAACGTCAGACTGTAAAGCATAAATAGAGTTCCCTCCTTGAGCAGCCAAGGTTGCATTAGCTTCGTATAAACGATTCCAATCCAATTGCCCATCATTAACAAACTGTTCTCGTGCTAAATAGGCTTGTTGATAATCAAAAGCACTCGGGTTAGCATCTTGTAGAAAGAAGCTAGGTAGGTTTTGATAGTATTCTGGTGTTGGGTTTCTCGCACCACCGATATATACGTTTTCACCATTACTTACAACAAGTCGTGTTCCGTTATTATCGATTCTAGAGTTAGCAATTTCACCAAATTGATAGGCAACATTGGTGTTTAATCTTATTTTTTTAGAAATGTCCCAATAATGGTTCAGCATTAAAATAGGTTCATTAATTTCTCGCATTCTTGAGTTCCGGATTTCTCCGTCTTGCTCACCCCAAAAAGGATTGTACTCCGCTCCTTTTAGATTGAAGACCTCTTCCGTTATCGCCGTTGAACGGCCACGTCTGTTCTTAGCGTAAATACCTGTAAAATTAATACTGTGCTTGTCGTTTATTTTCTTTTCAACTGCACCGAAGAATGAATTGGCATCATATATAGTTCCGTCTCTAAATCCTTCATCACCGTAACGACGAGATGCTAAAACAGAATAAGACCAGCCTCCTTCTAACAAACCAGAACTGTAACTTGCCATTACTCTGCCAGTATAACTTCTATTGGCAGAAGCATAAGACACACGCCCTCCTTTTCTATAACTAGAAGCACGCATAATAATATTGTTTGTACCTGCTAAGTCACCGAAGGTATAATCATTGGCGGTAATTCCCATTGAAAACACTTGGTTACGCTGTACGTCATTTAAGCCTCCCCAATTTCCCCATTGTGGTCTTCCATTGAATTGCTTATTCATTTCAACACCGTTAATAAGTACTTTTCCATTGGCATTATCTAAACCACGAGGTCTAAAAAACGTTGCACTAAAATCAAACGCAGCCGCATTTAAAAACACATCCCTCGATGATTGAAGTAGACCAGAAATGTTATCTGTTAACCCATCATCCTCACTATTAAGGTTGTCATCAGAGATAGAAATAATAAAGAGGTCATCCTTGTCGCTTGGGTCATAACTCATGGTCATGTCGCTAATATCGACAGTTTCACCTTCGTTAACAACAATTGGATAACGCTTAGTAACGTATCCTGCTTTTTCGATTTTAAGTACCTGTTCACCTAAGGGGATGTTGATTGTGAACTGAAATTCACCAACACCATTGGTTTTTGTACTTAGGGTTGTGCCTTCTAATGTGACTATTACGTCTGGTATAGGTTCACCCGTTGTTCCGTCTAAAACACTTCCCTTAATAAGAGTTTGCTGAGCAAAACTTACTAAGATAAAAGCCATTGAAAACAGAACGAGTAAAAAACTTTTTTTCATGCCTATTTGTAAAATTGAGTTTAAAATTTCCTTAAATCTGAAAGAATTAAGGCGCACAAAGTTACATTATTTATCATAATATCATACTTTTGGCAGGCAATTTGATATTTCATAACAAAACCTTAATACATAGTAATGAAAACGATAAGATCGATAGTAATTATATTTACTTTATTCTTTGTTTTTAGTGCAACTGCACAAGAAAAAAAACGCTTCAAAATCCATACGGTTGCTTTTTATAATTTAGAGAATCTATTCGACACCGTTGATGATACTACAAAGTTTGATGAAGCTAGTCCCATAATGGAAATGAATGCGGATAGAGAAGCGGTATATGCCAAAAAAGTAAAAAATATGGCAAGGGTTATCGCCGATATAGGGACTGATATAGCAAGAAATTCACCAGCCGTACTTGGAGTATGTGAAATTGAAAACCGTAAAGTTTTAGAAGATTTAGTTAATGACCCTTTATTAGTAGGAAAGGATTATGGGATTATTCAATTTGAAGGTCCAGACCGACGAAGCATTGACGTAGCACTACTATATCAAAAAGCGTTATTTCAACCGATAAGCTCAAGTTCTCACGAACTAAAAATATTTGATGACTTTTCAAGAAAACGAGTTTATACAAGAGATCAATTATTAGTATCAGGAAAATTAGATGGAGAACTAATTCATATTATAGTAAACCACTGGCCATCTCGAAGTGGAGGAGAAGCCCGAAGCAGACCTAAAAGAGTAGGTGCTGCAAAACTGACAAAAAAACTAATGGATTCCTTACAAGCTATTGATCCGTATGCTAAGATTTTTACAATGGGTGATTTAAATGACGACCCGACAAATGACAGCGTAAAGAAAGTTTTGAATGCCAAAAAAGAAAAAGAAGATGTCGAGCTTAAAGGGATCTATAACCCTTTTGAAAAAATGTTTGTTGAGAAAGGATATGGCACAACGGCATATAGAGATGCCTGGAGTTTGTTTGATCAGATTATGGTAACAAAGCCTTTAATTGAAGATGACTATTCGTCTTTCAGAATGTGGAAAGCAGGTATTTTTAACAAGCAATATTTAGTAAATAAAAGAGGTCGCTATAAAGGCTATCCGTTTAGAAGTTTTGCAGATGGCGGGTTTACAGATGGCTTTAGTGATCACTTCCCAGTATATGTATATCTCATTAAAGAAGTCACAGATTAAAAACTAACTATAATAAAAAATAAAGGCAAAACTGAGAAGTTTTGCCTTTGTTTTTTAGCTAAACCATTGTTGCCAAGGAATCATATATAAAACCAGAACCAGAGCAATGGTGTAGAAAATGGCTAACATTTTAAACTTTGGTTTTGATGTCAGTTTCTTTTTGTGCTTAGAGTAACCTATAGTTATTAAAGCGACTGCAATTATCATGGTTAAAGGATGTTCAACGATGAGTTTTCGGAGTGTGTCATTTTTCATAACCTCTCCCATGCCTCCAACTTCTGAAATCGTCGAGAAATAATCTTTTGTAAAATACAAGATGATCCCAATGAGTAATTGAATGTGCATGGTAATCAATGCAAAAAGAGAGATTCTAAAATCTTTGGCGTCAAATTCTTTATCCGCAAAGAATTTATAAAGCGCATTAAGTGTTGCCAAGACTAAAATGATTAAAACCAAGTATGCCCAGCCAGAATGTATAAATTGAAGTGTGTCCATTTAAAAATGTTGTTAGTTAAGCAAAAATAGGGAATAAAACGTGGGAAAATTTATTCCGCAATCGTTATTCGAGTTGAAATTTCATTCCCCATATCATCAACAACAGTAATTTGGTGGGTGCCAATAGAAGGTTTTATGGCCAAATTATGAATGTCCTTTGTAGTGCCAACATAGTCGTCATCAACATACCAAAATAAGTTGGTGTTGTATTTAGAATGTGCCACTTTTAGTACAACATCATTGGTCTTTCCGTTAAAGTCTTTAGGTAAGAATAGTTTACTGTTTTGGGTAGGGTACAAAAACTCCATTGGTGAAGATTCAAGGTCAACACAGCTTTGTTTTAATGGTGGTAAATCTTTATAAAATGGATGTTTTGAAGCATAGTAATGCGCTTGTATGGGCGGAAGCACAAACCAAGACTTTTGCTTAATATTTATAATATCTTCACAAGAGCCATTAACTCTATGTTGCTCTGAAGTGTCTAAATTTACAAGTTGATGATAAGGGCAGGCTTTTGTTTTAAGCCCACTATTTTGAATCCATGAATGTTTCGTTTCATCACATGCATGGGATGCTCTAAAACCGCTACGACTACATAGTGTAACTTGTTGCATTTCATCATAAGGCATAGAGAACCATTCGCTGTTTGGTAAGACATCAAAAACATTAAATAAGATAGGTGCAGCTGTCTCTACACCAACCAACCCTGGTCTTCCTTCACCATCTGCATTACCTACCCAAACACCAACGACATAATCTTTGGTGGTTCCAATGGCCCAAGCATCCCGAAACCCAAAGCTGGTACCTGTTTTCCATGCAATGGATTTGCTTTCATCGTAAAATTCCCAATTAACCTCAGAATCCGGACGATTGACTTGTTTTAAGCTTTCGTACGTAAGATAAATAGACCCAGCATCGAAAATGGTTTTTTCTGATTTAAGTTGACCAAAATCAACCGAGTTTTCGGCTAATAGATTAGGCTCAATAAATTCATCCGTATAATACTGGCTAGAATGTTCTGAAAAATGATTTATAGTAGAGGACAATGCTGCGTAGCTTTTACACAAATCCCAAAGATTACTTTCAGCACCACCTAAGATGAGAGATAAGCCATAATGATCTGCATTTTTATCCAAGTCTTTTAAGTGAAGTTGACTTAAATAGCTATAGAAATGTTCTAATCCAAAGTCTTTTAATAGCCGAACGGCAGGGACATTTAAAGAGCGGGATAAAGCTGTACTTGCAGGTACTGCACCATCGTATGTCTGATTGTAATTTTCTGGCTGATAGCTCCCGTATTGCGTTGGGACATCGGCAACCAAAGTATTGGGTAATAACTCACCCGCGTCCATCATCGCTGCATATAGAAATGGTTTAAGAATACTTCCTGTACTTCGTGGTTTATCTATTATATCTACGGCACTTTGATGTGTTTTTTCAGTGGGGGAATTACCGATATAACTTAGAACATTTCTTGTTTTTACACCCATTACCAGTACCGCCATATTGTGGATTTCATTTTGCTTTAAATGTTTATGATGTTCGTTTACAATGGCATTTACTTGCTCTTGTAAATAAGGATCAATAGTGGTTTTGATACGTTTACCTTTATGGGATTTCGCTATTTTTTGAACTAAATGTGGTGCTAATTGAGGTAAAGAATACGGTTTTTGAGGAAGATCTTCTGAGATAGAAAGTTGGTAAGTAAGCGTGTCGATAATACTATTTTTATGAAGCTTCAACAACAAGCGATTACGTTTTTTGAGGAGCTTCTCTTGATTTTTACCAGGATAAATAAGGCTTGGAGCATTAGGTAAAACGGCAAGCGTAGCACTTTCTGACCATGATAAATCGTGCGCATCTCTATTAAAATAGCGCCATGCGGCTGCATCTAATCCTACAACGTTTCCACCAAATGGAGCATTGCTCGTGTAGAGTTTTAAAATATCATCTTTATTGTGTCGAAACTCTAATCGGGTTGCAAGTATGAGTTCTTTAAATTTTTCTAAATAGGTACGTTTTGTTCCTTTTCTGGATAAACGAATCACTTGTTGCGTGATGGTGCTTCCGCCTCGTTTTACTGTTCCTGAAGACAAGTTTTGGTTGAGTGCTTTAAAAATAGAAACGGGGTTGAATCCAGGGTGCTTATAAAAATACTCATCTTCAAATTGAAGGACACAGGTTTTAAATTTTTCTGGTAAACTATCGTTTTGAGGAAACCTCCACTGGCCATCATCAGCAATTAATGCACCTATTAATGTATTGCTTTTGCTCGTTACAATTGTAGCCGTAGGGTCAGAAAATAAAGGTTTGGGTAAGCAGAAATAATAGGCTATCAAAAGTGCTAAAACTATTATAGTTTTGATTTTATGTTGCCTTATGTAATTGATAAACGTCATATATTAATTTTCAAACCCATATTCACGTTCAACCTTACAGATTTTTACATTATACCAATTGTACCATTGCTCTCTTCCTTTTTGCTGTGCCATTAGGTGTTCAGAATTGGCTTTCCATTGCTTTATTGCCTCTAAATTTTTCCAGTAGCTTACAGTAATGCCAACCTCATCTCGAGCAGTATTCATACCCAGATATCCATGTTGCTGCGTTGCTAATTCTTCCATTTTTTTAGACATTTCTGAATAGCCTTCAATAGCTTCAGATTGCTTAGAAATAAAAATTACGGCGTAATATGGCGGTTTTGTGTTCATTCTATTTTTCTATTGTAATCCATTTTCCTTTGGTACGGACTAAATAGTCATTATCGTACATAGCTTCGACTTGTGTTCCTGGCAAATAATAGGTGCCTAAGTATGATGCATTTAATAAAACCGTAAATGTTTTACTGCTTTGATTGGCTTTGTTCCTTTCCAAATCGAAATAAAAATTAACTCTGTCATCCCTAATATCTGTATATCTGGCACTACTCACAGTTGTGTCTCCAAAATCATTAAATCGTGTATTAACAATTGTCCATCCTGAAGGAAAAATTTGAGATAACGCAACATTCTTAATTGCATTATTTTTAAGATTGCTCACGGTCACGGTTGCAACAAAATCTTGCCCTTGCAACAATTTTGAAACATCTATCACTTTACCATTTAGATTCTTAAAAACCATATTGATTTTAAGGCCTCGTTGCTCAGAAGTTTCCTGACCTAATGGTAATTTTCCCGAGTACAACACTCTTGCATATACCAGATTCTCATTATTGTTCTTAATAGTGATTTTATTTTGACCTCCATTAATATTCAATCCGCGTTGTGCCATAGCTGTTTTGGAATCTACAGTAAAGCTTCTTCCATTAACTTCATAGGTAACATTAATTGCTTTGCCACCATTATATTTTACCATTTTCGCCATGGCCAATAGTGCATAGGCTGTAGTTTGGGTGCTCATCCACGTATCACTTGATAAGGATTTTGCCAAAGAAACAGCCAATTCTCTTGACTTAGGATTCTTGGTTAAAACCATAGTTTCTAAAGCCATTGCTTTGTTTCTATCTATAGAACCATAAGTATGGTAATTATAAGTTGATAATTTAAAATCGATATTAGCTGTTTGGGATATAGCATCACTTGCTTCCTTTTGACCTGCTAATGCATAAGCTGCCGCCAAACGCCATTTGGCATCATTTGAAAGTTGTTTAAAGGTGCGGAGTCGATTCATAGATGCTAAGTCTGCCTCACCCACTAATGCCAAAGTGTATAGTCGGTAAGCCTGTGAAAGGTCGTCATTATACGAGCGGTATTTTGGTCGCCATTGACGGGCTTCCATTTTTTGGTAGCGCAACCAATTACTTTTAAAGCTAAGTGGTAAAATATATCCTTTTTGCTCGGCTTCAATCATAAAATGGCCAGCATAAGAGGTGCCCCAATCATCAGCGGTAGATTCGCCTATCCAATAACTTAAACCACCATCAGGTCGTTGAAAATTCCCCAATCTTTTTATCGCTGCCTTAATATTCTTTTGAATTTCAGCTTTACGTTGCCCAGTTAAATCAAAAATATCTGAAAGGAATAATTGTGGAAATACACCAGAAGTGGTTTGCTCCACACAGCCATGAGGATACCTAATGAGGTACGCCAAACGTTTTGAAAAATCCATCGGAGGTAAGGTTGAGAATTCTATCTGAGCAGAATTAGAATCATTCTCACCAAAGGTGTTGAAATCAATGTTTAAAGTTGAATTGGCTTCGAGTGTTTTGTCTATTAATTTTGAAGTAATTGGATTGGGGTTTTCCACATCAATTTCAACTTTGTAATTGCTTTTTTCACCATTTCCTGTGGCAATGACTTCAATAGTTTCAATCCCTTTAGCTTGGCTGACATCTAATTGAAAATAGGCCATTTTCTCGTCTGGTCTATCAAAAGATAAGCTCTGTTTTTGTTGCCCAATAACTTTGATGCCATCACTTATTTTAAGATTGATATCAACATGTTTCACGTTGTTTTCCATGGCGAATACGGTTACAGGTAATGTCAACTTTTCACCGGGGCTAAGGCTTCGTGGCACAGTTGCTAAAACCATTAATGGTTTTTTAACAGGCACTGCTTTTTCTGTAATACCGTAGGCTTCCGCAGCATTATTACCTGCGACAACCATAGCACGGACAGAACCGATATAATTTGGCATAACCAGTTCGTGCTTTTGGGTTTCACTGGCACTTAAAACGAATGGGCCAAGATAGGTTACCACGGGTTTAAAGCGATTTGCTTTTTTGTTTTTACCAGTTGTAGCACTACCATCGCCACCAATGGCAAATACTTGGTCTATACTTCCTGAATAAGCCCCAATAACATCATCAAAAACATCCCAGGTTTTAACACCTAATGCTTCCTTGGCATAAAAACTATCCCAGGCATTTGGTGTTCTAAATCGTGTTAAATCTAACAAGCCTTCCTCCACAACTGCTAACGTATAGGTCATTGGTTTATCATTGGCTTCTGATACTTTAATGCTGTAGGTTTCTTTTGGTCTTATGCTACTTGGCATACTAATTTTAGGTTGTAGTATGGATTTTGGATTTTCCACCTCAATAGGAATAACCCCATAAAGCCTGATTGGTAAATCGTTTGCAGTAACAGAATGTGGTTGCAGCAAGGATATGTTTATAAATACATTAGGTGCCATCTCTTCAGTGATATCAATGTCAACTGAGGTTTCGCCTTTTTCGGTTTTAATCCATTGATGCGATAATACTTCGGACCCATTTTCTATACTGACCAATGCTCTGCCTTCATTACCAGAAGGAAAGGTGATTTTTGCTGTTTCTCCAACATTGTATTTGGGTTTGTCTGAAGAGAACACCAACATTTTAGCCGCTTCTTTATCACCATTATTAGAACTACCCCACCAATTTTTATAGAAATAAGCCGTTCGACCTGTGGAATGACCACTTTCTGGGTTGGTAATTCTTATAAGGTAGCGACCGCGCTCTTCGTCTGGAATGTTAAGTTTAAAATTGGCTTTTCCATTACTATCTGTGTTTAAGGTAAATTGTTGCATAGGTCTGTGATAGTCAGAAGAAATGTAACTTGCTAAATCATCATAGGATGAATTCCACCACCACCGCCATTCTATTTTATAGACTTTAACTTCAACATTTTTCTGCATTACGGGCTGTCCTTCAGGTGTTACGGTTGCAATTTCAAAACGATGATCCTCATCTGTAAAATAAGAACCATATTTATTCGCCTCAGGGGATTTTAAACCTACAAAAGTGTCGTAAGGGGCAAATGGCAAAGAAAAGGCATCCATAGAAAAGTCACCACCAGTTTCAAAAGCCCTTACCAAAAATTGAGCATTAAGCATGCCTGGCGCTTTATTATTGACTGATAAGGCTTTTTTAAGTTTAGCTTTTCCGTTGACATCGAGTTTACCATCAAATAAGACACTTTCTTCCGATGAAAATTTTTGCGTAGGATCTGTAAAAGTAAAGGCTTCGTAATTTTTTATAGCTTGGTTAGATGCTGTAAATTTCGCTTTTATTTCTGCTCTGATATTTTTTGCTGGAGCTCCGTGTAACCAGGCTACATTAAGTTCACCAGTCATCGGTTTTGCCGCAGAAAGGATATCGGCTTCTAAATCAATATTAATCTTTAGGCGATTAGGTTTAATAGTTTCAATTTTTAAAGCTTTGGTGAATTTTGCGCCACCGACTGAAAAGGTTGCTGTGTAATTTCCTGTTTTGTAATTTGAGGTAGTGGGTACTTTAAAATCGTAAAAATGATTAACGTTATCAATACTCACTTTACGATACACTAACTTACCTACAGGATCGGTAATTTCTAATTTTACGGGGTGTTTTGGAGGAAGCTTATTAGCGTTATCATTTAAAACAAAAGTTAAAAACAGACTGTCGCCAGGACGCCAAACACCACGCTCACCATAAATGTATCCCTTAAGACCACGCTGTAACTTTTGACCAGACACATTGAACTTACTCAAGGAAAGAGCATTGCCGTCCATCAATTTTACATAGGTTACATTTTTGCCTTGTGAGACTATTGCAAATGCAGCTCGCTGTTCCGTAGAAATTTTAGCAATTCCGGAAGAGTTGGTAGAGGCATTTTTTAATTTTTGTTGTTGGTAGTTGTAGAGCGTAATGATAGCACCAGATTTAGGTTGCGTCGTTAAAATATCGGTAACGGCAAAAAAATAATCACGATCTGCTCCTTGCTTGGCAATAACACCTAAATTTGAAGCGATTAGATTTTGAGAAACAACTCTATTTACATTAAAATATGAAGGTGTACACGGATTATTAAGTTCTCTGTAATTATAACCTCTATCCCTGTAATTATAGTTGATATTGTCCCAGTAAGCTTCTTCAAGTAACTCTTCATCAACCTCTTCTTGTAAAGATGTATAGTAGTTAAAATCATCTTCAGAAAATTCTTCTTGATTATTTGAGACTGAATTTCCGTTACACTCATATAAAGAGTAGGCTTTTTTAAAACTTAGTTCTACACGATAAATGGCACCTGCCTCAGCTTGCATATATTTTGAAAGATCAATACTGTACGCTCGCCAATCTCCAGTATTTTCGGAAGGGCTTTCCATGAGTGTAATCGTCTGTTTGGCAATACGACGACCAACATTTCTAATGGTGTATGCATTGTTGTCGTTGAGGTCTTGTGTTTGTAAAAACTGAAGTACATTGTCTTCAAAAATTTTGATGATGCGTACATCTACTTTTTGAAGGTTAACCGCTTCAAAATTAAAAGTGAGATTTTTGGAATTTGGAAGAATTGTCCCATTGCTGATAAGCCTAACTTCTGGTTTTAGAGCTTCGAACGAAATCGTTTCAGAATAAGGGTTCTTTAAATTATACCCATCCGTGCTTATAATACCATTAAAGATTTCAGTTAAAACATCACCAACTATTTTTTCATTCGGATAGACTTTAAGCACATTTCCATCTACCACATATTTTAGATTGGACACATTTTCGATAGTGACAAGGCCATCAAAATTTTGTTGTTTTTTTAAAGGATCAGAAAAGTTAATGGAGAGATATTGTTCAGGTGCTTGTTCTACATCAACAGCGACAATTGTAAAATTGTCTTTGCCTGGTATATTAATGAGGTTTGAACCTTTGTTTGTTGCGTTAACAGCTTTTCCATCCCATGATATATCTAGTTGACTATCACCTTCAAAACGTTGAATACTATCTATCTTAAATTCAAAATATTTTGAAGTTTCAGATTTTGTATTCCAAATTATGTTTAGGTCTTTTCCTTTTTGTTCTGCCTGCACCAATTTTTTTGCATCTTCAATATTTAAAACATCAGCTAATCGTAGAATTCCATTCATATACTGCCATGACTTTGAGTAAGATTGAAGGGCATTTGTGGTGATATTAAAACTTGGTGTAATGGTTTTAAATTGAAATGTATATTCATCAAAATCCTTTGGTATATTTTTGATGACCTCATCAAGATGTATGGTAACCGCATATTCTGTATCTGGCTTTAACCGTGTTTTGGGAATAAATTCAATAGTGCTCGGATTTCTAACGATTAAACGACCATTAACGTTTGGTTCGATTTTAATAATGTCAGCATCCAATTCTTCATCAATGACCCAGCTATCAACTGGTTCTGCTAAGGAAATTCTAACAGGGCTTGCTACTGAAACTACACCTGAAGTTGTATAACTGATATAGTCCCTAAACTTAAAAATGTTATCGGTTTCAATGGATTTCTTTTTGCAGCTGGAGGTAAGTGCCAAAATGAGAAGAAGGCATGCGAAGTTTTTAATTGTCATGATGAGAATGAATTAATGATTAAAATATGGCGAAAAAGCGGTGTAAAACTTCGCGTGTATAATTTGTACGCTTCAAAATGTAGGAATAGACGCAAGGCTAATGTTAAAATGGTCTTAAATTATTTTAATCAGTTTTAAAGGTAGCTAAAATCCAAAGGCTTTTCAAAGAGTAAACCCACTTTTTATTAGTACCTTCGTGGCTCAAAATAAGCACTAGTATTCTGGTGCTTTCTAATCGTAAAATTTTAATAAAAATAAAATATATGGAAGCAGTTGCAACTGATTTCGGAATAAAAGAAGCACTACAAGATTTGGGTGTAAAAGAGACAAACTTAGGAACATCAACAGGGTCGGATTGGTTCTCTAACGGTGATGAAATTGAAAGTCTTTCCCCGGTTGATGGAGAGCTAATTGCTAAAGTTAAAACAACTTCTGAAGCAGATTATACCAAGGTCATGGAGGCAGCAACAACGGCGTTTAAAACCTGGAGAACAATGCCAGCACCACAACGAGGTGAAGTTGTAAGACAGTTCGGTGAAAAGTTAAGAGAAAAGAAAGAGCCACTCGGAAAATTAGTGTCTTATGAAATGGGAAAATCTTACCAAGAGGGATTAGGTGAGGTTCAGGAAATGATTGACATCTGTGATTTTGCAGTTGGTCTATCTCGTCAATTACATGGATTGACCATGCACTCTGAAAGACCAGGCCACCGTATGTATGAGCAGTACCACCCTTTAGGTGTTGTCGGTATTATTTCTGCATTCAACTTTCCTGTAGCAGTTTGGGCTTGGAATACAGCTTTAGCTTGGGTTTGTGGTGATGTTTGTGTTTGGAAGCCTTCCGAAAAGACTCCGTTGACAGGTGTTGCTTGTCAAAATATAGCTACTGAGGTCTTTGCAAAGAACAATTTACCAGAAGGTATTTCTTGTCTTATAAATGGCGACTACCGAGTTGGTGAATTTATGACGAAGGATACTCGAATTCCTTTAGTCTCGGCAACGGGTTCAACCAGAATGGGTAAAATAGTTGCTAAAGAAGTTGCTGGGCGTTTAGGAAAATCCTTATTAGAATTAGGTGGAAACAATGCCATTATTGTCACTCCAGATGCTGATATTAAAATGACCGTGATTGGTGCTGTTTTTGGAGCCGTTGGGACTTGCGGTCAGCGTTGTACGTCAACACGTCGTTTAATTATACACGAAAGTATCTACGACAAAGTAAAAGATGCGGTTGTTGATGCCTATAAACAATTAAGAATCGGCAATCCATTAGACGAAAACAATCATGTTGGACCACTTATTGATACAGATGCGGTTGCTATGTATAACAAGGCTTTAGAACAAGTGGTTGAAGAAGGCGGAAATATCGTTGTTGAAGGCGGAGTATTGTCTGGCGAAGGTTTTGAAAGTGGATGTTATGTAAAACCAGCAATTGCTGAAGCACAGCCAGAGTATAAAATTGTACAGCACGAAACATTTGCCCCAGTATTGTATTTGCTGAAGTACTCGGGTGATGTAGAAAATGCCATAGACATTCAAAATAACGTTGCTCAAGGGTTATCCTCAGCTATTATGACCAATAACTTAAGAGAAGCTGAACGGTTCTTATCTGTTGGTGGATCTGATTGTGGCATCGCTAATGTAAATATTGGGACATCAGGTGCTGAAATTGGAGGTGCCTTTGGTGGTGAAAAAGAAACAGGTGGAGGACGAGAGTCTGGTTCTGATGCATGGAAAATATACATGCGCCGACAAACCAATACCATTAACTACACAACAGAATTACCTTTAGCCCAAGGTATTAAGTTCGATTTGTAATTTGATGTTGAAGATGAAAACAATTTTATTTGGGCTTAGTTATTTAATTTGTTTGAATAGCTTTGCCCAGAAGATTGTCGATTTTAAATCTTTAGATTCAATAGGGAGGAAACATTCTCAAAGACTGATTAAAGGAGATATCGAGTTTTTGAAAAACTACAACCCTCCTCCAAATACTTGGTCCTACAATCGGCTTCTTGATTATAAAAAAGCCTTGGTTGATGAGGATAAAATGATCCTTTCTGGTCGTATTATTGGGCCATCAAACAATGATTCGATTTATTCTTATAACTTTTTTGCATATCACAGAACAAAGGAAGGTAAGCTTGAATACTTTTTTGTTACGGTCGTTAGTATAGACATAAGTAGTAATAAACCGAATATCGAAAACTCTTATTTGTTCACAGAAGGAGAGGCTTTAAAAAGTTGGTGGATGCATATTTTTGGTCTTTATCATACTAAAGAAATAGAAGAAATTCCTAAAGAATATCAATATCCTGTTTGCCCTCCGCCTCCATTCGAGAGAGAATAGCTCTTTTTTTGTCATTTAATACGCAACCTTTTCCTACAAAACCCATCTTAATAAGAACTAACCTAAACAGGAATGAAATTTAAAACTTCAGCATTTTTCATCTTTTTACTTATCCTTTTTAATTGTGAGGTACGGTTTGAAGATGATACAAGAATCTTGATAAAAGGACAAACTCTAGATGAACAAGGCAGCCCTATCCCAGACGCTGAGGTAAGTGTTTTTACCAGGAGAAGAACGGGTTCGTTTTTCGTTCCCGGCCCGCAAGGTACAGATGAATTTTTATTAGGAAGAAATTTTAGTAGTAATGACGGCAACTTCTCAGTAACTTCTTTATTCGATAAGGACGATGATTTTTCCATTGAAATTGATGCAGGAGATTATTATTCAAAATACGTTTACAGAACTACCACGGTCAATTATACTCCGGATGATTTAATTTTCGACTTAGACACTGTTGAATTAATACGTTTAGGGCAAGTTAATTACTCAATTACCAGGACGAGTGGGGACGGAAATTCTATACAGTTCAGTTTTAAATTTAAAGATGCTATTTGTGTGGAAGTATATGATGCTGGTGAATTGGCACTCAATGAAGGCTTTTGCTTTGAAGATAGAACGGAAACAGGCAGTCTTAATGACAATAGACCTGATGTTGAGCAATCCTTTTTTGCCCCGCTGAACTCTACAATAGAATTTACATATTCTATTAATGGGGAGCCCGAAGTTACTGAAACATTCATCTTAACCGATTCAACTTATGCCTTCAACTTTAACTACTAAGATCTTTTTTGTATTTGTGGCTTTATGTTTCAGCTTAGTTGTTAGCAGCCAGGATGAAGAGCAGGAGGATGATATAGATATAGAAATCAACGAACAAGATTTTACAAGACAACGCTTCGCATCCTTTAACTTAGGATATAATGCTCCAATTACAACTGGCGAGAACTTTATGGGTGACGGTCTTAAAGGCAGAGGTGGAATGAATTTCAGATTTCATTTGTATCCTTACAAGCAATTTTTTGTAGGAGTAGGATTAGGGCAGAATTATTTTAAGGTCAAAAATAAGGCGCTGGTAGGTAACTATCAAAAGACAACACTTACCGAACAATACTTATATGTTGGTTACGAATTTTTACCAGCAGAAAAAATGAGATTGGGTGTTTCTGCTTCTCTTATTGGTGACGCTCAATTTAAAAACAAATATAACCTGCAAAGTGATAATGTCTCTCAAACGGATCACGGTCGCTTAGCGTCTTATGGTTTATATTTTAATTATGAGATCGGAGGGAACTTTATGGTATTTATCGATTATTCATATAAAACAAGTAAGACCAAAATTAATGTACCAACAGAATTACAAAGTACATTTAACAGAGGAACATATCACAATATAGGTTTTGGGCTTGTGTTTGTTATGGGAACTAACGATTTCTTATCGAGGTTTTTGGACTGATATTTTATAAAGAACTTATCAATAAGGTGTCAATTTCATATAAAACAAAACCTTGTTTCAGTGCCGTATCTTTGTCGGGAGAAACAAGGTTGTTATAACTTATTAATAGCTAAGCTAATATAGTTTAAAAAATCCTTTTTACATACAATTTTTCGATGAACGGCTGATAATTTTCAATTTTTCGACGAAGTGTATAAAATAATCCATAAAAACGAATCTAGAAGTCTGTCTGTTAACAATTTAGTTACAATTAATTGTATTTTACTTTACGCAGAATCCGCAGTGTTTCTTTGTAAGATGTATAAAGAGGTTTGTTATAGTTTTTAATCAAAGATTTTGCCCCTAATAATTTTGAAAGTGCTTCTTCAAAACCATTTAAATAACAGATAAGATAGGTTGCTGGTAAATTAATAAGATCTTGTTTGTCATTAGCGCTGAGATGAAGCCCCTTTTTTAATCGTTGAATAATAGCATTATTAGAATTGTAGATATGATGTAACACTTTTTTATCAAACAAAGGAGGCTCAAAGATTAATTCTGTATCTATAGAATACTTGGCATTGTCTTCAAAATGAATAACAGTTTCTTCAAGTTTATAATATTTGTGTGTATTATGAAGGCCTAGCTTTACGTATTCTATAATCTTAAACTCGTTGTCTGAATGAAAAATGGAGACTTCATCCAAAGCTGAATAAAACAAACGTTTCTGCTCATTTATCAATTCAATATCAACACGAGAAAAAAAGATTTCATCTTTTACTTCTTTGCGTTGGCCAGCCCAACATAAAACAAAATATTCCTTAAAAACCTTGTATTTTGGGTCGTAGTCTTCACGCTTTTTCATAAAGTCAAAAACCCCGTTTAAGGTCAGTTCAATATTATTTTGTGCATGATTTTCAATAGCAGAAACAATTGAAGAATTGACGTCTTCGACCTTAATATCAAAAACCTTGGGCATACTAATGCTACCATCCCTAAAGAAAACGGCACCTCCATAATATTTCCAAATATTTTTCCGTAGTGATGTTAGTTTTTCCATTGGTCGGATGGTAACTAACCCAACGACTTTATCATCAGGTAGATGGGGAAACGGAATATTTTCGTACTGTACTATTGGCGGATTGGTAAGATAGGCATTAATGAGATTCTGGATTTTACTATCATCAAAAAAATCAACTCCGATTATCGTATTATCAGTGTCTTCAACCCCAATAACGATGTACGAATTATTTTTAGGATTACTATTTGAAAGTGCACAGACATGTTTTAAAAACTTTGCTTTTCCTTCCTTATACCCAATATCAATTTTACGCTTTTTATCATAGAAACTGTTCTCGTCATTGTGAGCGAGTAGGTGTTTGATGAGAAGGCGTTTATTAATCATAACTACTCAGGGATCTTTCTCATGTTTAGAAGGTCACTTCGAGAACCTCAGTGACCGTTACTATTATTGTTCATTCGTTTAATTTAATTTCAGAGGATCTCTTTTTTTGGTGTCTGAGGCTCTCGAAGACACCTTCAAAATTACAAATCCTTTTTTACCGTTGTAGAATTCGCTTGAGCTGTCGGAAACACTAAAACATCTGCTAAATTTACATGTGCTGGACGTGTTACTGCAAAATGAATAATTTCTGCAATATCTTCAGCCTGCAGGGCTTTGTAGCCTTTGTAAACATCATCTGCAATGTCATTACCTTTAAACCTCACTTCAGAGAACTCAGTTTCAACTAACCCAGGGTTAATTGCACTAACTTTAATTCCGTAGGGATTCAAGTCAATCCGCATCCCTTCGGTAATTGCTAAAACAGCATGTTTACTTGCACAATAGACATTACCTTTTGGATACACTTCCTTACCAGCAGAAGAACCAATATTAATGATATGACCAGATTGGCGTTCTGTCATTCCTGGTATAACTGCTTTGCTCACATAAAGGAGACCTTTTACATTAATATCCATCATAGCATCCCAATCGTCCAAGCTTCCAGAGTGTATAGGGTCCAACCCATGGGCATTACCAGCATTATTGATGAGGATATCAATAGTTTTAAAATCTTCGGGAAGACTGGCAATAGCATTAAGAGTAGCTTCTCGATCCCTAACATCAAAGTTAAGGGTGTGGACATCAGTTTCTCGGGACAACGCTTTTTCAATACTGTCCAACCGTTGTTGACGGCGACCGCATAGAATTAAATTAATACCATGTTTGGCAAAAACATGTGCGGTGGCTCTTCCGATACCACTCGTTGCTCCTGTAATAAGTGCAATTTTATCCATAGTTCTGTCATTCCTGCGAGAGCAGGAATCTCATTATTATTAATTTACTATATTTTTAAACCCATTCAAACTAAGGCACTTTATGCCCTTGGGCAGCCACTAAAATTAAAAACCAATCTTCTAATTCTAATTCAATACTGGTGGCAGCTACTGCATCTTTTAAGCGTGTTTTCGTCGTTGTGCCAACTACTGGGATGATTCCAGAGGGATGTTTCAAAAGCCAAGCTAACAGCAATTGGTCTTCAGTAGCGTTGTATTTTTCCTTTAAGGCACCTAACTGTTTATGGATGCGTCTAGTTTGTTCGGTATCTTCTCTAAAAACAGAACCCAATGGCGACCAGGCCATAGGTTGTACCCCATTGGTAATCATATAATCTAAAGTTCCATCATGCATTGCAGAATGGACGGTCAATGAAAATTCTATTTGGTTAACATCAATATCCGTCCTTAAACTTACCATATCCATTTGTGAGGGAGTAAAATTAGAAACCCCAAAATCTTTGATTTTGCCCTGTTGTTTTAAAAGTTTAACTGCAGAAGCAATTTCTGAGGCTTTCATCAACGGGCTTGGTCGATGAAGCAGTAGCAGATCTAAATAATCGGTCTGAAGATTTTTAAGTGAGTTTTCTACGGACCAAACGATATAGTCTTTGCTGTAATCGTAATGCTTAACGGTATTATTTCTGGTCTCAGCTTGGTACTGAATACCGCATTTAGAAATCAGTTGAATGGACTTTCTGTCTATTTTTGAATCTATAAATGCCTTACCAAATTCTTCCTCTGTAGTATAGCCACCATAGATATCAGCATGGTCAAAGGTTGTAATACCGATAGATAAACAATGATTGATCATATCGACCACTTCTAACGTTGAAAACTGCTTTCCCCATTGTCCCCAGGTCATTGTTCCAGCAATGATTTTTGAATATTTCGGCACCTTATCTATGTTTTTAATGTAATTGGTACGTAAAAATATCCAAAACAATATAATTTCTTTAGTATTAGAGTTAAAGATTGGGTTAAGAGCATCAATTTAAATGACTATTTAGTGACACATTGGTGTTGATTCTACTGAATATAATCCAAAGCGGGGGTTTTATCCGTATATCAAATGAACTCAAATTAAAAAACCTTAAATAAAATGAACATGAAACTATTAAAGAAATTAAAATTCGTACTAGCTTCGTTAGCTGTTGTATTAGCTATGAGCTGTAGTGATTCTAATGATGGAAATACAGAACCAGCCTCTATATCAGTTAAACTAGTAGATGCACCTGGGGATTATGATAATGTTTTTGTAGAAGTTGTTGATGTGTTGGTAAGATATGGCGATGCAGATGATGAAAATGCAGATGAAGATATGGACCAAGACGGCGATATAGATGAGGATGATGCAGGTTGGATTTCTGTAGGAGTTATTGCACCTGGAACGTATGACTTATTAGAGTTAACAGGTGGCGTAACACTTCAATTGGTTGAAAATGAAGAAGTAGAAGCCGGATTTATAGAACAAATTAGATTGGTATTAGGAGACGAGAACTATGTCGTTTCAGAAGGTGTTGAGTCTCCATTAAACACGCCAAGTGCACAGCAATCTGGATTAAAAGTAAAGGTTGACCAAATGTTAGAAGGTGGTTTTAACTATGATTTTATTTTAGATTTTGATGTGGACGCATCTATAGTAGATGCCGGAAATTCAGGAAATTTAAATTTAAAACCTGTATTAAGAGCAAGTTTAGAACTAAGCTCTGGGACACTTGCAGGAAACGTAACAAATACTGATGTTGCCGTAGAAGTTTCTGTAGATGATGGCAATGGTTATACCGCTTCTACTATGGTAGATGCTGAAGGAAATTTTCAAATACCTGGGTTGCCTGCAGGGATTTATACAGTTACAGTAACACCAGATCCTGATGCAACTCCATTGTATGAAGAGTTGGTTATTGAAGGTGTAGAAATTGAGGTAGGTTCGGTAAATACTTTAGAACCGATCACTTTGGTAGAGCCAGAATAGATTTCAAACTATAATATAATTATGCTAAAGAGCGATAATCTCAGGATTATCGCTCTTTTATTTTTAACCAATCATTAACAGCGTTACAAGAATAATTTTAACAATTTGCAACCCTGATAAAATTGAGAAGAATTCAATTTAATAATTTTAAATGATTATGGAAGAGACCAGCACCATTGATATCAAAACAATTAATGAAAAAATAGAGAAGGAAAGCGCTTTTGTGGACCTCTTGGTTTTGGAAATGAACAAAGTCATCGTAGGCCAAAAACACATGATAGAACGTTTGCTTATTGGCTTATTGGGTCAGGGGCATATCTTATTAGAAGGAGTTCCTGGATTGGCAAAAACTTTAGCAATTAACACATTGTCTAGTGCAGTTTCCGGAAGCTTTAGCAGAATACAGTTTACACCAGATTTGTTGCCTGCGGATGTTATAGGAACGTTGATATACAACATTAAAGAGAATGACTTCTCCATAAAAAAAGGACCGATTTTTGCCAATTTTGTTTTGGCAGATGAGATTAACCGTGCCCCAGCCAAAGTACAATCTGCACTATTAGAGGCCATGCAAGAAAAGCAGGTTACAATTGGTGACGAAACTTTTATATTAGATAAGCCATTCTTGGTTATGGCAACTCAAAACCCTGTTGAACAAGAAGGAACGTATCCGTTGCCCGAAGCCCAGGTAGACCGTTTTATGCTCAAAACAGTTATCGATTACCCAAAATTGGATGAAGAACAATTGATTATTAGAGCGAATCTCAAAGGAGCTTTTGAAAAAGTAAACCCTGTGGTGTCCGTAGAACAAATACTTAATGCTCAAAAAGCGGTAAGGGAAGTCTATATGGACGAAAAAATTGAGCGTTATATTTTAGATATTGTTTTTGCAACCCGTTATCCAGAAAAATATAAGCTTGCTGATTTAAAACCATTAATTTCATTTGGGGCATCACCACGTGGTAGTATCAACCTGGCAACAGCAGCTAAGTGCTACGCATTCATTAAGCGAAGAGGTTATGTTATCCCTGAAGATGTGCGTGCAGTAGTTTACGATGTGTTAAGACACAGAATAGGCATTACTTACGAAGCTGAAGCTGAAAATGTCACTTCAGTCGATATCATCAATAAAATTGTCAACGAGATTGAGGTACCATAAAAGAGTTCGCAGCATTCAGTCACAGTACGCAGTTGCTGTGTACGTGATTTTGAATAGACTTACTGAAAACTGAGACTGTTAACTGTAAACTAAAAAATGGACACCAAAGAACTTCTTAAAAAAGTACGAAAAATAGAGATTAAGACACGCCGCTTGTCTGATCATATTTTTGGTGGAGAGTACCACTCGACGTTTAAGGGGAGAGGTATGACGTTTTCAGAAGTACGCCAATACCAATTCGGTGATGATGTTAGAAATATTGATTGGAACGTTACAGCGCGTTACAACGAACCATTTGTAAAAGTGTTTGAAGAGGAGCGTGAATTGACAATGATGCTCATGGCAGATGTTTCAGGTAGTAAATTATTCGGAACAAAAAATCAATTTAAAGATGAAATTGTTACCGAAATAGCAGCTACCCTTGCTTTTTCAGCAACTCAAAATAATGATAAAATTGGCTTGATTCTATTTTCAGATGAAATAGAGTTGTACATACCACCTAAAAAAGGGAGGTCTCATGTGCTTCGTATTATCCGTGAATTATTAGAGTTTCAGCCTAAAAGTAAAAAAACGGATATCGCCGAAGCCATTAAGTTTTTATCTAATGTGATGAAAAAGAAAGCGATTGTGTTTGTGCTTTCAGATTTTATGGCTGAAGATTATAAGCAAAATATAAAGATAGCTGCTGGGAGACATGACATTACTGGGATTCGAGTGTATGACCAACATGAAGAGTCAATCCCTAATTTAGGAATGGTGCAGATGGAGGACGAAGAATCTGGTGAAACCATACTTGTCAATACATCTTCCAAAACAGTGCGCCAGAATTATTCAAAATACTACCAAGAACGCGTGGACTATTTTAAAGATACGTTTACAAAATCAGGTTCAGGAACTATTGATTGTCGTGTTGATGAAAGTTATGTAAAAAAGTTACTAGGTTATTTTAAAAGAAGAGGGTAAACGAATGATGGATTACGAATTACAAATTCCGAATGTGAAGACTAACAAAATCAGAACTGCGATTTTGTCTTTTTTCTGTATTCTAAATTCTCTTTTCTTATTTGGTCAAGTCACTACAGAAGTCGACACCACGACCATCAAAATCGGTGAACAAATCAATTATAAAATTAAGGTTGAAGCGGATTCCACAAAATTGGTAGTTTTTCCAGAAGGACAGACGTTTACACCTCTCGAAATGGTAGAAGCTTCAGAGATTGATACCATTAGAAAAGATATTAAGTTTCAATTATTTAGAAATTATGCCTTAACTCAATTTGACTCTGGGGGGTATTTTGTTCCGAAACAGAAAGTCATTATTGGGGATCAAACATTTTTTACGGACTCTCTTAAAGTTAGAGTAAATACCGTTGAGGTTGACACTACTAAACAAGGACTCTACGATATTAAGCCTATAATAGAAGTAGAAAAATCCGCAAGCAAATGGTGGTTTTACTTGCTCCTTGTTTTATTAATAATAGCGCTTATTGCCTTTTTGCTCTATTGGTTTATTTGGAGAAAGAAGCCATTGACAGAGGAAGAAGAAATTGCACTTTTACCTCCCTATGATAGAGCTAAGTTAGCGTTACAAAAACTAGATGAAAAAGGATACTTAGAACAAGAAGCCATTAAGGATTACTACTCTGAATTAACTTTAATCATCAGAAAATACTTAGACGAAAAGGTGTATGATAGAGCTTTAGAAAGCACTACGGATGAACTCATTTCGCGCCTTCAACTATTAAAAGACGCTAATGAATTAGAGCTAGAGCCAGACACCATAAGAAACATTAAATCTATTTTAAAGCGTGCCGATTTGGTAAAGTTTGCAAAGTCCAAACCAGATTTTGAATTGGCCAAACTCGACAAAAACACTATCGATAAGGAAATTGATTCTGTAAAGGAGAAATTACCTGAGCCATCAGAAGAAGAAAAGCTTTTAGACAAACAGTATCGAGAAGAGCAAGAGCGTAAAAAGAAATTCAGAAAGATAGTGCTTACGGTTGCCATAGCAGGATTTTTAATTATTGCCACAGTAGTTGGCCTAGGCATTAAATATGGTTTCACGTATCTAAAGGATACTGTCATCGGTCACGAAAGTAAAGAACTTCTTGAAGGCGATTGGGTAAATAGCGCTTATGGGTATCCTCCGGTAACAATTTCTACACCTCGCGTATTAAAAAGGGTTAAAATAGAATTGCCTCCCCAACAACAAGAGCAAATGACCATGACAACATTTGTCTATGGGACGTTATTAGACATATTCAGTGTGGCAATCAATACAACAACCTTAAATATGCCTCAACAACCCGATGGGTCTGAGAAACAGTTAGAGGAAAATACCATTGATTTACTAAAGGTTTCAGAAGAAAGCCTAAAGGGTTTTGAAGAAAAAGGGGCAAAAAATATTACTGTAAAGCGAGATGATTTTACAACTCCAAATGGAGCTCAAGGTCTCAAAACCTTTGGAAGTTTTACTATCACTATTCCGAATACTAGTTCAGAAATTGATGCAAAATACGCTTTGTTATTTTTCAAGAATAAAAATGTATTGCAGCAAGTCATCATAACTTGGCCAGAAGATGATACTTACGCAGATGATATGGTCGAAAGAATTATCAATTCCATTGAATTAGTTGAAAAAACAAAAGAAGAAACCAGTAATTGATGTTTAGCAATATAGAATTTTTAAATAAAGAATTTTTTTGGCTGTTATTAGCACTGCCGGTTGCTATTGCGTGGTATATCTTTAAACATAGAAACCAAACCGCAGAATTAAAGATATCGAGTACAAAAGGCTTTAAAACAAAGAATTCATTCTGGACGGGTTTTAGACACGTTTTGTTTGCACTACGATTGATTGCCTTAGGGCTATTAATTACTGCTTTAGCACGCCCAAGAACTGTTGATGTTTCAACCCGTACAAAGACCACAAGAGGTATAGATATTGTTATGGCCATTGATGTTTCTGCAAGTATGTTGGCGAAAGACTTATTACCTAATCGTCTAGAATCCTTAAAAAAGGTAGCAGCAGATTTTATCCAGGGGAGGCCAAATGATAGGATTGGATTGGTGGAGTATGCAGGGGAAGCCTATACAAAAACGCCAATTACAAGTGATAAAAACATTGTTGTTCGTTCATTAAGGGATATAAAATATAATACCATTATAGAAGGAGGTACCGCTATTGGTATGGGCTTGGCAACTGCTGTAAACAGATTAAAGGATAGTAAGGCAAAAAGTAAAGTCATCATTCTCTTAACTGATGGAGTAAACAATGGAGGCTTTATCGACCCTAAAATTGCGAGTGAATTAGCTGTAGAATACAACATCAAAACATATACTATTGGTTTAGGAACAAACGGTATGGCATTATCTCCGATTGGGATGTCTCCTTCAGGGAGATTACAATACGGTCGTGTACAAGTAGAAATAGATGAACAATTGTTAAAGGAAATTGCAGATGCCACAGGAGGAAAATACTTTAGGGCAACGGACAATAGAAAGTTAGCTGAAATCTATAATGAGATCAATAAACTAGAAAAAACCGAAATAGAAGAACGCAAGTATTATAACTATCAAGAAAAGTATAGGCCACTAGTGCTTTTGGCAGGTCTTTTGTTATTGATAGAATTACTATTTAGAAACACAATATTTAGAAGCTTTGTTTAGACTCGACGAAAAAATATGGTTTTGGACACTATTGGCAATCCCGGTTATAGTGCTTCTATTTGTTTTTGTTCAGCTTTGGAGACGCTCCGTACAACGTAAATTTGCTGACGCCCCATTATTGAAAAGGTTGAGTCCAAACCGTTCATTATTCAAATCAATTTTGAAGGTTTTGGTGTTGTGTGCTGCCTTTTTCTTTCTGACATTAGCTTTGGTCAATCCCAAAATTGGCACAAAAATGGAAACGGTCCGTAGTGAAGGAGTCGATATTGTATTTGCTGTGGATGTATCCAAAAGTATGTTAGCAGAGGACATAGCTCCCAACCGATTGGAAAAATCCAAGCAGTTGGTCACACAAATCCTAAATAGTTTAGCAAGTGACCGCGTGGGGATTATTGCATATGCCGGGAAGGCGTTTCCTCAGTTACCGATTACAACGGATTATGCTGCAGCAAAAATGTTTTTGCAGAATATGAATACTGATATGCTGTCCTCACAAGGTACAGCAATTAACGAGGCTATTGAATTGGCAAAGACCTATTACGACGATGAAGAGCAAACCAATAAAATATTAATAATAATTTCCGACGGGGAAGACCATGGCTCTAATGCTATTGGCATTGCTGAAGAAGCCAGCGAAGAGGGAATACGAATTTTTACCATTGGAGTTGGAAAACCAAATGGAGGACCAATCCCAATCAAAAAGAACGGCGTTGTTTTAAATTATAAGAAAGACAATGAAGGCGAAACGGTGATTACCAAATTGGATGAGACCACATTAAAAAATATTGCAGATGAGGCAAATGGGGTTTATATAAATGGATCTAACACTAGTGAGGTGGTTGATACAATTCAAGGCTTATTGGAGCAAATGGATAAAAAAGAATTTGAATCTAAACAGATTGCAGATTTTAAGGATCAATTTCAATGGTTTTTAGGTTTTGCCATTTTCTTACTGTTTTTAGATATCTTTTTCTTAGAACGAAAAACAGCATGGTTAAAACGCCTTAATTTATTTAATGAAAATTTTTAAAACTATTTTAACGCAAAGACACTAAAGCCTTTACTATTTTAGAATTTGGTTTTAAACAAAGAACTTTAAAAATGAAAAGATTAAGCTACATATTATTTTTGGTTTCAGCGATAGCATTTGGTCAAGATAAAGACAATGCAAAAGCGTTGCTAAAGGCAGAGAATAAAGCAAAAAGTTTGGTCTTTAATGGGAACGAACTTTTAAATGATGATCAAGCGATTGAAGCCGAAATGGAATACCGTAAGGCATTGTCAGAAAAACAAGACATGGTTGCAGGAGCTTATAATTTGGCGCATACGTATTATAAAAACGAAAATTATAACGAAGCGCTTTATAGAAGTCAAGAAGCTGCAAAAAATGCAATTTCAAAGGAGGAAAAGCACAAAGCTTACCATTCAATTGGTAATATATTAATGAAAAACAAACGCTGCAAAGATGCGGTAGAGGCTTACAAAAATGCCTTGAGAAATAATCCTACTGATGAAGAATCTCGGTATAATCTGGCATTAGCCAAAGAATGTGCTAAAGACGAAGACGGTGGTGGAGAAGACAATAAAGAGGACGAGAATAAAGACCAAAACCAAGACAAGGAAAATCAAGATAAGGATAAGAAAAAAGACGAGGGAGAGGATCAAAAAGATAAGAAGGACGAAGAAGGCGATGAAGATAAAAAAGACGGAGAAAAGCAAGAAGATGAAGACGGTAAGCCTAAAGATGAGAAAAAGGATGATGGTAAAGGAGAAGACAATAAAGACCAACAAAAAAAGAAGCCTCAACCTGGACAAATGTCACCACAGCAAATAAAAAATATTCTTGAAGCGATGAATAATCAAGAGCAAAAGGTTCAAGAAAAAATCAATGCTCAAAAGCAAAAAGGAGCAAAGGTTAAAACCGAAAAAGACTGGTAGTATCCGTTTATGATATTCAAATTTAAATACATATTTCTATTACTTTTTACGTTTCTTAGTTTTTCTGGCATTCAATCGCAAGTAAAGTTTGAAGCTAAAGTCAGTAAAAGTAAGTTGGGTATCAACGAACGACTGCGTATTGATTTTGAAATGAATAAGGATGGAGACAATTTTGTTCCACCAGATTTTACAGGCTTTACTGTCGTCGGTGGGCCAAATACTTCGGTAAGCAATTCCTGGTTTAACGGAAAACGGTCTTACACAAAAACCTATAGTTATTTTCTAGCACCCAATGAGCGTGGAAAGTTCACTATAAAACAAGCAACTATTGAGATTGAGGGTGAAACGTATAAAACCTTTCCGGTTAGTATTGAGGTGACCAAAGCTGTTAATAAGCCTAGTGGGTCTAGTGGAGCGGCGGCAATTGCATCCGATAATATTCATTTAGTCGCTGAAGTTTCAAATAGCAGCCCTTACCTTAATGAAGCCATAACGGTGGTTTATAAACTCTATGTGTCACCAAATACAGGCGTGAGCAATTGGCGTGAAAAAGACAATCCAAGGTTTAATGATTTTTGGAGTCAGAATATAGCTGTGAAAGCTTATAAACCAGAAAACGGAAAGTATAATGGCGAAGACTATCGTTATGTGGTACTAAAAAGAGTTGTTTTATACCCTCAGAAATCAGGAAAGCTAAAGTTAGAACCTTTTGTTTTAGACGTCACGGTTGAAGTCCCCACAAGTGGCTATGATATTTTTGGCAATAGAATAATGACCAAGGTCCCCCACACTATTACTGCCGGTGATAGAACTATTAATGTTAAACCCCTCCCTGAAGAAGGAAAACCAGCAGATTTTAAGGGTGCCGTTGGTGATTTTAACTTTAAAGTAACCACGTCTAAAACAGAATTAGACGCTACAGAATCTTTACAGGCTAAAGTTGAAGTTTCAGGGAAAGGAAATTTAAAACTCATAGAGTTGCCAAAATTAAGCGTTCCCAGTTCTATAGAGGTTTATGAACCAGAACACAATGAAAGTGTTAGGACAAATCTTAATGGTATGCAGGGACAAATTTCAGATACCTATACCTTAGTGCCACAATTTAAAGGCAAATATCCCGTGCCGAGCGTTTCCTTTTCATATTTCGATTTGGCTACAGAAAGTTATAAACGTATTACTTCAGATGAAATAGTCATTGATGTATTAAATGGGCCAACAAGTAATACAAATTCAACGGCATTATCGAATAAAGCAACCACACCAAACTTACCATCCTCTCAATTCGCATTTATAAAAACTACTACGGACTTAAAGCCGATAGATGAATCACATTTTTTTCAATCTAAAGTGTTTTGGACGGCCTTATTGGCACCCCTTTTAGCAATTCCTATTGCAATTTTAGTCAGACGTAAAAAGGACGAAAGAGATGCTGATGTCACAGGAAATCGCATCAGAAAAGCAGATCGATTGGCAAAAAAATATTTAGGTAAGGCCAAGAAAGTTATAGGTGACAAAGAAGCCTTTTATGTGGCACTTGAAAAAGCCCTGCACAACTACTTAAAAGCAAAGTTGAATATTGAAACGAGTGAGATGAGTAAAGATAGGATTGAAGACTTATTACAAAGGAAACAAGTTGATGTTGATTCAATTTCAAGTTTTTTAACGCTTTTGGAAAGTTGTGAGCTAGCAAGATATACACCTTCGACAAAGGTTGAAATGCAGCGTGATTACGAAAAAGCTGCAGAAACTATTAATACTATTGATAAACAGATGCGTTAATATGAGAGCTCTACTTTCTATACTGATTTTTGGTTTCAGTTTTGGTCTTTGGGCTCAAAACGAAACCCACTTTGAAAAAGCTAATGCGCTCTACAATAAAGGGCAGTATGCAGAAGCCATAGAAAAATATGAAACCATATTAGATAACGACCAACATTCTGCCGAGGTCTACTACAACTTGGCAAATGCCCATTATAAACTCAACAATATTGCTCCGAGTATTTTTTATTATGAAAAGGCCTTGCAATTAAAGCCCAATGATCCAGATATAAAAAATAATAGGGCTTTTGCTCAAAAGATGACTGTCGATGGCTTTGTGGAAACCCCTCAGGTAGGGTTCTCTAAAATCATAAACAATACTATTAATTTATTGAGTTTTGATAACTGGGCAATTTTAGCTGTTGCTAGTGTTATTTTGTTTGTTATTTTGTATTTATCCTATTATTTTTCATACAACACTAACAAAAAGCGATTGGCATTTGTGCTAAGTTTATTATCGGTTATAGTGGCCTTAATAGCTGTCAGCATGGCATTTCAAAGGTATAGCTTGGATAAAAAGGATCAGCCAGCAATCGTTTTTGCACAAGAAAGTAAGATTAAAGCGGATCCAAATACCAGCAGTGATGAGATTATAAGAGTACATGAAGGGACCAAGGTTCAGGTATTAGAAGCGTTTAATGACTGGAAAAAAGTGAAGGTTTCAAATGGGTCAGAGGGTTGGATACCTTCAGAAGACATTAAACTGTTGAATAGTTTTTAGAAAAAATTTAACAATAAAGCCACTTCATAATAGTATATTTGCAACTTACTAAAAAACCAATATGAAGCATAAGATTGCCATTTTCTTTACAATTCTATTTATGGCAATCATTTCAGCCCCTACTATTATAATGTCTGTAGATAATTCAGCGGACATTTCTATATTTTACAGCCTTAACGAAGAAGAAGAAACAGAGAGCTTTAAGCTTCTTTTTGATAAACAAGAAAAATCAGATCACTTTGTTGAGATGTATTCTGACGACCATTCAACAGGCTACACTTTTAAAAACTATCCGAAGCCACATCTTAACTTGGTTTCGCCCCCTCCCGAATTTATTATGTAATAATAACTGATGTCATTAATGCATCAATTAACTGCAATTTTTTGTAGTTAGTAATTCCTTAATTTTTAGAATTAATAATTTTGAGTTCCTAGAATTCAAAATAAACCATTATAAAAAACTATAAAATGAAAGCACATACTAAAGAAACACAAGCTGCAATTTCAGTAGATAAAGCTATTAACCTTTTAAAAGAGGGTAACGAAAGATTTGTAGCGCATAAAGAAGTGGAACGCGACCTCTTAGATCAAGTAAGGGATACGAGTACTGGACAATATCCTTTTGCAACAATCTTAAGTTGTATCGATTCTCGTGTATCATCAGAGTTGATTTTTGATCAAGGTATTGGTGATATTTTTAGCGTTCGTATAGCAGGAAACTTTGTCAATGAAGACATTCTCGGAAGCATGGAATTTGCTTGTAAGCTAGCAGGGACCAAGGTTGTGGTTGTTTTAGGGCACACAAGCTGCGGTGCAGTTAAAGGTGCTTGTGATGACGCCAAATTAGGCAATCTAACGGCATTGGTCAGTAAAATTAAGCCAGCTGTAGCAGCCGTTACTGAACCACAAGACCCTAGTCAAAGAAATTCTGGCAACATTGAGTTTGTAAATAATGTGGCTGAGAAAAATGTTAATATGACCATAGAAAATATCAGGAGTCAAAGTCCCGTATTAAAAGAAATGGAGGACAATGGTGAGATAAAAATTGTCGGTGCCATGTACGATATTAAAACGGGTGCAGTAACCTTTTATTAATCCTTAACTATTTTCAAAATTTGATGACTAAAAAAATTAAGATCCTATCTCTTTTATGTGCGCTTATGTTTCCTCTTGGAAGTCTAGCTCAAGATAGTAATCTTGGGAACTGGCTTATTTATATAGGAAACAAAAAGCTCAACAATAAATGGAATATCCATAATGAGGTTCAGTATCGTAATTACAATGCTGTTGGTGATTTGGAACAATTACTTTTAAGAACAGGTTTAGGTTATAATTTAACAGAAAACAACAACAATGTTCTATTGGGTTACGGTTATATTTTATCTGAAAATTACATTGGAGATACAGACGATAAGATATCGATTAACGAGCACCGTATATTCCAGCAATTTACAACAAAGCAATCTCTTTGGGCTGTTAAGCTAACGCATCGCTATCGTTTTGAACAACGTTTTGTAGAGGATGACTTTAGAATGCGTTTTCGGTATTTTTTAAGTTTAAATGTGCCATTAAATGAGAAAGAGGATAAAGAAAACTTCTTTTATGGCTCTGCCTACAACGAAATTTTCTTGAACACCGAATCAAGTGTGTTTGATAGAAATCGTGTGTATTTTGGGCTTGGTTATAAAGTAAATAACGGGCTTAAATTTGAACTGGGATATATGAGTCAATTGTTTGAAACATCGAGTAGGGACCAGATCAATATTATAGCATTTGTAAATTTCTAATTGATAGGAAATACTATTATTTTTAAAAAATAAACTAACTAAGATAAAACGCAATATGAAAGACTTTTTCAAACATTTTAAAGGTGATGCTTTTGGTGGTATCACTGCAGGTATTGTAGCATTACCATTGGCACTAGCCTTTGGTGTATCTTCGGGCTTAGGGCCAAGTGCAGGATTGTATGGTGCAATTTTCATCAGTTTTTTCGCGGCTCTTTTTGGCGGAACCAACACACAAATTTCTGGTCCTACAGCACCAATGACTGCTGTGAGTATGGTCATTATTGCTGGTATTATTGCAGCTAATGATGGAAGTTTAGAGAAAGCACTTCCAGCAATTTTAACGGTATTTTTACTGGCTGGTCTTATGCAGATAGGTCTTGGGGCTATGGGCTTAGGAAAATACATTCGGTATATACCATATCCTGTTGTTTCAGGGTTTATGACGGCGATAGGTGTCATTATATTAGTCACTCAAATTTTACCTTCTATAGGTTATTATCCCAAAGAAGATGCCGAATACGTAGAACAATTTAAGCCACAAGCCGAAGAGATTATTTTAGAGAATATCCTTAAGGAAGAAGCTGGCGAAGGCATATTAGTGCTAGAGGATTTTAAGGAAACAATCAGTAGGGCAGAAAAAATTACTCAAGATGATATTGCCAAAGAATCACAGACATTGGCAGCTAAAAATGCTTCAGGTGTTTTAGGGTCTTTGAAAGTTTTACCAAGAGCTTTACAGAACATTAATTGGCTTGAGTTGATTTTAGCATTGGGTACTATTTTCATCATTTATGGATTTAAACGGATTACAACTGCAGTACCAAGTACTTTGGTAGCACTGATTGTAATGTCGGCTATTGCCATACTTGCTGGCTTGGATTACCGCCCAATACCAGAAATTCCACAAGGATTACCAGAATTAAAGACGGAGATATTTACAAGTTTTAGCTTAGGGAGTCTCACACCCTATATATTTACCGCGTTAACACTTTCATTATTGGGAGCAATCGATTCCTTATTGACTAGTGTTGTAGCGGATAATATGACTAAAACAAAGCATAAGCCGAACAAAGAATTAGTAGGTCAAGGTATAGGTAATAGTATCGCTGCTATGTTTGGAGGTATTCCTGGGGCAGGAGCGACGATTAGAACAGTCGTCAATATCAAATCAGGTGGTAAAACAAGATTATCTGGTATGATAGCTGGTATATTATTGTTTGTTATATTGTTAGCAATAGCACCACTTGCTTCTAAAATTCCAGCAGCAGTTTTAGCCGGGATTTTAATTACAGTAGGTATCGGTGTTATGGATTACAAAGGCTTACGTGCTATTCCGTTCTTACCAAAAGACATTAAACTAGGGCCGCTCAAATTAAGTTCTGAAGTTTTGGTAATGTTAATCGTATTAATCTTGTCCTCTTTCTGGGATTTAGTTTACGCAGTAGGGATAGGATTAGTTATTGCGTCCTTAATGTTTATGAAAAAGATCGGAGATCTTACAGCTGAACGAAGTGATGTTAAGAGCCTTAAGGAAGAGACATGGGCAGATGAACTAGATTTTCCCGAAAAGTTCAAAGAAGAGGTGTTTATTAAGCACGTCAAAGGACCATTGTTCTTTGGTTCTACCAGTGATTTTCAGGCATTGAGCTTGCAAATACCAGATACTGCTTCTCATGTTATTATAAGATTAGGAAGAATGCAATATATGGACCAGTCAGGACTTTATGCTATGGAAGATATGTTGCTAGACTTAAAGAAGAAAAACGTTACAGTTCTTTTTGTCAACCTATTAAAACAACCACGTTATATGATGGAGCGTATCGATATCATTCCAGACTTTATTCCAGAAGAGCATATTTTCAAGAATTTTCACAGTTGCGTGCAATGGATTAAAGGAAATGTTGAAGATAAAGTTTAATTAAATAAGGAATAAACAACAAAAATAAAGCTCAGATGGAATTTAAAACTCCAGCTGAGCTTTTTTATTTATGCTATTTTCTTCTGATTTTTATAAAGAAAATGATTTATTAAATAACACAATGGCCCTACTATTGGCATAAACAGAATAAGGGCTGCCCATACCAAAAATTTAATACCATTTTCATTTTTTGAAATTAAAATAAAGGAAGTGATAAAGCTAATTAGGCTTAAAACCACAAAGGCTATTATGTGATATGGACCAATGAATAAATAGTTTATCATCATGATGAGTTTATGACTTTTTTGAAATATAGACTATTAAAACTTATTCCAGAAAACAACTTCAGAATTTAACAGTTGTTTATTGTTCTTCATCTGTCAGCTCTGACTCTACTTTAATGATGTAGGGAAATACTTTTGGGGCAATAGATTTTACAGGTTTATAAAGCGCACTGTCATCTACAGTTTCTTCATCTACAAATGGCAAAGTTCTATTTAGGGAATCAAAAATATTTAAAACGATACTGAGTATTAGTGCAATCTTTAGCCCTCCAAAAACTCCTCCTAATAATTTATTTAAGAGACCGAGTGCAGCAAAGTCTGCTATTTTTGTCAACGCTTTTCCTGCTAAACCAATGACTATAACAATAATAATAAAGGTAATGGCAAAGGCAACAATATTAATGGTTTTCTCATCCCATTCTGTTCTTGATATTAAGAATTCAGCTGCAAAATGACTAAAGTGGATGGCACCATAAATACCTAAAACCAATGCCAGTAAAGATGCAATTTCAACAAAAAGCCCTTTAAAAAGCCCTCTAATTAATCCAAATAAAATTAAGGCAGCTAATACAATATCAATGACACTCATATACTAGTGGTTTAAGCAAATATAAATTAACTTTGCAAATCTATAACGATAGAATGGAGTGTTAAATTATGGCAAGAGATGAACAGTTAAAGGAAAGGTGGGAATTGATAGTAGAAAAATTGTCCACCCAATTCGCTGATGGTGAGGATTTAGACTTGGACGGTATCATTTATTTAATTGGAGTTCAAGAACTAGGGCAGTTGCATAGAACATATAGAAAAGACCATAAGTTAGATCTGATGCATATTGCTATTTGCAAAGTTTTAGAGCCTTATGGCTACTATGAATTTGACTATGTGGATGAGGAAGGCTGGCCTCACTATAAAGTAAAGTCTCAGCTACCCCACCTAAAAGCAGGTGAGCAGAGTATTTTAATGAAAGAAGCCATTGTCAATTATTTTTTGGAAACAGAATATATCGATTAGTATTTTTTAAATTTGCAGTCCTTTACATGCAACAATTAGGGGCATATAAAAGTTGAAACCATGATAGATAAGATTAAAGAGCTTATTGCTGAAGCAGAAGAATTTACAACACAGTCTAAGGAAGAGGTTGAGGCATTCCGTATAAAATATTTAGGGTCCAAGGGGCTTTTAAAGCAGTATTTTGCAGAGTTTAAAAATGTTGCTAACGATCAAAAAAAGGAATTTGGACAAACCATTAATCAGCTTAAAAAAACAGCTGAAGAAAAGGTGAACGCCTTAAAAGAAGAGCTAGAAAATAAGGAAACTGACAAAGGGATTTATGGGGATCTATCCCGCCCTGGTGAACCTATTGCTTTAGGTGCTCGTCACCCTATTTCGATTGTAAAGAATCAAATTATAGATATATTTTCTCGTATTGGGTTTAACGTTAGTGAAGGCCCAGAAATCGAGGACGATTGGCACAATTTTACGGCATTGAATTTGCCAGAATACCACCCGGCGAGAGATATGCAGGACACGTTTTTTATTCAAACGAATCCAGATATTTTATTGCGAACACATACCAGCTCGGTACAAGTGCGTTATATGGAAAATAACAAACCGCCAATACGGACTATTTCTCCTGGCCGCGTGTATCGCAATGAAGCCATTTCTGCGAGATCACATTGTTTTTTCCATCAGGTTGAAGGACTATACATTGATAAAGATGTAAGCTTTGCCGATTTAAAACAAACATTACAATATTTTACGACTGAGATGTTCGGGAAATCTAAGATTCGTTTAAGACCATCGTACTTTCCTTTTACTGAGCCAAGTGCTGAGGTAGATGTGTATTGGGGTCTAGAAACAGAAACCGATTATAAAATGACCAAGGGCACAGGTTGGTTAGAGATTATGGGCTGCGGTATGGTTGATCCTAATGTGCTCGATAATTGCGGCATTGATTCTAAGCAATACTCAGGTTTCGCATTTGGTATGGGGATAGATCGTATAGCTTTATTATTACATCAAATTAGTGATATCCGTTTGTTAAGCGAAAACGATGTGCGTTTTTTAGAGCAGTTTAAATCTGCTTTGTAATTGTCATTCCTGCGTAGGCAGGAATCTCATAATTGAAATCTGAACCTTTATTAAAAATTTACAGCACCTTCAACGCTAAACACAGACTTTCTGAATTGTGAAGGTTTTTTGTCATTCAAAAGTTTTAATCCGCCACTTGCTTTAATCAGTTCAGAAAAGTGTTTTTCTCTATTTTGGTATTGTGCCTTGTTAGAATATGTAGTCACTAATAGCAGGTGAAAAGGGGTTTCGTCACTATATTCCGTTTTCAGTAATTGAAATGAATGGATATAACCTTTCTTAACCGCTTTAATTCTTAATTGCTTCCAGTTATTTTGAAAGTAATAAATTGCTTCAGCCTCATTATTATTTAATATTTCTACAGTTTCAATGGTGGTGATTTTATCACTAGTCTGAGAAAAGCCAAAATAACAGAAAAGGATAGCTGCAAAAAAGAATTTTAACTTCATGATGTATTGTTTTTAATGATGCGTTTCTAAATTAAAGATTTAGGTTTTTATACTTTTGTTTTTAAGTGTTAATTAACAAAGGACAAATTTCTGCTATTGTAGATGAGATAGTGAAATAAGTACAGCATAAAATGAAAAAAGACATCCAAATCCCAGAAGTAAAAGACGTCCATATTGCTGTGGTATCAGAAAAGCATTTAGAATACAAAACCCAAGACTGGAATGCCTATATCATTAATAATAGCGATAATGATTTAGACACAGTTCTCATAGTATCAAAAGGTTTCAACACCAAAAAAATGACACCTGTAATGCGACATACAATTGCCAAATTACCAGCTAGAAGTTATGCTAAGGTCGAATATCTACAAAATGCAGTCTTAGAATTAAACAATGAGTTTAAAGTCACATTTTTTAAAGGCAATCAGATGTTTGATAAAACGTATTTCTTCAGAAAGAATACGATTAACGAAAAAGCTTTACAGAATATTCCTTTGATGCAGTTGAAGGGTGTTTTGGTGAAATAACTTTCTACGCCCACGTTCGCAGAAGCTTTAACGGAGGCGCAAGGCAGAAATCTGATAATATGTAAACAACATTAACTGATTTTTTTAGTCACTGAGGTTCTCGAAGTGACCGAAGTGCAAAAAACATAATGCGGAATCCATTGTGATGAGATCCTGAATCAAGTTCAGGATGACAGAAGAGTCTCAATCCAACTTATCAGTCAATTTCTTAAACACCTTTTTCGGATTTTTGTTTTCGTATAAAATCTCGTAAACGGCATTGATAATAGGTAATCGAGTTTTCTTTTTGTTCTTTTTGTTGAGTTCGTGGGCACTTTTAGTGGCATAATAACCTTCGGCAACCATATTCATCTCCATTTGAGCAGATTTTACGGTGTATCCCTTGCCTATCATATTACCAAACATTCTATTACGCGAAAATGTAGAATAGCCTGTCACCAATAAATCGCCCAAATAGGCAGAATTATTGATATTGCGCTTCATCTTGTGCATCTTTTTAATAAAACGCTTCATCTCTCGTATGGCATTGCTCATCAACACGCTCTGAAAATTATCCCCATAACCTAATCCGTGGGCAATACCAGCAGCAATAGCATAGATGTTTTTCATCATTACCGCATATTCTACACCAATAATATCATCAGAGGTTTTGGTTTTTATGTAATCACTAGACAATGCGTTTGCTATGCCTTGTGCGGTAATAGGGTCAGCACAAGAGATGGTGAGATAAGACAAGCGCTCTAAAGCAACTTCCTCAGCATGGCAGGGACCAGCGATAACAGCAATGTTTTTAAAAGGAATTTTATAAATATCATGGAAGTGCTCACCAACCAACAAGCCACTTTCGGGCATTATACCTTTTACAGCTGATACAATTATCTTATCAGAAATATCGGTAGTAAGCTTTTCTAGCTCTGCATGAATAAAAGCAGAAGGGATGACAAAAATGAGTACATCGGCATAGTTAGCCATCTCGTTGATGTCGTTGCTCAATTTTAACTGCTCCGTCTTAAATTCTACAGAACTTAAATAACTTGGATTATGCTGCTCTTTTAAAATATGTTCTTTGGTATAGACACTACGCATATACCAACCCACTTCATCAAGATTTTCGCAAAGCATTTTAACAATGGCAGTGGCCCAACTTCCTGCCCCGAAGACAGCATATTTTTGTTTAGAACTCATATAGTGGATTAAAATTTGTAGTCTTTCAAAAATACAGAAATTTTAAGGAGTGACTCCCGGTGTGCCTTTGCATCAATTGGGACTTTATCAATAGAAACGTTTATAAATTTTCTAACATGTAGTTTAATATTCAGAAAACCAGCCTTTTAAAACTTTGGCACGTGTTTTGAAACTTTCAAAATAGAAATAACAAAAAACGAACGATTATGAAGACTTTAAAATTACTTTTAGTATTTGCCTTATCAGCAACAGTATTTACATCTTGTTACACAGAAGAAGTAGTCATCTTTGATGATGAACCAGGAATCTCTGTAAATCAATTATTAAATTCTTACGAATTATGGTATATTAATGTTAACCAGACCCGAGGTTATGGCGAAGTACCATTTTTACAGATTGGTTTTACCATATCTTTTAGAAACGGGGTGTTATATGCTAACAATAACTTGGTTGGTTTTGGGCAACAAGGTAATGGTTTTGGTATTCCGATAGGTGTTTATGAGGCTTATGACATGATATTAGATGTAAACCACGACCTAGATGGTTTTGATACGTTTGATGTCTTTCAAGTCGATAACAATACTATAGAGCTTTATAATCCGGCAACGGACACATCATATTTTTTAGATGGGTATCAGCGGTCTAATTTTGATTATGACTTTGTGTTCTATGATAACATTCATTATTTTTTACAGGAATACGAGGCTTGGGAGAAAAGCTATACTAGTGAGTTTGGTGTCTTTAATGAGTTTGATGAAGAAAACTACCTGCAGTTTTTAGCTGGTGGTAACGACTCAGAGTTTAGAAGCTCGCAAGATGCTAATGTCAGTAATCCAAGTCATATTCAATGGGATTATACAGGCATCTATGGTGTAGGTAATATTGCGGGAAATCTTAACCTTAAAAACTTAACATTAGATTATGATTATTTTGACAATGAATTCTTTGAATTGAGCGTTATAGATGACGGTACCATTGAACTATACCATGCAGATTCTGGTACAGTATATGAATTTAAAGGTAGAGGTTATATAGAATTCCTAAGAACGGGGACAACAAGTAAGGTCGAAGGTTCTGTAAAAACGGATACACCTAAGAAGAGAAAGCAAAAATCCCCTAAGGTAGATAACCCTAGAGAAAGTACTAGAAGCTAAATTTTGGTTGGTTATTTAGTTTCAGAGCGCTCAGCAAAACGCAAGTTTAGCTGGGCGTTTTCTTTTATTATAAGGTCATAATTCATCAAAAATGGCTTATATCATTAAAATTGTGCATTTAATCGGAACACCTACAGATTAAACGTAAATATCTGTTTTATATCGAATATTTAGCAGAGCATCAGCACCTTACAATACATTTACACCAGAACCCAAATCTAAAACAAAAATGAAAAAAGTAATATTCCTACTAGCTACTGCTGCATTATTATCAGCATCGTGTTCTTCAGAACCTATAGAATTAATTGAAGAAAACGCTGAATTTCAATATACAGTTGAATCTCATTTTATAGACCGATCTAACGCTCGTACAGTTGTTAATTTAGATGAAGAATGTTTTTATTCTGAATTAATGGCAGGCCAATCAATTCACGCAGGAAATATCATTATTAATGCCGATGCAATTGAAGGTGAAGTAACAGTGTCTTACCAAACAGAGGGTGAATGGACAATTTTAGAAACTCAATTAAGTATTAGAGAGTATAATGAATCAGAAACACCTGATTTTCCTATGACAGGTGGAGGGAACCCAAAAATTGGACAATTTGAAATCAACGAGAGCTTTGATGAAGATACAAATGTAGTATCGTTTACATTTAGCCAAGAAAATATAAATCATTTTTCTATAGCCGCACACGCTACTGTAGTGGACGGTAATGGAAACAGAGAAACAGCTTGGTCTGCAGGGGAAGAGTTCCCAGGAAGAAGCTGGGCCACATATACTTTGGTGGACTTAACAAATTGTTTTGTCTATTCCGAATTAGAATAAATAAGAATCGAACCGCGATAATTATTATTCATAATGCTAAGAGGATGCACTTACAAGTGCATCCTTTTATTTTTTGCTCAAATAGGTTTTTAATGCAACCATATCGTAGGGCTTTGCCATAATCTTCTTTCCTTTATCTAACACAAAATAAGTGGGAGTTGCAGAAATACCATAAGTGTTTACTATAGGATTGTTCCATTTTTGCAACCCTAGTGTATGAATGAAATCAGGATAGTTCTTTATTTCATTGGACCAACGCGAAGCACTATCTTCAATACCAAAGGCGATAACTTTATAGGTCGGGTAATTTTTCAGTAATGTTTTTAATTGAGGCAATTCTTCCAAACAATGACCACAATTACTACTCCAAAACACAAGAATATAGTTTTCAGAGTCATCAAGGTCAGAAAGCATTTTTGTTTCCTCATTTTGTGCACTAATTTTAAAATCTGGGGCAACCACACCAAGAGCTGTGTTTTTAAAAGTTGATAGGCGTTGTGTTAAATCAGTATCATTCATTTTGCTACTAATCGCTAATAAATAAGTGTCAGCAATATAATTGGCGATGTGATCTTTACCCATGGTCACAAAGCGCTCCCATAGCATTACAAAAATATCACTTTGGGTTTTATCAGAATAGGGCTTAATGGCAGTTGCAACCAGGTCAATATGTTCTTTGTATGTGGAATCTTCGGGGGTCTCTACAAGATTAAAAACAAACCCATTTACCCTATCACTAATAAAGGTTGAACTCTGTAGGAGTGGATCATCAAAATTTATCGAGGTAAAATAGTTTGACTTTAGGTTTTGTGAGTACGTTTTTATAGATTGATATTCAGAAGGAATGTAAGGTTTATTAGCTTTAATGAATGTATTGACCAAAGTGTTTTCTGAGGAATTTTCGTAAGCGGTTTGCGTTTCTTTTAAGGTCTTAAAAATATCCATGAAGGCTTTTTCGTCCGTACTTTCCTTTGAGTAGTAGTTACTAATAGTACGGTTAATAATATCCATGCTTTTAAGGTAAGACGCCCATAATTTATTCTCGTTCGATGTTAAAAATTCAACCCCATTTTGTAGGTCAAAGGAGAGCTCTACATTTTCTTTTCCATTGTAAATAAAATCGAAATTATTTTCTTCTGGTGGTAATGCGTAAATCACTTTATATATTCCTGGTGTTGCAGTAGAGTCTAATGCTATGGAAGCGGTTCCTAAGCTATCTAATTTGGCATTGGCAATAAATATGGGGTCAGCGGGAGTCATTTTGTATAAAAACGCATAAGTAAAATCCTCAGCAGGAGAGAATGTTGCTTTTAGTTCGTGCTGGGCAAACCCAAGAGCTGGCAGACAAATCAACAGAATAAGTAATTTTTTCATAATATAATTTTATAAGTCAGGCTCAATAATCGAGCCATCAATATCAGTTTTGTTTTTTAGAACGTACACTTTCAATAACTACCGTTGTTAAAATAAGCAAACCTCCCCAGAACGTATTCCAAGTAGGAATTTCCCCAAGGAAAAAATAGGCAATTGTAATTCCAAAAACGGGTTGCGCACTACCAATGATACTTGCTGTACTTACTT
Organism: Winogradskyella sp. A3E31; assembly: GCF_046720935.1. Taxonomy (NCBI): domain Bacteria; kingdom Pseudomonadati; phylum Bacteroidota; class Flavobacteriia; order Flavobacteriales; family Flavobacteriaceae; genus Winogradskyella; species Winogradskyella sp. A3E31. Next base: position 484,896 of record NZ_JBHNWH010000001.1, read on the forward strand.
TAAAATATTTTAGGCTATTGACAAACATACTGTGGCCAATGGCCGTTGTCAGTAAAGCTAACAAAATAACGTATGGAAATTGTGTTTTAATATTTGAAACATCCATAAAAAATAACACAGGAATTAATACAACTGAAAGTATAAGCACTTGATAAAACATCAATGATGTACCATGGTATTTTGAAACCTGTTGTTTTAAAATCAAGGTCCTAAGTGCATAACATAATGCAGAAAAAAGACCTAATAATAAGCCTTGCAAATGGGTGTTTTTAAAATCGAGATCAGGAGCCAAAATGTAAATACCCAATAACACCAATGCCCCCAAAATTAAATGAATAGGGTCAAACTTAACCTTTGTGAAAAAGGGTTCAAGCAAAGCTATAATAATAGGGAATGTAAACAGAGAAAGCATGCCAATAGCAACATTTGAAAGTTGAAGCGCATAAAAATAGGTTACCCAATGCGCTCCCATAAAAACAGCACTTATAAAAAAAGAAACTGCATCTTTCCTTTTCTCTATTTTAAGGTTAATGCCTTTAAAAAGACAATAGCCTATAAGAAATACAGAAGCCAAAGCCGAACGCCACCAAATAGTCACGGGTGCAGGCATATCGATATACTTACCTAAACTACCAGAAGTACTAATAAACAACGTTGCTAATGTCAGCCAAAATAAGTGTTTAAGATGTGTCTCTTTCATATTTGAGACAAGATATTTAGAGCCTTTTTAACTGATGAAATGCCTTCAAAGCTAATGAGAAGACGAAGTCCATTCCTTGTCTGCTTTTCTTTCATCTTGCATTCCTTAGGGTGGGTTTGAACAAACTGAAGCACCTTTGTAAAATAATCACTTTGGTAAAATTTACTTTGCTGGTCTTGAATAAAATACCCAATCATTTTCCCTTTTTTCATGATGAGTTTTTCTATTCCTAATTTGGTAGCTAACCATTTTAATCGCACGCTATCCAATAAGTCAGAAACTTCAACTGGAAGCTCTCCAAAACGATCAATAATTTCAGTTTCAAATTGTTGAAGTTGCTCCTCCGTTTTAAGCTCGTTGAGTTTTGTGTACAAATTTAATCGCTCTGTGATATTATTGACATAATCATCAGGGAACAATAACTGAAAATCTGTATCTATAGTAATATCCTTAACGTATTGTTTTGGCTTTCCGTCGTCCTTATAAAGATCTGCAAATTCTGACTCTTTTAATTCTTCAATAGCTTCATTTAGAATTTTCTGATAGGTATCAAATCCAATATCGTTTATAAAACCACTTTGTTCGCCACCGAGTAAATCTCCGGCACCGCGTATTTCTAAATCCTTCATAGCGATATTAAAGCCGCTTCCCAATTCTGTAAATTGTTCTAGGGCTGTGATTCGCTTTCTGGCATCAGTTGTCATGGCAGAATACTCTGGTGTAATGAAGTAGCAAAAGGCCTTTTTATTGCTTCGGCCCACGCGTCCCCGCATTTGATGTAGGTCGCTTAAACCAAAATTATTCGCATTGTTGATGAAAATGGTATTGGCATTGGGCACATCCAATCCACTTTCTACAATGGTGGTACTTACTAAAACATCAAACTCGCCATTCATAAAAGCCAACATCAGCTGCTCCAATTTTTTACCATCAAGTTTGCCGTGGCCTATCCCAATTTTAGCATCAGGGACGACACGTTGAATCAATCCAGCAACTTCTTTTATATTTTCAATACGGTTATGAATAAAAAACACCTGTCCACCGCGCTGAATTTCATAACTAACAGCATCCCTTATCGTTTCTTCGTTAAAGCGAACGACATGACTTTCAATTGGGTATCGATTTGGTGGAGGAGTGGTAATAACAGAAAGGTCACGTGCAGCCATGAGGCTGAATTGCAAAGTCCTCGGAATCGGTGTCGCTGTTAATGTCAATACATCAACATTTTCTTTTATAGTTTTTAGCCGCTCCTTTACTGCCACTCCAAATTTTTGTTCCTCATCAACAATAAGCAAACCTAAATCTTTAAATTTTACGGATTTATTGGCGAGTTGGTGTGTGCCTATAATAATATCGACACTGCCTTTTTCTAGACCTTCTAAAGTTTCACGTTTTTCCTTAGCAGTTCTAAAACGATTGATATATTCTACAGTAACCGGAAAATCTTTTAAGCGTTCAGTAAACGTCCTGTAGTGTTGGTACGCTAAAATAGTAGTTGGTACCAGAACAGCAACTTGCTTACCATTGTCTACAGCTTTAAACGCTGCTCTTATAGCAACTTCCGTTTTTCCAAACCCCACGTCACCACAAATTAACCGATCCATTGGGCGCTCACTTTCCATATCGGCTTTTATATCTGCCGTAGAAGAAGTTTGGTCTGGGGTGTCTTCATAAACAAATGAGGCTTCTAATTCGTGCTGCAAATAACTGTCAGGGCCATACTGAAAGCCTTTTTTTAGCTTTCGCTTTGCGTATAGCTTTATGAGGTTAAAAGCAATCTCTTTTACTCTGGATTTGGTTTTTTGCTTTAAGTTTTTCCAAGCTTTACTGCCGAGTTTATATACTTTCGGTGGTTTTCCGTCCTTACCATTAAACTTGGTGATTTTATGAAGAGAATGTATGCTGAGGTATAAAACATCACGTTCACCATATACCAATTTTATCGCTTCTTGCTTTTTGCCTTCAACATCAATTTTTTGCAGACCACCGAACTTCCCAATACCATGGTCAATATGGGTGACGTAATCACCAATCTCTAAATTTGTGAGTTCCTTTAAGGTAATGGCTTGCTTTTTGGCATAACCATTTTTAAGATGAAATTTATGATAACGATCAAAAATCTGGTGGTCAGTATAAACCGCTATTTTTTGTTCAGTATCTATAAATCCTTGATACAGTGAAAGGACTATAGTTTTGTAGTGCACGTTTTGGTCGCTGAGGTCACTCGAAGCGAAAATATCATGAAACCGTTGCGCTTGTTGCTCACTCACACAAGCAATGTAGTTGGTAATGCCGTTAGCATGATTTTCATTCAAATCTTCAATCAACAAATTAAATTGTTTATTGAAAGCTGGCTGAGGCTTGGTGTTGAAAGTTATCTCAGACACTGAGGTTCTCGAAGTGTTTGTTCCCAAAAAATAGCTATGAGTCCCAAACTCCACTAGTGTGTAGTCCAGTAATTGCCGTTTTAATGTTTCAGAACTACAAAACAATTCATTTGGGGATGCATGTTTTATATCTTGCGATACATTTTGAAATGCTTCCTCGGCCTTTGAAAAATTAGTGTCGATTTTAGAAAAAAGCAGATCCGTATTTTTCAAAAAGACGGTACTTTTTGAAGACATGTATTTTAAGAAACTTTCTCTTTTTTCTTCAATAAATTTATTGGCAACATTAGGAATAATGCTCACTTTTTTGACCTTCTCTGTAGACAATTGGGTTTCGACATCAAAGGTTCTAATGCTGTCCACTTCATCACCAAAAAATTCGATACGGTAAGGCTCATCGTGCGAAAAAGAAAAGACATCCACAATACCACCTCTGACTGAAAAATCGCCGGGCTCCGTAACAAAATCTACACGCTTAAATTTGTAGTCAAAAAGCACTTCGTTTACAAAATCTATTGACAGATCATCCCCAACCTTGATTTTTAAGGTGTTTTTTTCAAGTTCTCTTTTGGTAATGACCTTTTCAAAGAGAGCGTCTGGATAGGTAACAATTAAGGCAGGTTTTTTTCTTGAATTAATTCTATTTAAAACCTCCGCTCTCAACAGAACATTAGCATTATTGGTTTCTTCAAGTTGGTATGGCCTTCGATAACTGCCAGGATAAAACAGAACATCCTTATCATTTATAAGCTGCTCTAAATCATTAAGGTGATAGGCAGCTTCTTCCTTGTCATCAAAAACAATGATGAATGGCTTATCGGTAGTTTTGAAAACTTCAGAAATAACAATAGATAAAGACGAGCCTACCAGACCTTTTAAATGGATATTGGAGCTTATGGAATTTTCAGTATTGGCAATAGTATTTCGCAGATTCTGCAGTTGCAAAGTCTGTGTGTAGGTATTTAAAATCAATGTCTTGCTCAAAAGCGATAAATTGAGTGTGCAAATATAAAATTTTTGACACTTGGATTAGGCTTAAATCTTTTATTAAATTTATATTTGTTGTCCGAAAGATATTTGATTAAAAAGTAGAGATATATGTCAATTTCAGATTTGTTCGAAAGTGGATTTAAAAGGCGAAATGAGGATCATTTTGCGGCTATAGTTAGAGTGGCAATGAGCGACGGTGTTATCAATGAGGACGAAAAAGCCTTTTTAGATAGATTGGCCACGAGTTTGGACGTCACAGAAGAAGAATATAAAAAAATATTAAAAGATTATAATACACACCCGATAAATGCTCCACATTCTTATGACGAGCGTTTAGAAAGATTGTATGATTTGTCACGAATGGTTTGGGCAGATCATATTGAAGGGCCTAACCAAGAACGTTTGTTACAAAAGCTATGTATTGGTTTAGGTTTTAACAGGGATAATGTAAAGTACATTACTGATAAGGCATTGACTTTGGTGCACTATAACGTCACTTTAGATGAGTTTATCATGAAGATGAAAACCATGAATCAATAGGAGCTTATAAATAGAATTATAAAAAGCGACAACGAAAGTTTGTCGCTTTTTTTATGCGTTATGCATAAACTCTTCAGCTTTTTCAACCATATTTTTACTGCCACATATAAAAGGCACACGCTGATGTAGTTCGGTAGGTTCTATGTCCATAATCCTCTTAAAGCCATCACTTGCCTTGCCATTAGCCTGCTCAGCAATAAACGCCATAGGGTTGCACTCGTATAAAAGACGAAGTTTACCGTTATAATCTTTAGAACTTTTAGGATACAGGTAAATACCTCCTTTTATCATGTTTCTATGGAAATCAGAAACCAAGGACCCAATATATCTCGATGTGTATGGGCGATCACCTTCTTCCATCTGGCAATATTTAATGTAATTTTTTATGCCCTGTGGGAAATGAATATAATTACCTTCATTAACCGAATAAATTTTTCCGTCTTCTGGGAACTCCATATCAGGATGTGAAAGATAAAACGTACCAATAGCAGGGTTTAGCGTAAAACCGTTGACACCACAACCCGTAGTATAAACAATCATGGTCGAAGTGCCATAGACCACATAACCAGCAGCCACTTGTTGATTGCCTTTTTGAAGAAAATCTTTTATGGTAACAGGGGTGCCTACAGGTGTTACACGTCTGTACACTGAAAAAATAGTACCGACAGAGACATTAACGTCTATATTAGATGAGCCGTCCAATGGGTCAATCAATACCACATATTTATTCTGGTTGTTTTCATCTTGACTATTAATCGCAATAAAATCATCTTCTTCCTCACTTGCAATACCACAAACAATATTACGCTTGGTCATGGTCTGTATAAATTTTTCGTTGGCATAGACATCCAATTTTTGTTGGTCTTCACCTTGTATATTGGTATCACCCGCAGCACCGATAATATCCACCAAACCAGCTTTATTGACTTCGTGATTTACTACTTTTGCCGCTAAGCGAATGGAGTTAATGAGCCGGGATAATTCCCCAGAAGTGTATTTAAATGAAGCTTGGTTTTCAATAATAAATTCACCTAGGGTTTGGTTACGTCTCGACATAAATGGAAGAATTAAATTTATGCATGCAAATATCGGAGGTTTTTTGAACAACTACAACGTTTTCGTAGTTTAAAAAATTATTATCTAAACTGAGTTTAGCCTATATTTGAAACTCAATAATATCGCCTATGTACCAACCAAGATTAGCCACCATAAATGACATGCCAAGAGTTTTGGAATTGATTCAGCAATTAGCAGAATTTGAAAAAGAACCCGATGCTGTTGAAGTGACTTTAGATATGCTAAGGAATGATGGTTTTGGTGAGTTTCCAAAGTTTAAGTGTTTTGTGGTTGAGGTAAATACTACTGTCGAAGGGTTGGCATTGGTGTATCCAAGATATTCAACTTGGAAAGGAACCGTTTTGCATTTAGAAGACTTAATCGTTAATAAAGAACATCGTGGCAAAGGATTGGGGACAAAATTGTTGGATGCTGTAGTAAAGTATGGTTCTGATTTAGGCGTTAAGCGCATAAGTTGGGAGGTATTGGATTGGAACGAATCCGCTATTGCATTTTATGAAAAAAAAGGAGCAAATGTAATGCGCGACTGGGATGTGGTTCAGCTCAATGAAGAAGGGATAAAAAATTATTTAGTACAATTGTAGATGAGAGTTTTTAAGTTTGGTGGAGCCTCTGTTAAAGATGCTAATGGAGTAAAAAATTTGGCAAAAGTTTTAAGTAAAACAGGTCATAAAGGGACTTTGATTATAGTGTCTGCTATGGGTAAAACGACCAATGCACTTGAAACGGTAGTAAAAAATTATTTTGAAAATAAAGACGAACTTCAAAGCTCTATACAAGATATTAAGAAATTTCATAACCAAATTCTTTTAGACCTTTTTGAGAATGAAAGACATTTTGTTTTTAATACAGTTAAATTACTTTTTGAGGAGTTATCGGGTTTTTTAAAAACCAATAAATCACCAGACTATAATTTTGTGTACGACCAAACCATTGGTTATGGTGAATTGGTTTCTACTACAATTATAAGTCATTACCTTAATGAAATTGGTCTTAAAAACACATGGTTAGATGTAAGAGAATATATTAAAACCGATAATTACTATCGTCGGGCAAATGTAGAATGGGACTTGACACAAAAAAACATCACTTCAAACTTTGATACCTCTCAGTTGAATATTACTCAAGGGTTTTTGGGGAGTGATGCCAATAATTTCACAACAAGTTTAGGGCGAGAAGGCAGTGACTATACAGCTGCAATTTTTGCTTTCTGCTTAAATGCCACAAGTGTTACCATTTGGAAGGATGTGCCTGGAGTTTTAAATGCTGATCCTCGTTATTTTGAGAATGCAAAATTATTGAACCAGATTAGCTATAGGGAAGCTATAGAGTTAGCTTTTTATGGTGCTTCTGTCATTCATCCAAAAACATTACAGCCTTTACAAAGAAAGGAGATTCCACTATTTGTAAAATCATTTTTAAATCCTGAAAATGCAGGGACATGCGTCAGTAAGGGCAAGACATTAGACCCAGAAATTCCATGTTTTATTGTTAAGAAAAATCAAATTCTTATTTCATTATCGTCATTAGATTTTTCATACATCGTTGAAGAAAACATTAGCGATATTTTTAATTTATTGCACTTGTATAAAATGAAGGTGGATGTCATTCAAAATTCTGCGATTAGCTTCTCCGTTTGTATTGATAATATCTATAATAATCTCGAAAAATTATTGCAGCATCTAAAAGCCAAGTTTAAAGTGCATTGTCACGAAAACGTCAGTTTATATACCATAAGACATTTTACACCCAAGGCCATAAATGAATTAGAAGTTGGTAAAACCGTGCTTTTGAAACAGTTGACACAAGAAACTGTACAAATTGTAACTAAATAAACATTCACTACATTTGTTTTATGCCAAAAACGTCTCATACAGGTCTTGTTTCTGCTAAGGAAGTTGCTAAAGCAATCCATTTTGATAAGTACGGATTTCTGGGGACATTTCTCGGTTGGCTTTTAATGAAATTATTAAAAATATCTACATTAAATAGCATTTATAATCGAAATAAGCATTTAGAGCATTTAGAATTTTTAGATGCTATTTTGGATGAATTTCAGATTAAATTCGAAATACCAGAAGAAGATTTAAAGCGCTTACCCAAAGAGGGTCCTTTTATTACCATTTCAAATCATCCTCTAGGTGGTATTGATGGTATTTTGCTTCTCAAGTTAATGTTAGAAAAAAGAACGGATTTTAAGATTATAGCTAATTTTTTATTACACCGTATTGAGCCGATGAAACCTTATATAATGCCTGTTAATCCTTTTGAAGACAGAAAGGATGTGGCTAGCAGCGTAAAGGGTTTTAAAAATGCATTAACACATTTAAAAGACGGCCACCCATTGGGATTATTTCCGGCAGGTGAGGTTTCAACCTATAGGGACGGCAAACTCATTGTGGATAAAAACTGGGAAGAGGCAGCCATGAAATTGATAAAAAAAGCTGAGGTGCCAGTAGTTCCTATTTATTTCCATGCCAAAAACAGTCGTTTGTTCTATAGACTTTCAAAGATTAGTGATACGTTTAGGACAGCAAAACTACCTTCAGAATTACTAACTCAAAAACGTAGAGTAATAAAAGTAAGGATAGGGAGAACAATAAGTGTCAATGACCAGAAAGAGCACGACGATTTGGTTGATTTCACTGATTTTTTAAGACGTAAAACCTATATGCTTTCTAATGCCTTTGAACGCCCTAAGATGCTAGACAATCTTCAATCCACCTTAAAAGTAGCAAAACCTGCAAAACGGATTGTTACTCCAATTGCTCCTAAAGTGATGCTTAAAGAGGTAGAAACGTTAAGAAAAAATGATTGTCGCCTCTTAATTAGTAAAAACTATGAAGTGTTTTTGGCTTCAGCTGTCGAAATCCCAAATATTCTCAGGGAAATAGGTCGTCTGAGGGAGATTACATTTAGAGAAGTTGGGGAAGGTACCAATGAAGCTATTGACTTAGATAGTTTTGATAACTATTACCATCACATGTTTTTGTGGGATAATGAAGCTAATATTATTGCTGGGGCATACAGAATGGGCCTAGGTTCAAAAATTTATAAAGCTTATGGGATAGATGGATTTTATCTTCAGGATCTGTTCCGTTTTGAGCCTGAGTTGCATAAGATGATGAGTGAGTCTATTGAAATGGGGCGTGCTTTTATCATTAAAGAGTACCAACAAAAACCAATGCCGTTATTTTTACTTTGGAAAGGGATAGTGCATACAACACTGCGCTATCCAGAACATAACTATTTAATTGGTGGGGTAAGTATTAGTAATCAGTTCTCAAACTTCTCAAAGAGTTTGATGATTGAATTTATGAAATCCCATTACTATGATCCTTATGTTGCTCAGTACGTTCATCCTAAAAAGGAATTTAAAGTAAAACTCAAAGACGCAGACAAAGACTTTGTGTTTGATGAGGCAGAAGCGGACCTCAATAAATTTGATAAAATTATCGATGAGGTAGAGCCAGGTGCTTTAAGACTTCCTGTTTTACTGAAAAAATACATCAAACAAAATGCAAAATTGGTTGCCTTTAATGTAGACCCTTTATTCAACAATGCCGTTGACGGATTGATGTACATTAAAATTGCTGATCTTCCAGAAAGCACTGTGCGCCCTGTAATGGAAGAGTTCCAAGCTGAGTTAGAACGAAAATTTACTGAGAGCCATGAGTAGTAACAAGGCTCTTCTCTTTATAAGTTGTGTTTTGTGTTTTGGGATGTGTGTAAACTCTCAAATCGTTAGAGGTACCATTGTTGATTCTGAAACTAAACAACCACTAGAGTCTGTTTCTGTATTTTTTGACAATACAACTATAGGAACAGCCACAGACAAATCTGGAAAATTTACTATAAGATATTATGATGCTATTCAATCAGGTTTAGTTATTTCTTATTTGGGATACGAAAAGGTAATTATAAATAACTACAGAGACTTGCCTTTAGTTAAAGTGGAATTACGACCTGCTGTGGATGAGTTAGAAGAAGTCTTAATTGTTTCAAAGGACGAGTTGTCTCGCAAAAAGAAGCTAGCCCTTTTTAGAAAAGAATTTTTGGGAAGGTCAGAGAATGCAAGTTCCTGTAAGATTAAAAATGAAAAAACTATAAGACTTAGGTACAATAATACCACTAAAACATTAGTTGCCTTTTCAAAACAGCCAATAATAATTGAGAACAAAAGACTTAATTATGAAATATCATACGATATAAGTGATTTTGAAATTCTTTTCAATAAAAACACAAATCCTAAGGAAGATTATTTTAAGACTGATATGATAAGCTTTTCGGGGAATATGTTCTTTAAAGACTTAAATAATGATGATAGTACGAAGAAAAAAAAGAAGAAATCTAATAAAGTTTTAGAAATTAGAAAATCAGTATATACTAAATCTATTCAAAGGTTCATGAGAGCTTTGTATTTAGAAGACTATGAGAGTAATGGTTATGTGTTTAACATTCCGAATCAAGGAGGATTTTTGGTAGACCCTCATGAATATATCAAGATAAAAGATTTAGAAAATACTGGAATCAAAGAGGTTTCAATTAAGGAATCACCCATACAGATAAATTTTGTTCAAGATGACTCTCAAAGTACATCAAACATCAATTTTTCTCAAGCAATGGATAAGGCAATTACAGGAAAAGTATTTACGTTGCAGTCCATTTTGACGATGAAAACAGATAAGTTCTATGTTGACAAATATGGTAATTATACACCAGTTTCTAATGTACTTTTTTCTGGAGATATGGGTAATAATCGGATTGCAGACATGTTACCTTCTGACTATGGGTTAAGAGAAGATTAAATATATTTATCAACAAACTTTTTTGAGTAATTCTTAATTTCATTTCTAGCCTGTAAAAAAGCATTATGCTTTTCTTCCTCGGTTCCTACAACTTTTGATGGGTCAAAGAAATTGTGGTGCAGTCTTAGAGCATTTTTACTTGGAATAAAAGGACAGTTCTCTTTAGCATGGTCACACACTGTGATGATGTAATCAAAGTTTATATCTAAATATTCATCCACATGGTTAGAGGTATGATTTGAAATGTCAATACCGTCTTCCCTCATTATATTGGCAGCACCTGGATTAATACCATGTGTTTCAATACCTGCACTGTAAATTTTTGCTTTGCCTTTTGCGATTTGGTTAAGATACCCATGTACCATTTGGCTTCTGCATGAGTTTCCTGTACATAGAACTAAAATATTTTTCATATATCGAGTTGTTGTTTATTTAGCAGCACCCAGTTTCTGGAGAACAACATGCAGTTGCTTCAGCAATCGCAACAATGCGTTCTGGTACTCCACAAAGTTCTTTGGCCTTACAATCTGTTTTGGTGTGTGCTAACTTAAGAATTAGTTTGTTGTCTTGTATTTCGAAATCATTAATAAAAAGGTGTGCTGTATGAAATTTAGCATTGCCGTATTCAAACTTCACTTCAGAAATTAAGTCATAGGGTTTTAACTCAGCAACTTTGGTTAAAATTTTTAATGCTTTATATGCATTCATCGGATTTTTTGCAGATGTTTCCATTGGGCTTTCCCAAAGCTGAATAATTGTTTCGTTCCAAGAGTCTGTTTGAGAACCACAATCAACCGAGTCAATCTTTACATGTTTTACTTCTGTAATATGGTAATTGGAACCTACAAAAGCATTTGGTTGATATTCAAAATATAGAAATTGGTTTTTATGCTCTTTTAGGAGCGAAAGTAATTCTTGTGTTTTCATACTTATACTATTTAGCAGCAATTAATTGCTGTTGTGTGTAAAAATGAGCCTATTAGCTCTTTAAAATCTTTGAGACGCTCAACGTTTAAACAGTAACATTTACTAGTGCCTTTGAATGTGCCCCTAATGAGACCTGCCTTATTGATAACCTCTAAATGTTGTGAAATAGTAGCTTGCGACAAGCCAATTTCCTCAACTATATCGTTGCAAATGCAAGATTGTTGTTTACTGATATAAGAAATAATGGCTACCCGTGCCGGATGTGCAAAAACCTTTGCAATAGCCGCAATTTCATTGACGTAATCCGTGTAAATATTAAATTTTGTCGCTCCCATAATGATGAGTTATAGGGCAAATATAACACTTATATCGTAATATTGCAATATTACGATGAAATAATATAAATAAAAACCAGAAACAAGTTCTGGCGTTATTTTATTGTGTTAGAACCAAGGCTTGCGTCCAGCCTGGTATGTGTTATAAAACTCTTCGTCAGATTTTGTTAAATAAATAATCCCCTCAATAAGACCAATTATTCCAGATAAACCACTTGTTAGTCCACAGGTTAAAAAACCTAAAAGACCTAAAATGAGAAGTATAATGCCTTCTTTATTATAACCCAAAATAAATTTATGGATTCCTAGCCACCCTAACAGAATCCCTAATACACCAGTAAGTACTTTTTTATTTTCACTAGAGGTTCTGTCGAACGTTTCCTTGGCACTATCAGAAAACTCTCGAGCACTTTCTTTAGCTTCTCTTGAGAATTCTGACGCCTTTTCCTTGGCATCTCCTGCAAATTCTTTAGCCTTATCATTCGCTTTTTTTGCACCTTCTTTTGCATCTCCTAACATGTCGTTAAGATCGTCACTTAGATTTTTATTATCGTCTGACATAATTTGTTGGTTTTAGGTTGTTTAATATGATAAAATTAATAAAAATTACGTTCGTTATTGAAAAGCCGAATCTACAGGCTCCCATAATTCAACTTTATTACCGTCATTATCTATTATCCAACCAAACTTTCCATAGTCATACTCTTCCACTTCTCCAATTATAGTGACGCCTTCCTCTTTTAGGGCTTTAAGAAGTTCCCTAAGGTTTTCGACCCGATAATTAAACATAAAGTCTTTTTTTGAAGGGCTATAATATTTAGTGTCTTCGGCAAATGGGCTCCATTGCGTGGAGCAATCCTTTCCGTCTTTATCTTTCCACCAAAACGTGCATCCATAATCATCTGTGTTAAACCCCAGATGTTTTCTGTACCAATCTTTTGTGGCTTTTGGGTCTTTGGTTTTAAAAAACAACCCCCCGATTCCTGTTACTCTTTTTTTCATTTTATCCTGAATATTTTACTTTTTTATGGCAGATTCATAAATATCAATCCATTCTTCTACTGTCATTTTTCCTAATAACTCCTCAATTAAATCATAAGGAATGTCATCTACTTTTTTAAAACGCACACAGCTTTTTCCCATGTCTAATTTGTATTTAGCATGTTTTGGGTATTCGGCTACAAACCAATCATAAAGCTCTTTTTTTGCATACAAGCCCGAATGATAAAGTGCTATAAAGTTTTTTTGAGATGCGATATTTATAAATGGTAAGGGAGGGAAAGGCTTGCAGTGATATCCTGGGGGATAAACAGATTTAGGGACATAATATGCTGGCATCCCATAACCCATACCCGATTCTAAACCTTTAGGCATATTCTCTTTTATGAGATTATGCAGTTTTGTCATTGGCGCTTTTCGTTCTTCTGGTAGTTGACTAATGTAGTCTTCTGGTAAGTCAGCTTTGTATTGCATATTATGATTGATTTAGTTGTTTACGCTGAAGGATTATTCCTGAAATTAAAGATATAATAAATCCGATTATAATAACAAGGATAAACATGAATAGCGCCGCAGTAGTACTAGTCAATTTTATAATCTCATCGGCTTTGCCTTGTTCAATAAGTTGTTGTTCATAATTATTAAAAAATGAAGGGTCGATAAATTGCGTATAGATAAAATCCGCCATTGCTATTCCTAAACTAACCAAGATTGAAATTAGAATTCCTATCACTACGGCTTTGCCTAAGGAGATAACACCATTATTTATATTATCTCGATAATGTTTTATTCCGAAAAAAATAAAGGAAAGTGAAAGAAAGATGGAGACATATCCTAATATTTCATTTGTTGAATAATCTAGGTTTTTGATTCCGATAACAAGATGAAGAGTAAAAACAACAAAGCCAGTAAGGAGACCAAAAAGGCCATATTTTAGAACTGTACTTTTCATATTTTTGATTTTAAGTTACATTAAAAGTTAGACATGTTGATCAATAAGAATTGTATTTCCATCAGGATCGTATAGCACAATACTAGCTGGTCCGGATGAATCTTTTTCTGTTTCTCTTTCTAACTTTATGTGATTAGTTTTAAGGTGCTTCTCAATATCCCTAACATCGTTAAAATCATCTAATTGATTGGCGTTTTGATCCCATCCAGGATTAAAGGTTATTATATTTTGCTCAAACATACCCTGGAAAAGTCCTATTATAGAATCACCATTTTTCATAATTAAATAATTGTGTTTTAAGTCTCCTGCAAAAACAGCAAACCCTAGAGTTTCATAAAACGATTTTGAAGCATTAATGTCTTTTACATTGATGCTTATTGAAAATGCACCTAATTTCATAATTATTGTTTTAATGAGTTATAGTACAAAACTACAATTAGTCTGTATGAAATTGCTCATACTAAAGTACCAAAGCATTCATACTTTAGTCTATAAACAGTTTTAATTAAAGGATTTGGAAAGATTTAGCTTTTTTCACAGCTTGAGTTCGACGTTTCGCATCTAGTTTAACCAATAAATTTGAAACATGGGTTTTAATAGTGCTTTCTGATAAGAATAAACTTTGGGCAATTTCTTTATTAGATAAACCCTCTGCAATTTTTTGTAATACTTCATACTCACGGTTACTAATATCAAGTTCTTTTATTCTTTTATGACTAATTTCTTCAATTGGAGTATTAGGTTTTTGTAGTGTTTTTTTGTTGATATAAACACCAATAAAAAAGAATACAATTGCGATAGAGGCAACTATTAACTCAACTTTTAAGTCACCAGAAATAACAGCATACTTGCTAAACTGAAACATTAGAAGTAATGCCAGAATAAGCAATCCAAAAACGAGAACGGTCTTCTTCATGCTTAAATTTAACAAAATTTAGCCTTAATCTTATCAACTATTGTTTGAGCTAATTTTATGTTGCTTTCAACCGTCCAGCCTGCGACATGAGGGGTTAGAACTACATTGTCCGCATTGATGAGATATTGAAAGGCCTCTGGTAGGTTTGATTTTTTGCTCTTTCGCATCCACCTGAACTTAGGTTCTTCTGCTTTAAATAAATTTTCAAATGATGCTTTTTCATATTCCAAAACATCCAATCCTGCACCTAATATTTTTCCACTCTCTAGAGCTTGTACTAAATCTTTTGTAATAACACTTTTGCCTCTAGCTGTATTTAGTAGCCAGAAAGGTTTTTTAAAGTTTGAAATGAATTCAGAATTTACCATCCCAACTGTCTTTGGGGTCTGAGGCGTATGTAAACTTACCACATCAGCCTTTTCTTGAAGCTTGTCCAGAAACACTTGCTGCGCATAATTATCGCCAACATTAGCTTTTATGTCATAGCAAAGTACTTCTACGTCAAAGCCAGAAAGTTTTTTAGCGAAGGCCTTACCCATATTTCCATAACCTATTAGTCCAACAGTTTTTCCGTCTAACTCAATACCTCGATTCGCTTCCCTTAACCATTTCCCTTGCTTTACTTCATCATTGGCTTTATTGAGCTTATTAAATAAGGAAAGAAGCATGCCCAAAGTATGTTCGCCAACAGCATTTCTGTTGCCTTCTGGTGCGGATATGAGGTGAATTCCTTTTTGCTCTGCATAATCACAGTCAATATTTTCTAATCCAGCACCAACACGACCTATAAATTTTAGGTTTTTTGCAGCGTCTAAAAATGGTTTATCTATCGTAAATCGACTACGAATAATAATGCCATCGTAGTCTGAGATTTTGGATTCAATTTCAGATTTTGAAGCTGTGTAATCTTCGTGATTGGTAAAGCCTAAATCGTTAAGCTGATTTATGAGTAAGGGATGATTAGTATCTAAATGAAGGATTTTCAAATCTTTGGATATTCCGTTTGAGTGCGCTCGTGTTGTATATTTCCAGTATGTGCAGTATTTAATTTTTCAAATAATAAAACATGGACCTCTTCATTATTTTTGGTGGTTGGGTTATGTTCAACACCTTTTGGAACGACGATAAACTCACCCTCATTGACAACTTCAGTTTTGATTCCGCCTTCGCTGTCAGCTTCGTCAGATGATGCTCTAAATTGCATGTAAAGTGTTCCTTTTATCACCTGAAATAGTTCGTCTTCATTGTCATGACTATGCCATACAAACTCGCCTTTAAGCTTTGCTAATATCACTTGCATATCATCCACGATAGCCACTTGATGTGGGTGCCAGTTTTTGCTGAATTTTGAAAACTTTTCCTTAATGTTAATTGCCTTCATATCGTAAAGTTACGAAGATTTGTATTAGAATAAATCTGTAAGACTATATCCCTAATATTAATTTTGCAATCCAGAAATAAAGTAGAATACCTAAAATATCATTGCTCGTGGTAATGAACGGACCTGTCGCTATGGCCGGATCTATGCCGCGTCTATCTAAAAACAATGGGACAAATGTACCTATTAGGCCAGCAATAATGATAACTGCAACTAGTGACACTGAAATGGCCAGCGCTTTATCCATTTCCCCAGTGTAACCCCAAACAAAAAGGAACAAGAAAATTGCCAATATAATGCCGTTGAGTGTTGCCAAGAGCATTTCTTTTATAAGTCTTTCGTTGACGCTTCCCTTAACATCATCGTTGGCTAAACCTTGCACAATTATTGCGCTCGATTGCACTCCAACATTACCCGCCATAGCGGCGATTAAAGGAGTAAAGAAAAATAAGACTGCATATTGGGTAAATGATTCTTGAAAACCTTCCATGATAATAAATGCCCCAATACCACCTAATAGACCCAAGAATAGCCACGGTAGTCGTGCTCGTGTTAATTGTAAAATACTATCATCTGCTTCAACATCCCCAGTAATACCAGCTGCTAATTGGTAATCTTTTTCGGCTTCTTCTTTTAACACATCGACGATGTCATCGATAGTAATTCTCCCTAAAAGAGTTTGATCATCATTAACAACAGGAATTGCCTCCAAATCGTATTTTGCCATCACTTTTGCAACATCCTCGGCATGATCTTCCACATTAACAAAATCGACGTTATCCTTAGCAATATCTGCAATCTTTTGGTCACTCTTAGCAACAATTAAATCCTTTAAGGAGAGTCTGCCAATCAATTTTTCTTGCTTATTGACAACATAAATAGAATGGACTCTCGTCACATCTTTTGCCTGACCTCTTATGCGACGTAAACAACCAGCAACGGTCCAGGTTTCATAAACCTTAACCAATTCCTTAGCCATAAGACCACCAGCAGTATCATCATCATAAGCTAATAACTCTTCGATCTCAGCTTTATGCTCTTGGTCCTCAATATTAGAAATCACTTCTGCTTGCCTGTCTTCTGGCAATTCAGCAATCATGTCCACGGCATCATCCGTATCCAATTCATCTACCTCTTCAGCAATTTCTTTGGCAGAAAGGTTTTGTAGAACACGTTCTCGATTGTCCTCATCGAGCTCCATGAGCACGTCCGATGTGGTTTCAGAATCTAGAAGTTTAATAACATAGACAGCATCTTCTAAATCGAGCTCATCTAATATTTCGGCAATATCAGCAAAGTGAAAGTCCTCCAATAAAGTTTTGAGGTCTTTGTCATTTTTATCTTCGACAAGAACTTCTACCTTTTCGATGAGCTCATCCGTAAGTTGAAATTGGATATTTTCTTGAGTTTCTTCCACCACGTTAATTGTTTTCTCGATAAAATTTCAAAAAATTAAATTTTAAAATCATTCGAAATAATACGCCTAGTTTTTATCATTTTCTAATAATGAGGTGAGCTCAATAAACTCTGGCACACTCAATTGCTCTGGACGCTGCCCAAATATAGCATTTGCTTTTATATTATCAGAAAGATCAAAGATTTTTAAACTATTGCGTAATGTTTTTCGACGTTGTTGGAAAGCCGTTTTTACAACTCTAAAGAATAGTTTTTCGTCACAAGGCAGTGAGTAATTGTCTTTTCTTGTGAGACGTAGTACACCCGAATCTACTTTTGGCGGTGGGCTAAACACATTTGGCGGTACAGTGAATAAATAGTCTGCATCATAAAATGCTTGGGTTAACACCGATAAAATACCATATACTTTTGAGCCTTCCTTTGAGCAAATACGTTGCGCCACTTCTTTTTGAAACATTCCAGAAAATTCTGGTATTTGGGCTCGCATTTCTAAAGTTTTAAAAACAATCTGTGACGATATGTTGTAGGGAAAATTTCCTATGATGGCAAAAGGTTTATCATCAAAAACTTGACTCAAGTCATATTTTAAAAAGTCTTTCTCAATAATACGGTTGGCCAGATGTAGATAATTGTTTTTGAGATAGTCAACAGATTCAGAGTCTATTTCAATAACATGGGTAGTAACATCCTTTTTAAGGAGGTACTTTGTTAAGACACCCATACCAGGGCCAATTTCTAAAACATCATCATAGCCTTTATATGACAAGCTATTTGCAATTTTTTCAGCAATAGTTTCATCATTTAAAAAATGTTGACCGAGATGTTTTTTTGCTCTTACTGACAAAGGTTTTGCTTAATTGTTGAGGTTTCTGGATATAAATAAAGAACAAACTTAATTAAAGTCAACCGTATATTCGTCAATGACTTCCAGTTCTGTTCTAAATGCTAGCATTTTATCGGCAAAAAGCTTTAGTCCATCTGCACGCAAACGTTCTGCATCTTCTTTGTAATAATCATCAAGTGCTTTTCGAGAATGAGCTTTGTATTGTATGGAATAGGTTACTCCGCCCATTTCCTCTTCTACTAAAACCCTTGTTAGCTTGGCGTCAGAAAATTTGCCTGTTGCTAATACTTGTGGAATATGTTCTTTAATCCAGACAAGCCATTGGTCATGTACTTCATCATCGACATTAACAGTAACGTTATATATAATCATAGTTTTCGATTAAGTTCTTGAAGTCAATGGCAAAAGTAAGGATTTAGAGTAAGAAAAAAGGCTCTATAGATTTAAATAGTCATCGGTGACTGAGGCTCTCGAAGTCACAAGTCAATAAAGTAAAAGCTGGCTTCGAGAGCCTCAGCCAACATTAGAATTTAATTAATGGTATCACCTCTAAGCATTCTGAAGTTTTTTCGTGCTTCCACAAAATAAATACTGTCTTGGTGCTCAAAGATAATTTTCTCGTAAAGAGATTTAGCTTCCTCTGGGTTGCCAAGATAGGTGTTGTAAAGTTCTGCTAGGTGGAAATAGGCATCGTCAATTAAAATTCCCTCTCTGTAGTCTTTTATAATTGTAAGATAATTAGATTCTGCACCAACAAAATTTTTGTTAGTTTCAAAAAGTTGTGCTTGCTTAAAAAGGGCTTGTGGTGTAATGCTTTCCCCTTTATGCTCTGTTAAAATTTTTCCTAAAAGCCCAATGGCTTCTTCAGTTTTATTTTGAAAGGCTAATAAATCTGCCTTGGCATAATATTTTAAAGCAGTTTGTGTGCTGTCTTCATATTTATTATCTGAAATTAAGAGTTTTAAATCTAGAGCATCGTTAGCAATTAATTGTGATGTTGATGATTTCAAAATTTTTAATTGAGATTCTGCCCAATCAAAATCGCCTTTATAGTAGCTCGTTTTCGCTATTTTAAAACGAGCCTCTTGTGCCAAGGTACTGTTTTTAAGGTTTGCTTGAATTTGGGAATAATAAATCAAAGCTTCATTAAACTTTTCTTGCAGAACAAGTATGTCTGCCAATTTCATTTTCACTAATCCTTCCTGAAATGGCGATTTATCAATAGATGCCATTTCTTTTAAAAAGTTACTTCCTTGCTCAGGTTGATTAAAATGAAATGCCAAAAACTGTGCATAAGCCAACTGCAATGAGATAGAGGCATCATTTCTGCCATATCTTTCGAAGAGGCTTTGGTATTTGTCATTAATAGCTTTTAACTGATTTTTATCAGCTTGCTCTGTTTCAATCTCCAAAAGATACTGATGGGACGTCAATGCTATACCAAGATCTTGTGAGGTTTCTAAAAGGTAATTAAATATAGAAACTGCTGTATCATTGTCCTCGTCTTTCATGGCTGTTAAGGCCAATTGGATAATACGATTTAAACTTTCGGGATTACGTTTAAATAGAGCTTTTTCTTGAATAAAAGATTTATTGTATGCCTTTTCTTGGACGTAGAGCCAGCTTAACATGTCGTACCAATAGGTGTCTGGTTGTAGTTGAATACGTTTTAAAAGTAGTTTTCTAAGAATGAGGTTATTTTCATTCTCCTTGTTTTCAGAAATAAAATCACTGATAGCCCTTTTAATATTATTGATAAAATCTGGTCTATAACTGATATGATCTAAATAGTTTGAAAACATTTGCTCAATATCACCCTCATCTGCATATAGACGTGCCAGTTGAATACTGAAATTTTTATCTGGAAGCAATAACTTTCCTTTCTTATAAGTTTTAATAGCGTTTTGGAATAACGAATGCTGTTCAAATCGTCTACCTACAGTATAAATGTAATTGGGTTTTTCGTCTACATAAGCAATAGCTTCTTCATACAGGGGTTGCGCTTTTTCAATACTGTCTTGCTGTTGGTAGTTATAACCCAGTTCTATTAATAAAGTTGGATTCCTAGATTTATCTATACGCGAAAGCAAGAGCTGTTTGGCGGCTTCATAGTTTTCTAATTGCTGAAAGGTACTCACCAATTTAACCAGATAATTATAGTTGTAAGGTTGCTTTTCATAAAGCTTCTTGTAAGACAAAAGTGCTTTTTCAAATTCCCCATTATCAAAGTAGCCATCGGCAATAATAAGAGCATCAGCCATAGCCTTACGCTCTAACTCCGTGGTTTGGGCATAAGATAATAGCAGGCCTATTGCAAATGTGAATACAATGAGGAATTTCTTTTTCATCTTCAAGTTTGTGTAAATATAACAAATGACTTATGTAGATATTGTAAATGTTTTTATAAAAAAATACCCGAACCTAAATTCGGGTATTAAAAATATAACTAACTCTTCAAAATTCTCTTATGAAGTTCATTTGGGGTTCTCTAGGATAAGACTCTTTTTAAAAAAGGACCTTAGAAGCGATAACTACAAGAGCTATCAATAATGTAATTCGTTTAATATCTTTCATAAGTTGGTTGTTTATGATAGTTCTAACTTCGATAAAAAAGATTAGAAATCAACGGATTAAAGAATTTATTCGTCGAATAACGTGTTTTTTTAACACTTTATCGACAAATTGTATGAAAATTCTTTCTATTTTATATATTCAAATCCTGTATAAGGAACTAAAACCTCTGGGATTTTTATGCCTTTTTCCGTTTGGCAATTCTCTAAAATGCCTGCTAAAACACGTGGTAGAGCCAAAGAACTTCCATTTAAGGTATGTGCCAATTCATTTTGACCATCAGTATTTTTAAAACGAAGCTTCAATCGATTTGCTTGGAAGGTTTCAAAATTTGAAACCGAAGAAATCTCCAACCAACGGTCTTGTGCCGTAGAAAAGACTTCAAAATCATAGGTCAGGGCAGAAGTAAACCCTAGGTCTCCTCCACACAGTCTTAAGATTCTGTAAGGAAGATTCAATTCTTTTAAAATGTCTTTTACATGATTGACCATTTCATCCAACGCTTCATAAGAACGATTTGGATGTTCAACTCTTAAGATTTCAACCTTGTCGAATTGATGTAAGCGGTTAAGACCACGTACATGCGCTCCGTAACTGCCTGCCTCTCGTCTAAAACATGGAGTGTAGCCAGTAATACCAATCGGTAATTCACTTTCATTTAAAATAACATCCCTGAAGATGTTTGTACCTGGTACTTCAGCTGTTGGTATAAGATATAAGTTGTCTCCAGTGACGTGATACATCTGTCCCTCTTTGTCTGGTAATTGTCCTGTGCCGAAGCCTGAAGCTTCGTTGACTAAGTGGGGCAGTTGGTATTCTGTATAGCCAGCCGCTGTATTTTTGTCTAGGAAATAAGCTATTAATGCACGTTGTAACCTTGCGCCTTTTCCTTTGTAGACCGGGAAGCCGGCTCCAGTAATTTTGTTGCCTAATTCAAAATCAATGATATCGTATTTTTTGGCAAGTTCCCAGTGTGGCAATGCATTGCCATGTAAAATGGGGACATCACCTTCTCTATAGATTTCCTCATTGTCTTCGTCAGAATTTCCTTTTGGTACACTTGGATGTGGTACATTAGGAATGCTGTACAATACATTGTTTAAAGCATTGGTGGTATCAGAAAGCTCGTGTTCCCCAGACTTAATAGTTTCCTTGAGCTGCGTCGTTTTTTCTTTAAGATTGTTAGCTTTTTGAGCTTCACCTGATTTAAACAGCTGACCGATTTCCTTGGATAGGCTATTCATTTCAGATTTAGAACTATCTAGCTGAGTTTGTAATTGCCGACGCATTTCGTCCAAATCTATGGCGTCATCAACCATTTTGGTGGCGTCAATATTTCTAACGGCCAGTCTTTCGATGACCAAATCCTTATTCTCTCTTATAAAAGCAACTTGTAACATATCCAATCCTCTGTTAAGCCCACAAAAGTAAGAAGATTTTGTGGCGGATAAAACAAAAAAGAAAGCTATTCTTTTGAAGGTAAAAGCCAAGGGCTATGACTAAATGTGTTCCATTCTATAGCTGCCAAATCTACCTCGGGGTCAATTAATTGTTTTGATGGTTTACCATTAACACTAATGTAAGCACTAACATAAACAGACACGTCTTTGCCTTGTTTAGCAAAGTCTTTTTTTAGTCGTTGTGCAAACTGCCATATCACATCGGGTTTATTAGAAGCTGACCGTTTTTGTTTTTTAGTAAGGTAGTCATTCATGTCAACTTTAATCACCTCATTGGTATTTTTATCAACGACGGAATATGAGGTTCTTCCACTTTTAGCTCGTAGCATCATACGCCAAGATAGGCGGTGACCTTCTTCTGTCCAGAGCACATCATCCTTAATAA
The DNA here is from genome assembly GCF_046720935.1 of Winogradskyella sp. A3E31. Classification (NCBI taxonomy): domain Bacteria; kingdom Pseudomonadati; phylum Bacteroidota; class Flavobacteriia; order Flavobacteriales; family Flavobacteriaceae; genus Winogradskyella; species Winogradskyella sp. A3E31. Next base: position 507,581 of record NZ_JBHNWH010000001.1, read on the forward strand.
AATGATGACGAATCGGTAAAACTAACTGAACAGAAAGGTAAATGATAAACGCAGAGGTAATTAATTTATAATTGTTAGGGATTTTTACTTCACTCTTTTCATATAGTTGTTTCTTCTTCAGGAATAAATCGCGAATGGTTTTTGGCTCGAAAAAGAACAACGTAAACGCTAAGGACAAATAAGGAAAAATTCCTATTTGAAAAACAATAGAGTTAAACAGATGAAAAAATATAGAGATAAAGAAAGCAATATTTCGTGTTCGTTTCCATAATAACGCAGGAATAATTAAGCCGTCAAACAATATACCTCCATAAGCTATAATATAATGAAGAGAGGGTTTTTGTAATAAGTCACCTATAGCATAATCGGCTTTCGATTTCATTAAAAGAGCTACCGTTGTGCCATCTAGCCAATCAGGATAAAGTTTGGCAATTGAGGCGTAGGTATATACTATAAAAAGCTGCAAAACAAAAATAGCCTTACACCAATTAGGCATGGATATGCTTCTAAGACTTGGGCTCTGTTTTACATCTAAGGAAGCGTAGCGATTTGCTGGTAAAAACACCATTATAAAACTCAGAAGCATCAGTAAATAATAGTGGTTGTTGTACGAAGATTTCTGCATTAAATATGTCGCAGACCACATCAGAGCAAAAGCCAGCATACTCATACGGTATTTGTACCCTACCATTATAAACAGCCCCATAATGCCCATAACAATATAGAAAACATACATCCAACCCCCAGGGAGTGGTTGAAGCCATTCAAACCCAATAAATGAAAAGGTAAACTCCGGTTCGACCAAAGTGCGTTTTACCCAGCCAGTAAATACTGCACCAACAGATTCAAAAAAACATAATAACCCAAAAAAGATTCTAAAAACAACAAGCCCCGAATTGTCTATATGTTTAAAGAGATAGCTTTTCATTTCAATGCAGCAATAAAGTTTAGCGCATTTGTTTTGTCTTTCTCGAGCTGATTTCTGAGTGCGTTAACATTTTCAAACTTTACTTCATCTCTTAGTCTTGAAAGGAATTCTACCTTCAATGTTTTTGAATACAAGTCATTTTTAAAATCAAAAAAATGGACTTCAATAGAACGTTTGTTTTTTCCAACAGTTGGGTTAGACCCTATATTCATCATCCCAAAAATCACAGCATCGTCAATAGTGGACTTTACCACATAAACCCCATCTTTAGGAATAAGTTTATAATTTTCTTTAATATGGATGTTAGCTGTTGGAAATCCGAGTTTACGGCCTAATTTATCACCTTCAACAACTTTGCCAGTAATAAAATAATCATAGCCTAAAAACGAATTGGCTAAAGTTACCTCTCCCTCATTCAAGGCGTTTCTGATCTTGGTTGAGCTTATAGTGACATCATCAACATCTTGGGCTGAAATCTCTTCAACCGTAAAATTATAGTCTTCTGCAAATACCTTTAAGTCAGTAATATTAGCACTTCTGTTCTTTCCAAAATGATGGTCGTGACCAATAATAATATAATCGGTTTTTAAATCATCCACAAGAATATTCTTAACATAATCTCGAGGGGAAAGATTAGAAAAGTCCTTTGTAAATTCCTTCACAACAACATTGTTAATGCCTGTTCTTTTTAAAAAAGAAATACGCTCATCAATGGTATGCAGCAGTTTAATGGGTTCATTAGGATGCAATACCATTCTTGGATGAGGGAAAAGTGTTAAAACTGTCGGAACCAATTTCAATTTCTTTGATTTTTCCACCAATCTTTGAAGAATTTTCTGATGTCCTAGGTGCACGCCATCAAAGGTTCCTATAGTGGTTATAGATTTACTGTACGTATTTTTCATGTTAAAATCTGAAGAACTCAATAGATTTTATATCAGATTGTTAATGATTTCTTAAAAAAAATTATAAATTTAGCTTCCATTAAAAATAGTAAACAAAACTTTATGAAAACAAAACTACATTTAGTTTTGTCATTCTCAATGTTTTTAACGGTATTTTCTGTCACCGCTCAAAAGGGGCATTGGCAGAAATTATCATCTTCGGACGAAAGCATTTCTGACAAACTAACCAACCTGAAACAAAATCATTTTGAAACGTATCAACTAAATATCGATGCGTTTAAAACAGAACTTATTGGCGCACCACAGCGAGGATCCAACGCAACCTCAAATGTGGTTATTTACTTGCCAAATGAAAACAATCAATTTGAACCCTTTAGAGTTGTTGAAGCACCGGTTTTGTCACCTGGGCTTTCTCAACGCTACCCTAATATTAAAACCTATATAGGGTATAGTTTAAATGAAGCAGGGGTAAGGGCGCGTTTTTCTGTTACACCTCAAGGTGTACAGTCTATGATAACTTACCCTGATAGGTCAACGTCATTTACTGTGCCTTTAACAAAAGGAAATACAAGTGACTACATTTCTTACAATAGAAATGTTAGAGTTGATGACATTAAAGATTTTGAATGTACAACAACTGATGAATTTGTACCAATTTCAACAGATGGGTTAACAGGCAGAGATGCTGACGACCAACTCATAAGAGTTTTTGAAATTGCAATATCCACCAATGGTGAGTACACAGAATTTTGGGATGATGGCGATGATGGTAATGGAGATGCCCAAGAAGATGCTTTAGCACAAGTGGTTTCAACTTTAAATAGAAACAATGAGGTGTTTGAGTGGGACATGGCCGTTACATTTTCTTTAGTAACAGGTACTGAATTGGTTTACCCAGATCCTTCTACTGATCCTTATGGGGGTGGAGGATTAAATGGGGCTTTACAATCTACATTAACAGCTGAAGTTGGTGAAGCAAATTATGATATTGGTCACTTGTTTGCATTTGGTGGTAAAAATGGTAACGCAGGATGTATTGGCTGTGTTTGTGTTGACGGAGCGAAAGGAAGTGGATTTTCACAACACGACTTTGTTGATAATGATGGCGGACCATATATGTCCGACTTTTTTGACATTGATTATGTACCACATGAAATTGGCCACCAAATGGGAGCTAATCATACTTGGGCATTTTCTACTGAAGGAACCGGTGTTAATTCAGAGCCAGGTAGTGGAACAACAATAATGGGCTATGCGGGTATTACAGGTGCCAATGATGTACAAGATCATAGTGATGCCTATTTCCATTACCACAGTATTAATCAAGTATTAAATAATTTAGACTCTAAGACCTGTGATGACGAAATTCCAACACCTAATAATGCGCCAGTTGCAGATGCTGGTTTAGATTATACAATCCCTGGAGGAACAGCATTTGTATTACGTGGAAGTGCTACAGATGCGGATGCGGGTGATCTATTAACATATACATGGGAACAAATCGATTCTGGTGCTTCTACTTCGGGATCTTTTGGGCCAACACTTACAGGTGGATCAACATTTAGATCTCGACCTCCAAGTACATCTCCAGACAGATATATGCCTTTTATTGAGCGTGTTATTGTAGGAGAACTCACAGAAACAAATCCAGTTGAGACAGTAGGTAATACATCTTGGGAAACCGTTTCTACAGTTTCTAGGGATTTGAATTTTGCATTGACAGTAAGAGATAATGTGACTTATAATCCTGCTACGGATATGATAAGCCAATCTAGTTTTGATACTATGACTGTTTCTGTTGATGGTTCAGCAGGACCATTCGCAGTAACGTCTCAAACTACAGACGAAAATTGGGAAGTAGGATCAACACAGACTGTGACATGGGATGTTGCAGGTACTGATGGTGGAGCTGTTAATACATCTACGGTAAACATTCTATTGTCTACGGATGGTGGCTTAACTTATCCGTTTGTAATGGCATCAGGGGTTCCAAATACAGGTTCAGCCGATGCACAAGTGCCATTGGTAGGAGGAGATACAACAACTGCACGAGTGATGGTTGAGGGGAATGATAATATTTTCTTTGCGGTTAACAGTTCAAATTTTTCAATTCAAGAGTCTGAATTTGTTTTATCTGTAGATGAGACACCTCAAGCAGTTTGTTCACCGGATGATGCAACTTATACATTTACCTATAATACATTTTTAGGGTTTACAGATACGACAACGTTTAGTACTACTGGATTACCAGCAGGGGCTTCTGCAAGTTTTAGCCCAACGTCTGCAAGTGCTGATGGAACTGTTGTAACTGTAACAGTATCTGGTACAGGCGCTCTTGCGGTTGGCAACTATCCTTTTAGATTAGAGGGAACGTCAGGTAGTTTAAATTATGGAGCTGACGTAGATTTAGAGGTTTATGACACTAATTTTAGCACATTAAATATTTTGACTCCTATGGACGGTGCAACAGGAGTACCAGGTGATGCGGCTATGCTTTCGTGGGATGCTGATATAAATGCTGTTGCTTATGAAGTCGATATTGCCACTGATGCAGGATTCACAAATATAGTTGTAGGATCTGTGGTTACAGAACCAGAATTAACAGTTTCTACACTGATGATTACAACAGAATATTTCTGGAGAGTAAGAGCAGTTAATGACTGCGGAAGTGGGGCGTATTCAACGGCAAGTTTTACAACTGCAAATATTACGTGTAATAACTATGATTCCACAGATGTTCCTCAGGCTATTCCAGATGGCAACACTAACGGTGCTAATTCCGATTTGATGGTAAACAATGTTTCTACCATAACAGATATTAATGTCACTGTTAATATTACCCATACATGGGTTTCAGATTTAACTTTAACATTAACAAGTCCGGTAGGGACAAGTGTAGTTCTTTCCGCTAAAAACGGAGGAAGTTCTGATAATTATGTAGATACAGTTTTTGACCAAGAAGCTGCAGACCCTATTGGTGGGGCTTCTGCACCTTTTACTGGGTCTTTTATTCCTGATGGTGATTTATCAAGCTTTTATGGAGAAGTATCAGCGGGTGAATGGACTCTGAATGTAGCAGATGATACAGGCTTTGATACAGGAACTATAGATAGTTGGTCTATAGAAATTTGTGGAAGTCCATTGCCAGATGCTGATGGGGATTTAATACAAGATGCTGAGGATAACTGCCCAATGATAGCTAATGCAGACCAACTAGATACAGACGGTGATGGCTTAGGTGATGTATGTGATGATGACAGTGATAATGATGGTGTTTTAGACGTAGACGATAACTGCCCTACAATTGTAAATCCAGACCAATCCGATACTAACGGAAATGGTATTGGGGATCTTTGTGATTTTGAGTGTGGTATATTTAATTCAACGGATACACCATTACCAATTCCAGATGCTACAGCTGCTGGTGTTAATTCTACTATAGCTTTCTCACAGGCAGTCATTATTAACGATGTTAATGTTACAGTTGATATTACACATACGTGGGATGCTGACTTAATAATAACACTAACGAGTCCTGAAGGGACTTCGGTAATTTTGTCAGATTCAAATGGGGGCAGTGGAGATAACTATACCAATACTGTTTTTGACGATGATGCAGATGACCCAATTTTTGAAGGCTCTGCACCGTTTACTGGAACTTTTCAACCACAGTTTCCGTTTTCAGCATTTAATGATGAAGCTAGTGGAGGTGTTTGGACATTGAATGTTTCAGATAATGCAGGATTCGATACAGGCACAATCAATAGTTGGACACTAGAAGTATGTGGATTGCCACAACCAGATAGTGATAATGACGGTATTGCTGATAGCTTAGATAACTGTCCTGATATTGCAAATTCAGATCAATTAGATAATGATGGTGATGGTCTTGGTGATGTTTGTGATGATGACATTGATGGAGATGGAGTCTTAAATGCAGATGATAACTGCCCAGAAGCCGCAAACGCAAATCAACAAGATACAAATGGAAATGGCATCGGTGATGCTTGTGATGTAGAATGTACTACAGGAGCTTACAGCGGTGATCCAGTTGTAATTGATGATGATGCTGATGATATTGAACAATACAATATACAATTGGAAATTACTGAGAATATTATTATTACAGATATTACAGTAACTGTAGATATTACTCATACATGGGATTCTGATTTGTTATTTGCATTATTTAACCCCACGGGTGACTTTGTAATTCTTTCAAACCAAAATGGAGGTTCGGGTCAAAACTATACGAACACGATGTTTAATGACGATGCACCAACTCCTATAGGAGCAGGTTCGGCACCGTTTACAGGGTTATTTGCACCAGATGAACCATTATCTGATTTCTATGGGGATTTCTCTGCAGGTACTTGGACGCTAGCAGTTGTAGATGTATTTCCGTCTTTAGATGGGGGTAGCGTTAATGCCTTCTCATTAGAAATATGTGGTTTAAGAGACCCTGACGATTATGATACGGATGGAGTATTGAATGAAAATGACAACTGTGTACTTATAGCCAATTCAGATCAGTCAGATGTTGATGGAGACGGATTAGGAGATGCTTGTGACCCAGATATTGACAACGACGGAGTGTTAAACGAAAATGATAACTGTCCATTTGTTGTTAATCCTGACCAAGCTGACAATGATGGGGATGGATTAGGTGATTTATGTGATGATGACGATGATAATGACGGAGTATTAGATGAAGACGATAATTGTCAGTTCACGCCAAACTCAGATCAAGCCGATATTGATTTTAACGGTATAGGTGACCTATGCGATGGGTTAACTGCCAATGATGTCTTAACACCTAATGGTGATAATATTAACGATACATGGACCATCATTAATATTAATCGCTTCCCAGGAACAACTGTTAAAGTTTATAATAGATGGGGTAAAGAGGTCTTTAGTAGTGGCAACTACTCTAACGATTGGAGAGGTACTGATAGTTCTAGTGGTAAAACTTTACCCGCAGGATCTTACTATTATGTGATTGACCAAGGAGGAGCTGGAGACACAATTCTAAAAGGATGGTTATACATCACTTTATAGTAGCATATAAATCAAAATAAATAAACACAATGAAATATTATAAAAACACAATAAAAATAGTTGCATTGTTATTGTTTGGCAGTTTATATGCTCAACAAGAACCCAACTATGCACTATACAGATATACAATGAACGTCATCAACCCTGCTTATGCAGGGGCTGATGGCCATTCGAGCTTAACAGCTAATTGGAGAAGCCAATGGGTTAATGTTGATGGTGCGCCTGAGACTCAATCTTTTTTCTATTCACAGCCGGTTGGAAGCAATGTAGGACTAGGTCTGTCAATTGTTAGTGATCAGGTCTTTGTAGAAAGCACTACAAGTTTTAATATTGACTTTTCATATAAGCTAACCCTTAATGAGGGAACAAATATATTTTTAGGCTTAAAAGCAGGTGGTAATACTTATAACATTGATAGAGACCGTTTTGATAATTTAGATTTTCCAGATGACCCAGCACTTGGAAATATTGATACGGGATTTCGACCAAATGTAGGAATAGGTGGATACTTAGTAAATGATAAGTATTTTATTTCCTTATCGATACCTAACTTTATTTTAAGTGAACGAATTAGCAATGATAACGGTAGAATTTCTTACGCAACAGATAAAGCTCATATTTACTTATCTGGAGGGTATAATTTTGATTTGTCCGAAAACACAGAGTTTCGCCCATCAACAATGATAAGGTATGTCAATGGGGCGCCAATATCTGCCGATATTACAGCAGCATTTAGATTTATTAAACGATTTGAATTAGGTGCACTGTATAGAACGGATTCAGCCTGGGCAGGATTTGCCATGTTAAATTTAGCTGATTGGATGGATCTTGGCTATGGCTACGAAAGTTCAAGTGAAAATCAAATTTCTGATGCTAATGATGGCACTCACGAAATACTTGTTAAGTTTACATTTAATTAATAATGCAAAAGCATTATTAATTTAAACAAAGGCCGTTCAATGTTGAACGGCCTTTGTTATTTTCCATTAAATTCATTCATAGTATTAGACATGCCAGCTAATCCAAACGATTTTATAACCTCTACAGATGTGTCTAAGCGTTCTATTAATTTTGATTCCTCTTCATTAGTCCATTCTCCTAAGACATAATCAACTTGCCTTCCCTTTGAAAAATCATCACTTATTCCAAATCTAAAACGATTGTATTTTGTTGTTTGAAGCTTGTCTTGTAAATCCTTTAACCCATTATGTCCTCCGTCACTACCTTTAGTTTTTAACCTGATTGACCCAAAAGGTAAGTTGAGGTCATCCGTTATAACCAAAAGGTTTTCTAAAGAAATGTTTTCCTTCTGTAACCAATACTTTACAGACTTTCCACTCAAATTCATATATGTACTGGGTTTTAAGAGTATAAACGAGCGTCCTTTTAACCTGTACATTGTAGTTGCACCCAATTTATTGTCTTCAAAGATTAAATCTTCAGATTTGGCGAAATGATCTAAAATTTTAAAACCAATGTTGTGTCTCGTATTTTTATACTTATCGCCAATATTACCTAAACCTACAATGAGGAATTTTTTCATATCTGGGTGCTTTTCTTTTGAATCAAATAATGCCAATAACCAATTTAACATAGGTTTCAATTTATTCAATTATTACTCTTAAAATAGCTTGCTTATTTTGCTGTAAAATTAGGGGTTTTGTAATTAAGACTCAAACTTGTATAGACAAAGTAAATTAATAGCAAGGGGTTTTCAGAGGGCTTTATAATTTTATGAAATCTGAGTTAAAGTCCGAATTTGATGCAGTAATTACAGAGGTTAATGTTAAAAACAGGCGATCATCCGAAGCGCATAAAACTGTTGGATTTGAATTGTTAGATGAGCATAAAGAGGGAAGTGAAATTTGGGAGTTGATTATTTGGAAATGGGAGTAACATAAATAGGTTAAAACCTATTTATTTGATTTTAAGCAAAATAACTTTACAAAAGTTAAAGAGATGTTAAAATTATTTTGTATATTTCGATATAAGCTAATCCAATAGAACACACAAAATGACAAAGATGAATCAAGATTTTCGGTATCATAAGTTGTTCGGTTTTTTTACATTATTAATGTTTATAGTATTCTTAGCTCTTTTTGTAAATGTTATTACCTCATTTATGGACACTTTCGAAACAAGGGCTTATGGTGATTCGATTGCGAGCTTAAGTAATTTTAATATCCCATAATTATTTTTATGAGGTAAATCTTATTAACTAAATCAATCGTAAATTAAAATGAAGGTATCTAATCCATCCAATAAATTTCAAGGTGTCTATGATGCTTGTGCTATAGGTGTCTCAATAACGTTTTTGGTAGCGTTCGCTTTTATCCTCATCGAGATGATAAAACTTTTTGAAAGCTTATATATTCCTTTTTAGCCTTCTAATTTTAGTAAATAAAAAAGCGAATAGTTTTAAACTATCCGCTTTAAATATTATAGTGTATAGGCTTTCTTAATCAGCCAATACAATAACCTTATTGTCTTTCATTTCTATTGTACCAGAATTAATAGCTAACCAAACGCCTTTATCGGATGAGGTGAATTTGTCTTCTACTTCTTCTTCGAGTTGAACATTCCCCATTATTTTTACATGACCTTCCTTTAAGACAGATACAATAGGTGCGTGATTTTCGAGCATTTCAAACTCACCATTTACACCAGGAACCGTAACGCTAGTTACTTCTCCGCTAAACAAAGTTGCTTCTGGGGATACAATTTCTAAGTACATTCTTTTTAGTTTGCAGTCTGCAGTTTACAGTCTGCAGTCACTGAGGACTGAACACTGATTACTGCCTACTCGTTTTACGCCTCTGCTAACATTTTCTCTCCGCTTTCTATAGCTTCTTCAATAGATCCTTTAAGGTTAAATGCTGCTTCTGGTAAGTGATCTAATTCACCATCCATAATCATGTTAAAACCTTTAATAGTTTCTTTAATATCTACTAATACACCTGGTATACCTGTAAACTGCTCAGCCACGTGGAATGGTTGAGACAAGAAGCGTTGTACACGTCTTGCTCTATTTACAGCCATTTTATCTTCTTCGGATAATTCTTCCATACCTAAGATGGCAATAATATCCTGTAATTCTTTATAACGCTGTAATAACTCTTTTACACGTGTTGCACAGTTATAGTGCTCATCACCTAAAATATCTGCTGCTAAGATTCGAGAAGTCGAATCTAAAGGATCTACCGCAGGATAGATACCAAGCTCAGCAATTTTACGAGATAATACGGTTGTTGCATCTAAGTGGGCAAACGTTGTTGCTGGTGCCGGATCCGTTAAATCATCCGCAGGGACGTAAACTGCCTGTACAGATGTAATAGACCCTTTCTTAGTTGATGTAATACGCTCTTGCATCGCACCCATCTCTGTTGCTAATGTAGGTTGGTAACCTACAGCAGATGGCATACGACCTAATAAGGCAGACACCTCAGAACCCGCTTGTGTAAAACGGAAAATGTTATCTACGAAGAATAATACATCTTTTCCTTGGCTGTCTCCTGCACCATCACGGAAATATTCTGCTATAGTTAATCCTGAAAGTGCCACACGAGCACGTGCTCCTGGAGGCTCATTCATTTGTCCGAATACGAAAGTCGCTTTAGATTCTTTCATGATTGACTTATCAACCTTCTTCAAATCCCATCCACCTTCTTCCATAGAATGCATAAAGTCATCACCATATTTGATAATACCTGACTCTAACATCTCACGAAGTAAATCATTTCCTTCACGTGTTCTTTCACCAACACCTGCAAATACAGAAAGACCACCGTGACCTTTTGCAATATTGTTAATCAACTCTTGGATCAATACTGTTTTACCTACACCAGCACCACCAAATAATCCAATTTTACCACCTTTTGCATAAGGCTCAATTAAATCGATGACTTTAATACCAGTAAATAAAACTTCAGTAGATGTAGATAAATCTTCAAACTTTGGAGCTTGTCTGTGAATAGGTAAACCTGCTTCACCAGCTTTAGGTAAATCACCTAATCCATCAATAGCATCACCAATGACGTTAAAAAGACGTCCGTAAACATCTTCACCAATTGGCATTTGGATTGGAGCACCAGTTGCGACAACTTCTGTTCCTCTACTTAAACCATCCGATGAATCCATCGCAATAGTACGAACGGTATCTTCACCAATGTGAGATTGTACCTCTAGTACTAAGATTGAACCATCAGGCCTGTTAATTTCTAATGAATCATAAATCTTTGGAAGCTCTGAGCCAGCAGCGAATTCAACATCGATAACCGGACCTACAATTTGTGCAACTTTACCTGTAACTTTTGACATTACTTATCTATTTTAGTTTTGCAATATTTTAAAGTATGAAAAAAACCCTACCCAATCAAGTTGAGTACGTGCGTTTTTCGCGCTGCAAAGATATAGTTTTATTTAAAAATAAAAGTGATTTTAAAAACCTTTTTTAGACAAAAAAAGCACGCTTCTTAGAAGCGTGCTTTTCATACATTTTTAATGTTCAATTATTGAAGTAATGGCGAATAGTTTGTTGGATAATTTCCGATATCCAATAAGCTCCCAGAAGCTTCGAAATTTGAACCATAAGTCATATCAATCACTTTCATAACCTCATTGGCAATCAATGCATAGCCTCTCGCTGTTGGGTGAACACCATCTAGGGAGAAAGCTCCTCCTAGCACTAAGTCTGAAGTTAATACAAAATCACCTGATGAAATACCTGAAGAAGCAATAATATTTAATAACCCATTAGCATCCAAAACTCCCAATCCAGCTTGTGTCGCTGAAGATTCAATGACACTATTAAAGTTAGTTGTAGCTGTTGCTATTTCTTCTTGTTCCGTTGGGGTTAATGACCATTTATCTGCTAAAGGTAAAGTAACACCTTCAACCGCAAATTGACCTGCAACTTCTGCAGGTAAACCTTGTTGAATAAGTGCTGCGGCAACATCGGAATTTACTGTTCCTATAATAGAAGAACTTGGTAATACAAATAAGTCCGCTTCAGTAGCTTGTCTCGCTTGTCCGTAGGTCTGCCCTAATAAATTAGCAACGATTGGCGCCGCCTGAGGGGGCAATCCAAATTGCGCTATAAATGCAGGGAAGTCAGGATTAGCATTTAATACTCCTTCTATTTGTGCTGATAAATCAACCAAGTTTTCATCTCGAATGACTACAGCACTTGCAGCGTCTGTTGCAAAAACAACATTTCTCCCTGCAGCTGCAGTTACACCTTGAGATTGTAAAAATGCATACACTCCATTTAATGCCCCATAAATAGTATTCAGCGTAGGGATTAATGGTCCGTAGCTTGGGTTAGAAGGCTCTAGTGGGTTATAAGGTACTGTTGTAAAATGTGGAATACTGGTTACGTCTGGGATATTACCGACGACACCTTGAGCACCTTGAGAAGTCATAGCTCCAATCAAAGTGGCATAAGTTTGTGTAAACCCTACACCTGGAGGCCCGTCTAATGGGGTGATTGGGTCATAATCTTCTGACATTGGATTGCTTTCTCCACCGGAAAGCGCATAACCTAAGACATCATTATTACCAATCCATAAGGTAAAGAAACTTGGATTTTGAGCTAAGGTCAAATCTAATACGCTAGCATTAGGAGTGCTGCCAGTCATTCTCACAAAATATGGATTAGCAGTCATAGGGTCTGTTAGTAAACCAGAAATATTACCGTAACCAGGTGCCAAAAGGTGAAAACTTTTAGCTCCAGGGACACCCATATTATTAAATGGGCCTGTTGGGTTATTAATTGCTAAATCTGTTGTAACTGTGACTGGTCCAATAACAGTTTCAATGCCTGCTGGCCCTGAGCCATCAAACACTAATCTAGGGTCTAAAATTCTATTCCCTCCAAGGGCCATTCCCCCAAGATTATCATTCATTAAAGGCTGATTAAAGCTTCCCCCACCAACTAAAGCGAATCTCGAATTTAGTATGTTGGGCATGGAATTTTCTTGAGCAGCTATAAATAAAGCATTATCTGTAAACCCTGCGGTTAAAGAGTTACCTACTGAAACGTAGTTTGAAAAATCTGCAGAACCAGCAGTCAAATCAGGAAGCGGCTCTTCAACAGTTCCATTATTTTCTCTAAAATCCTCGACGACTTCGTTTTCGCATGCCATTAAGCTTATGGTTAAAAACGAGAGCGTTATATATTTTAATGTTTTCATTTTAATTTTTCTTTTCCGTTATTATAAGTTATTGATAGTCCAAGACACATAATACATTGAGCCTATCATTCCTGTACCAAATGCAGTAAAGTATTCATCTTGCATTAAGTTTGTTGCACCAGCTTTAAAAGTAGATTTTAAACTTGGCACTCTATAGTTAATCTGCGCATCCAATACAGAATAAGCTGGTACTTCACCGTCACCAAAGGAGGCTTCCCATAAATAGTTGTCACTCCATCTCCAAGAGACATTAAATCCAAAGTTTTTAAATAATTCGGTATTACCAAAAGAGGCTTTAAACTTGTGTTCAGGGGTGTTAAAGTTTGTTCTAAAATCAGCGTTATCTTCATCTGTGTCTAGCTTTGCATAAGTGTAATTAGCACTTAAATCGAAGCCATTAAATACTTTTGTTGAGACTTGTACTGCAGCACCATAAGAATTAACATCAGCATTAGAGTTGGTGTAGGTCTGATAAGCTTGAAAGTCTGAATTCGCTAATGCAGCAAATGCTTGAGGATCGATATCTACCTGTCCGTCACCATTGGCATCTACACTACCATAAAACGGGGCAATTACAGTTTCGTTTGCTAAAAAGTCTTGGTATTGGTTATAGTAAACCGAACCATCAATAATAAAATCACCAAGCTTTCCTCTATACCCTACTTCATAAGATGTGACTTGCTCTGGTTGCGCTAAATTTGAATTTCCAACCTGAAGGTCTGCAGGGTTTCCAGAGGCAGCAAAAGCAGAAACAGATCCAGCTAAATATGAATTATTATATGCTCCTTCACCAGTAAAATCTATTGTGTTTTGACCAATAATAGCTTGTCCTGCAGGACTAACGCCATAGGTGTCAACATATCTTGCAGGGTTATCCGGTGCTCCACCGACGAGTACTGCTCGTCCGACATCCAATCCTATATACAAATCTTGAGTAGTTGGGTTTCTAAAACCTGTTTGGTAAGAGGCTCTAAAGTTATGGTTACGATTCACTGTAAAGCCTGCAGATAACCTTGGAGAGAAGAAACCATCAAATAACTCTGATTTATCATAACGCAGAGATCCAGTTAATTTAAGTTCCACGGCATCAGATAATTCTAATGATTTTTGAATTTGAGTGTACACACCCACTTCCGAATAATCAATTGGTCCATCAAAATCAGTATAGATAGTTCCGAAAGAATTTAATCGATATTGTCGGTAAGAACCACCAACTTGTATTTCTGCAAAATCAATAAATTCCGAAAAATTAAAATTAGCATCACCATGATAGATTTTAGAGTTATCCTGAAATTTAGATCCAGTACTTAAATCGGGGTTATTGATACTTGCGTTAAATGCATTTTGAAACTCTGGAGATCCAGGGAGGTAACGTCCTGATTCGGCTTGTTGTCTTGCGGCAGCATGTGCCTGAGCATCTGTGGCACCTGATAAACTAGCCCCTACGTAAGTGTTAATGTATTCGCCAAACCATTGCTCATCAGATTTCCAAGCACGGTTTATATTAATGCCAGTAAATACCATGTCGTAAGAATCACCAGCCTTATCTTCAGTAACATAACCTCTTAAAAAGAAATTGTCATTTCTTACTTCTAATTTATGTTGCTGTAAAAAGAAACCTTTAATATTATAACGATTAGCTCCTTGATAAATGGTGTTACCAGAGCCAACTTTACCTACATATTGTATTTCAAAATCATTAGCCCATGGACGGAAGTAAAGTCCCCAGTCAGCCTTAATGCTTTCTGCATTGTAATTTGTAAGATCAGCTTCGTTATAACCTGTTCTACTGACAACAACATCTGGTACTATACCAGTTCCACCAGCTAAATCATTAATATTTGCAGCGACTTCATCACCGTAAACATTAATGCCATCATAGTCTAAATCAGCACGAGTTCTTCCAGGCACAAATTTATCGGTAGTGTTGTTTGCTGCCCAATCAGTACCTTTTAAATACCCAAAATTGACTTTAGCGGCAAATTTTTCACTGAATTTATAGGCCATTCGTATTCCCAAATCAGTATAAGAATTATCGCCAGCAGCTTCCTGCGACGTAATACCTCTTTTAATGTAGCCACTTATACCTTGTACATCAAAAGGACTTTTACTTCTCATAAATAGAATTCCATTAAAGGCATTGGCACCATAAAGTGCCGAAGCTGCACCAGGTAAAAGTTCTACACTATTAACATCGGTTTCTGTCATCCCCAATAAATTACCAAGAGGGAAATTTAGTGCAGGAGCAGAATTGTCCATACCGTCTACTAACTGCATAAAGCGCGTATTGGCAAAGGTTGCAAAACCTCTGGTGTTAATAGACTTAAATGTTAAACTGTTAGTATTGATATCAACACCTTTTAAATTTTCTAAACCATCATAAAAATCGACAGAAGCTGTATTTTTAATTTCTTTAAGCCCAAAGCGCTCTACAGTCACTGGAGATTCAAAAATACGCTCTGGTGTTCTAGAGGCTGAGATAACTACTTCGTCTAATTCGTTACCTTCAACTAGAGAAACATCAATCGTTTGATCTGCTGATGTAACTTCTAATACTTGGTTTTCAAAACCCGTATAAGATACTTGAATAGAAAAAGGCGGATTTAGATCTGTGGATAAAATGTAATTTCCGTCGAAGTCCGAACTTGTACCCGTTGTTGTACCAACAATTATGATATTGGCTCCGGGTAGAGGTTGGCCAGTGTTGTCTGTAACTTTTCCTTTAATTGTGGATTGTGCAAAAGAAACCACACAAAAAAGCATTACAGAAAGCTTTAAGATTGTTTTCATTGTTATAGAGTGAGTTAATTTAATTGATGAGCAATTTACTTAAATATATGAAAATTGAATAAGAAATTGTCAAAAAATTATGCACGCATAGCATATTTTAGTAATAAGTAGTGCTTTAGAATGAAAAATCCTCAAATTATAAAATGATAAATGAGGATTTAATATTGAAAAAGGTGTTGTTTTACTCCACAGTAACTGACTTGGCCAAATTTCTAGGCTGATCAACGTTTTTACCTAGCATTACAGCAATATGATAAGATAACAATTGAAGAGGAATTGTTGTTAGTAGTGGTGTGAAACATTCCATAGTTTCTGGAACTTCAATAACGTGGTCTGCTAATTCTTTAACACTTGTATCTCCTTCAGTAACAATACCGATTATTTTCCCTTTCCTAGATTTAATTTCCTGTATATTACTGACCACTTTCTCGTAATGTCCTTTTTTGGTAGCAATAACTACAACTGGCATGTGCTCATCAATTAAAGCAATAGGACCATGTTTCATTTCTGCAGCAGGATAGCCTTCTGCATGGATATAAGAAATCTCTTTTAATTTTAAAGCCCCTTCTAGAGCCACAGGGAAATTGTACCCTCTTCCTAAATACAGAAAGTTCCTTGTATCTTTATAGATATCTGCAATAGTTTCTACATAGTTGTTAGACTTTAAAGCCTTCTCTACTTTGCTTGGAATAGTTTCCAATTCAATTAAATAGTGTCTAAAATCTGAACTTGAGATAGTTCCCTTTGCTCTAGCTAGTCGAAGAGCAATTAAAGATAATAATGTGATCTGGGTTGTAAATGCTTTGGTAGATGCTACTCCAATTTCTGGTCCAGCATGTGTATAAGCTCCTGCGTCTGCTGTTCTGGCTATAGATGAGCCTACAACATTACAAACACCAAAAACAAAAGCTCCTTTGGATTTTGCTAATTTTATGGCAGCCAAGGTATCTGCAGTTTCACCAGACTGGGAAATGGCTATAACAACATCTTTTTCTGTTATAACTGGATTTCGGTATCTAAATTCCGAGGCGTATTCTACTTCTACGGGGATTCGAGCTAAATCCTCAAATATGTACTCAGAAACAAGTCCGGCGTGCCATGAGGTACCACAGGCTACGACGATAATACGGTCTGCATTGAGAAATTTTTTCATATTGTCCTCAACACCAGACATTTTAATGATTGCATCCTTGCTCAGTAAACGCCCTCTAAAAGTGTCTAAAATAGCACGAGGTTGCTCATAAATTTCTTTAAGCATAAAATGCTCATAACCGCCTTTTTCAATTTCTTCAAGATTTAATTGAAGTCTCTGTATATAAGGGTCTACTATAGTATCTCCTTTAATTTTTCGAACTTTTACCTCTTTATGACGCCTTACGATGGCCATTTCCTCATCTTCTAAATAAATGGCATTTTTTGTAAACTCAATAAAAGGTGATGCATCACTGGCAATAAAAAACTCATCATCCCCGATTCCAATGGCCAACGGGCTACCTAATTTTGCCACAACAATTTCATCTGGTTTTGTTTTGTCAAACACAGCAATGGCATAAGCACCGACAACCTGATTAAGAGCAATTTGAACCGCCTTACCTAATTTAATATCTTCGTTTTTCTTTACGTCTTCAATAAGATTAATTAAAACCTCAGTATCCGTATCTGACTTAAAGGTGTATCCACGATTAATAAGCTCTTTTTTTATGGCATCGTAGTTTTCGATAATGCCGTTATGGATGATAACCAGATCTCCTGAATTTGAATAATGCGGATGTGAGTTGATGTCATTAGGAACTCCATGGGTTGCCCATCGGGTATGTCCTATACCTAATGAGCCATCGATTGAAATATCGTCTTGGATTTTAGACTCAAGATCTGAAACCTTTCCTTTTGTCTTGCAAAGTTTAATGTTGTTACCGTCATAAAGCGCAATACCTGCACTATCGTACCCACGGTATTCGAGACGTTGAAGTCCTTTCATTACTATAGGATACGCTTCTCTATGACCAATGTAACCAACTATACCACACATAAGATTTGTTTTTAGGTTTAATTAATTGTTTTCTTCACAATCATTATAGAGACATGTGTAGAAAATTTCCAAGTATAATTTTTTGGCTTCAATTTCTGAGTTGTTGCCGTGCAAAACTATTCCTCTTGGTGAAATAATTGAACTTACAGGCAACAATTTTTCAGAATTATCAGTAGTTTGTTCTATTCTTTGAGGAAAAGATTCCTCCAAATTAACATTACCTGAAATCGCAAGGCCTAAAGTAACATTGGTAGAGTCATTCTGAACCAAATTTTTAATATGTTCGGTAATCTTCATTTTGTATTTTATTCCCAGACCATCTGGTTCATCATCAACACGTTGTAAAACACCTAAATGATTTGGCCTTGATAAAGACGGAAACGAACTACTTGAAATATCAAAAAAGTAATCTATTAGTGGCGTGTTATTGTCCATGTCATATAAGTAGAGACGATTGGGTTCTTGCCCGTTAACCATGGCAGCTTGCATTTCTGCTTGGTCAACAAAAAACACTAAATTAGCTTCATTAATCAATCGTTTTGAGCTCTCAAACTCCCCATCTTCATCATAATTAGCAAAATTATTTTTAAAAGCTTCAAAAACAGGTTCGTTTTCCTCATTTAAACCATCAAATAACTTAATACCTGCAACGGCACCTTGTCCACCTTTTAAAAATAATTGGCTATCACCATTTTCTGAGTCACCTTGAGGTATAGGTGCATTAAAATTATTTTCAAAGAAATTTACTCGGTTGCCACCGAATGTAAGGACATAACTAGATTGGTTCCTTACTGAAGCATCGTTTGTAGAGTCTGCAGTATAATATAAGGTTATATTCGCATTTGTAGCTGCAAGATTTAGCCCAATTAACGAGCCATTATCATTTATAGCTTCAGCTTTAAAATAAAGGCCTCTAAAATAATTATTGAAATTATTACTGTTTCTAAGAAAAGACGTTCCTTCTTGGTCTAAAATTTTATCCTTCCAATAGACTGGGTCTAACAACAAGCGTATGGCTGGAGCTTGTATTTGCGAAACCTCTCCATTCTCATCATCTAAATTTATTTGATCGTCAGAAATTTCTAAAGTATCGGCATGAATTAATGTTGACTCCAAATCAGCATCGCTAATCATTTCAGAACTTGAAAGTGTCCGATTTGAAAAATAAGCCTGAGGGGTGTCAAAATCTTCATTAGGGTCAAAATCCCTTAGAAAATAATTATTTTCATAAATACTTAATTTAATTGGATTGTAGTCGTCACTATCGTTTCGAGGAAAGATAGAATCAAGCCTATATTCAATTTCATTGTCATCAGTAACTCCAACATTAGAGCTGAAGTAGGGGATAGTTAATACTACAGAATCTAAAACAGCATTTTCACCAAAGGTTGGGTCTAATAATGCAGAACTCACTTGGGTTACTATACTTGCAGTAGTAGTACCATAATATGGGTCATCATAGTAGCCTAAAAAATTATAAGGCAAACTATTTGTTTGCACAGGCCCTAGCACATCTGTATAACTGATAACATCGTAGGTTTCCGAATTTGTATCAAAATTAGTAGCGTTGCCCTCATTGATAATATCTGATTCAATACCTGCAAAATCTTTGTCGCAAGAGATGAAACCAGTTAAAATTAAGGTTGTTAAAAAAAGATATCTTAGGGCTATTTTATATGTATTCATTCTTGTTGTTTAAACTTATTAAAGAACGCTGTTTTCATAAAATTCAGTATAAGGTTCTGCGAACTCTTCTAATGAATGAAAATCTAATGTAGGTTTACTAGCTGCATCAATGTGGTCGTTAAGTGCTTTTGGTAGTTCTTCAGAGCCTTTAATTATAGCATCAGAATGGTCAATAGCAATTTTCATTAAACTAATATAATCTGGTGTTGCCAAAGGTTTAATGAGTTCTGAATCTAAACCGTCGAATTCAATTTTCTTAACCATGTTCTTATCTAACGTACCTTCAAAGCTTTGATTATAAACAGAAGTCACAATTTTACTCTCCGTAAATAATGGTTCAGTTTTATAGTACTCTTTTAGATACAGCGGCAATAATGAGGCTAACCAACCATTAACATGGATGATATCTGGTGCCCAATTCAATTTTTTAACCGTTTCAATAACTCCCTTGGCAAAAAAGATAGCACGTTCGTCATTGTCGGGGAAGAGATTTCCATCTTCATCGGTAAGTGTTGCCTTGCGCTTAAAGTATTCTTCGTTATCAATAAAGTAAACCTGAATACGTTCTTTTGGAATAGAAGCAACCTTTATGATTAAAGGCATATCTAGATCATTAATGACCAAGTTAATCCCAGATAAACGAATCACTTCATGAAGTTGATGGCGCCTTTCGTTAATATTACCAAAGCGCGGCATAAAAATCCGTATCTGCCCTCCTTGTTTGTTTACCATCCGAGGTGCTTCAAAGGACATTGAAGAAATTTCGGTTTCAGGTAAATAGGGTACAACTTCCGAGGACACGTACAAAATTCGCTTATCTTTCATAAATCTACTGCTTTATTTAACGGTAAAAAACATGCAAAATTACAAAAATTTATGCAGATTACTAGTAAAATATTAAGTTTGCAGGCGTTAAACTTATGTTATTAACTTGAAGATTTTTCACTTTAAAAAAGAGCTTTCGGAGTATCTTAAGGCTATAAAAAACGAGGACAGATCAGTTGGACTAGTCCCAACTATGGGAGCTTTGCACGATGGACACCAGTCTTTGGTGGAAAAAGCGATGTCCGACAATGATGAAGTTGTAGTGAGCATTTTTGTTAACCCAACGCAATTCAATAATAAAGAAGATCTTATTAAATACCCAAGGACTTTAGACCGTGATGTTGACTTTCTGAAAAACATATCTGGAAACAAAATCATTATTTATGCTCCAAGCCCTGAAGATGTTTATGACGGTAATGTAGCGTCAAAAAACTTTAACTTTAAAGGCCTTGATTCGGTCATGGAAGGTGCTTTTAGGCCAGGTCATTTTGATGGGGTAGGTACTGTGGTAAAACGACTTTTGGAAATCGTAAAGCCAAACAAAGCTTACTTTGGAGAAAAGGATTTTCAACAATTGGCGATTATCAAAAAAATGGTCGAGATACATAATCTGCCTTCAAAAATCATTGGTTGTGACATATATAGGGCAGAGGATGGTTTAGCTATGAGTTCGCGTAACGAACGCTTAAAGCCAAAGTATAGAGAAGCCGCACCATTTATATACAAAACACTAAAATCTGCCAAGCAAAAATTTGGCACAAAAAGTGCTAATAAAGTATCGGAATGGGTTAAGAAGCAATTTAAAAGTCACCCTTTATTGGAATTAGAATATTTTACAATTGCAGATGATAAGACCCTAAAGCCAGTAAATCGAAAATCAAATAAAAAAAATTATAGAGCGTTTATTGCGGTCTATGCGGGTGATGTTAGACTTATAGATAATATCGCTCTAAATTAAGTATCTTTGCCAAATGCAAATTCAAGTTGTAAAATCAAAAATCCATCGCGTTAAATGTACAGGTGCTGACCTTAACTATATAGGTAGCATCACCATTGACGAAGATTTGATGGATGCCGCAAATATTATACAAGGTGAAAAGGTTCAGATTGTCAATAATGACAATGGTGAACGTTTGGAAACCTATTGTATTCCTGGACCAAGAAATAGTGGGGAAATCACCTTAAATGGTGCCGCAGCCAGAAAAGTTTCTGTAGGTGACACACTCATACTAATCACCTATGCATTTATGGATATAGAAGAAGCCAAAGTGTTTAAGCCATCTTTGGTATTTCCCGATGAAGCCACCAATCTCTTAAAATAATCAGGTGCAACCCAAACTAAAAAAAGCACTCACCATTATTATACCCATTCTGTTGAGTATAGGCTTGGTTTGGTATTCATTAAGCAAAGTGCCTCTACATCAGGTTATTGAGGAGGCTAAAGGAGCCAACTATTGGTGGATTGCTTTAAGTGTATTTTGTT
The DNA here is from genome assembly GCF_046720935.1 of Winogradskyella sp. A3E31. Taxonomy (NCBI): domain Bacteria; kingdom Pseudomonadati; phylum Bacteroidota; class Flavobacteriia; order Flavobacteriales; family Flavobacteriaceae; genus Winogradskyella; species Winogradskyella sp. A3E31. The sequence continues at coordinate 529,479 of NZ_JBHNWH010000001.1, forward strand.
TGACGTTGAGTCACATGTCCAGAGCCTATAGGTGGTTATTTATGTTAGAGCCTTTAGGATATAAAGTTAAATTTAAAAACAGTCTTATGGCTGTTTTTTCAACATACCTTATTAATTACGGGATTCCAAGGTCGGGGGAAGTGGCAAGAGCTACGATTTTGGCTAATTACGAAAAGATCCCTTTTGAAAAAGGATTCGGCACCATAGTCGCAGAACGTATTGCAGATATGATTGTGATGCTATTTATCATTTTTGTGACCCTTATTCTTCAATTTGAATTTATTGTAGAATTTTTTTCGAACAAGTTTAGCGCAACAACTTTAATTATTCTAAGTACAATAGGTCTTATTATAATAGGTTTTTTCTTAATACTCAGAAAAAGCGAGATTATCGTCATTAAGAAGATTGTGACATTTGTCAATGGATTGATCGAAGGTGCTTTAAGCATTTTAAAAATGAAAAGAAAATGGGCGTTCATTGGACATACCATTTTTATTTGGGGCATGTATCTGCTCATGTTTTATACGACAACATTTGCTTTTGATAGTTTAATTGGCATCCCAATTGCAGCAGTTCTCATAGGGTTTATTTCAGCCAGTTTTAGTATTGCGGCAACCAATGGAGGCACAGGTGCATATCCTGCAGCAGTGTATGCGGCATTCTCAATTTTTGGTATTGCCGAAGACCCTAGTTTTGCTTTTGGTTGGGTGCTTTGGGGAGCACAAACCATAATGACTATTATTTTAGGAGCCTTATCTCTCATATATCTTCCAATCTATAATAGGAAGTCCGCTGAAGTATAGAATTATTTTTTACCTTGCTTCTGTTAACCAAAATCAACCCAATCATGACGCGTTTTAAACTTGTTGTCTTATGTTTTTTTTCTACATTAATTGCTTTTGGACAAGCTAAATACGAAACCATTTCATCACGAATTTTAGGTGAAGATCGTGAGATTAAAGTTCTTTTACCAAGAGGCTATTCTGAAGAAGATGATAAAGCTTACCCGGTTATTTATGTATTCGACGGGGATTATTTATTTGAAGCAGTAGCAGGAAACGTAGATTACTATGCCTATTGGGAAGATATTCCCGAATCCATTGTGGTTGGGATTAATCAATACGATTCTCGTAGTGATGACTTATACTATTCCGAACAGAATTCATTGCCGATAGAAACTGGGGCTGATTTCTTTGAATTTGTCGGTAAAGAGATGATTCCATTCATACAAGATAAATACAAAACTGAAAATTTTAGAGTTGCCGTAGGGCATGGTGAAACAGCAAATTATATAAACTATTATCTCTTAAGAAAACCACCTATTTTTAATGCTTACGTTTCTGTAAGTCCAGATTTGGCACCAGATATGCAAAAGTATCTTGTGGAAAGAATGAAAAACGTTGAGTCTAAAGTCTTTTATTATTTGGCAACTTCAACTGAGGATGTTGCACATATTAAAGAAGGGGCTAATGCATTAAACACTGGTATATCAGCAATAGAAAACACTAATTTATTGTATACTTTTGATGACTTTGAAGGGCCTTCACATTATGCACTACCAGCACATGCCATACCAAAGGCCTTAGAACGAATTTTCTTTGTTTTTCAGCCTATTAGTAAAAAGGAATATAACGAATCTGTAGTAAAGTTAGAAACATCTCCTGTGGATTATCTCATTGAAAAATATGATATGATTGAAGAGTTGTTTGGTATGGAAAAGCAGATTTTGATCAATGATTTTAAGGCTATTGATGCTGCTATTCGTAAAAATGAAAAATGGGAGTATTATGAAGAACTATCAAAGTTAGCTCGTAAAAACTATCCAGACACACTACTCAGTCATTATTACTTAGCGATGTTCTACGAGAATACTAATGAGCCTAAGAAAGCTATGAAAACCTATAGAGCAGCTTATATACTTGAAGAAATCGCAGGGATAACAAAAGACTTCATGATTGAAAAAGCAGATGAAATTAAAGCGGATTTTGGGTATTAATGGCTAAAGTTAAAACAACATTTTTCTGCCAAAACTGTGGCACTCAATATAGTAAGTGGCAGGGCCAATGCACAGCATGCAAGCAATGGAACACTATTGTTGAAGAAGTGGTCCAAAAAGAGACTAAAGGTGATTGGAAGTCTCCAACATCTAATTCAAAACGCGTTTCAAAACCATTAAGAATTAATGAAATTGATGCGTCTGCAGATGCTCGGATGAATATGCAAGATGCGGAATTCAATCGTGTGTTGGGTGGAGGCATGGTGCCAGGATCTTTAACACTTTTAGGTGGCGAACCAGGTATTGGTAAAAGTACACTTCTGCTACAGATTGCCTTAAAATTAAAATATAAAACGCTGTATGTGTCAGGTGAGGAAAGTCAGAAGCAGATTAAAATGCGAGCAGAAAGGATTCACCCGAACAGTGAAAATTGCTTTATTCTCACCGAAACCAAAACTCAGAATATATTTAAGCAGATTGAAGCCTTAGAACCAGATATTGTGGTTGTAGATTCTATTCAGACGTTGCACAGTGACTATATTGAAAGCTCCCCAGGTAGCATTTCTCAGATTAAAGAATGCACCAGTGAACTCATCAAATTTGCCAAGGAAACTGCAACCCCAGTGTTGTTGATTGGCCATATTACCAAAGATGGGCATATCGCCGGGCCAAAAATATTGGAGCACATGGTCGATACTGTTTTGCAGTTTGAAGGAGATCGCAATCATGTCTTTAGAATTCTTAGAGCGAATAAAAACCGCTTTGGTTCTACCAACGAGTTAGGCATTTACGAAATGCAAGACTCTGGTTTAAGAGAGGTAAGTAACCCTTCGGAAATTTTAATATCAGAAAAAGACGGTGAACTATCGGGTAATGCCGTTGCAGCTACTTTAGAAGGTATGCGGCCTTTAATGATAGAAGTCCAAGCGCTAGTCAGCACCGCTGTTTATGGCACTCCACAACGCTCGGCAACGGGTTTTAATGCAAAACGCTTAAACATGTTGTTGGCTGTTTTAGAAAAAAGAGCCGGATTTAAACTCGGAGCAAAAGATGTGTTTTTAAATATCACAGGAGGCATTACGGTTGATGACCCTGCTATAGATTTAGCTATCGTAGCAGCCATTTTATCTTCAAACGAAGATGAAGCGTTACCTAGTGATTATTGTTTTGCAGCTGAGGTTGGCTTGTCTGGAGAAATACGCCCAGTACAACGTGTAGAACAACGCATTTTGGAAGCGGAAAAATTGGGTTACTCTACTATTTTTGTATCCAAATACAATAAGATTGCTTTAAAAAACACGAATATTAAAATTCAGCTAATTTCTAAGATTGAAGATTTGGTTGGGTTTGTAGTGTAATTTAGCTGTCTATTTCCTCAAAATTCTTTACTTTTGCGCTCTTATAATACACTAGTACAATGAGCCAAAAGTTCACTGAATATAAAGGACTTAACTTACCAAATACTGCGGAAGAAATCCAAAAGTATTGGGAAGACCATGATATCTTCAATAAAAGTGTTACCACTAGAGAAGACAAACCTCCTTATGTGTTTTTCGAAGGGCCACCTTCAGCCAATGGGTTGCCAGGAGTTCACCACGTTTTAGCTCGTGCTATAAAGGATATTTTTCCGCGCTATAAAACCATGAAAGGCTATCAAGTAAAGCGAAAAGCAGGTTGGGATACGCATGGATTGCCAATTGAACTTGGTGTTGAAAAAGAATTAGGCATTACCAAAGAAGACATTGGGACGAAAATTTCAGTAGAAGAGTATAATGCGGCGTGCAAAAAAGCAGTGATGCGTTATACGGACATTTGGAATGACCTCACCCAGAAAATGGGCTATTGGGTCAATATGGATGACCCATACATAACTTACAAGTCAAAATATATGGAATCTGTTTGGTGGTTACTCAAACAGATTTACGATAAAAAATTATTATATAAAGGGTATACGATTCAGCCGTATTCTCCTAAAGCAGGTACTGGTTTAAGTTCTCATGAATTAAATCAGCCAGGGACCTATCAAGATGTAACGGATACAACAGTTGTAGCTCAGTTTAAGGCAAAGGCAGAATCATTGCCAGAATTTCTTCAAAATGAAGGTGATATCTACTTTTTGGCGTGGACGACAACCCCATGGACATTGCCAAGTAATACCGCTTTAACCGTTGGGCCAAAGATTGATTATGTGTTAATTAAAACTTTTAATCAATATACATACGAGCCAATAAACGTTATTGTTGCTAAAAACTTAGTTTCTAAGCAATTTTCAAATGGATATATTGAAAGTAAAGATATATTTGATCTTATTATCAGTGATCCAGGTAAAAAGTTAGATAAAACTTCTCGTGCATACGAGCTTTTAGTATCCAGAATGCCTGAAGTTAAGGCTATGGAGACTTTGGATTTCATGAATAATATGAAGTCTCTTAAGAAGTTGCCATATTTTATTATTAAAGAATTTAAAGGTGCTGACTTAGTTGGAATCACTTACGAACAATTATTAGATTACGCATTGCCAAATGACAATCCAGAAAATGCATTTAGAGTCATATCAGGTGATTTTGTAACTACTGAAGATGGTACGGGAATTGTACACACAGCCCCAACATTTGGTGCGGACGATGCTTTGGTGGCCAAACAAGCTACACCAGAAGTTCCACCTCTTTTAGTGAAAGACGAAAATGATAATTTGGTGCCATTAGTAGACTTACAAGGTAAGTTTAGACCAGAGCTTGGTGAATTTGGTGGTAAATATGTAAAGAACGAATATTACGCAGATGGAGAAGCTCCCGAAAAATCGGTTGATGTAGAATTAGCGATTAAGCTTAAAACTGAAAATAAGGCCTTTAAGGTTGAAAAATATAAACACAGCTATCCAAACTGTTGGCGAACAGATAAACCAATTTTATACTACCCATTAGATTCTTGGTTTATTAAGGTTACGGATGTAAAGGATAGAATGCACGCGCTTAATCAAACCATTAACTGGAAACCAAAATCTACAGGTGAAGGCCGTTTTGGAAACTGGTTGGCAAATGCTAACGACTGGAATTTATCCCGTTCTCGTTTTTGGGGGATTCCACTGCCAATTTGGAGAACTGAAGATGGTAAGGAGGAATTATGTATTGGTTCAATGGCTGAGTTAAAGGCAGAGATGAAAAAAGCTGTGGAGGCTAAGGTTCTCGAAGCCGATATTTTTAAAGACTTTGAAGTCGGTAACATGTCGGAAGCCAATTACGAGTTAGTGGACTTACACAAAAACGTTGTGGATAAAATTGTCTTGGTTTCACCTTCGGGACAACCCATGAAACGCGAAAGCGATCTAATTGATGTATGGTTCGATTCGGGCTCAATGCCTTATGCGCAATGGCACTATCCTTTTGAAAACAAAGATTTGATTGATAAGAATGAGGCCTTTCCAGCGGATTTTATTGCAGAAGGAGTGGACCAAACCAGAGGATGGTTTTACACGCTTCATGCTATTGGTACTATGGTTTTTGATTCTGTAGCTTATAAAAATGTAGTGTCTAATGGATTAGTGTTAGACAAAAACGGACAAAAAATGTCTAAGCGCTTGGGCAATGCCACAGATCCTTTTGAAACACTTTCAAAATATGGTGCAGATGCCACACGATGGTATATGATCAGCAATGCAAACCCGTGGGATAACCTAAAATTTGATGTCGACGGTATTGCTGAGGTTAGTCGTAAATTTTTCGGCACACTTTATAATACCTACTCGTTCTTCTCATTATATACCAATTTAGATGGCTTCAATTATAATGAAGAAGATATCCCGGTTAATGAACGCCCTGAATTGGATCGATGGATTCTTTCAGAATTACACACTTTAATCCAGAAAGTAGATGATTATTATGCAGATTATGAACCCACTAAGGCTGCTCGGGTCATTTCAAATTTCACTCAGGAATACTTAAGTAACTGGTATGTGCGTTTAAGTAGAAGACGCTTCTGGAAAGGAGATTACCAAAGGGATAAGATTTCGGCGTATCAAACACTATACACGTGTATGTTAACCCTTGCAAAACTAGGTGCTCCAATAGCTCCGTTCTTTATGGATCGGTTGTATTTGGATTTAAACGCAGTGACCAAAAAAGAGAATTTTGAAAGTGTGCATTTGTCAGAATTTCCAGTTTCTGATGCCTCAATGATTGACAAATCCTTAGAGCGAAAAATGGAAAGTGCGCAAACAATCTCTTCCTTAGTATTGTCATTACGAGCTAAAGAAAAGATTAAGGTACGTCAACCGTTACAGAAAATAATGATACCGATAAATTCGCGACAACAAAAGGAAGAAATTGAAGCTGTAGCGGATTTGATAAAGCACGAGGTGAATATTAAAGAGGTTGAATTGCTTGAAGATGCATCTGAGATATTGGTAAAACAGATAAAACCCAATTTTAAGACCTTAGGGCCTCGATTTGGAAAGGATATGAAGCTGATTGCCAACGCTATAAACGCCTTGTCAGCAGAGGAGATCAATAAAATTGAACAAAATGGGTCTTTTTCCCTTGACATTAATGGAAAAAGCATTAATTTGGGATTAGATGATGTAGAGATTACCTCCCAAGATATTGAGGGATGGTTAGTGGCAAACGAAGGTGCATTAACTGTAGCTTTAGATGTTACTATCAACGAAGATTTACGTAACGAAGGGATTGCTCGTGAGCTCGTTAATCGTATTCAGAATTTACGTAAGGATTCAGGGTTTGAAGTGACAGATCGTATAGATGTAAAGCTTCAAAAAGATGATAAAATTGCAGATGCTATTGATGCAAATGCAGCTTATATAAAGTCAGAAACACTGACGGAAGAATTAGAATTAATTGATAACTTAAACACTGGTATAGAAATTGCTTTTGATGATGTAAATACCAAACTGTTTATTCAAAAACATTAAAACCATGGGATCAGATACAAAAGTGAGATATTCTGATAAGGATTTAGAAGAATTCAGAGATCTTATTCAAGAAAAAATAAAGAAAGCTGAGCACGATTTAGAATTAATTAAAAGTGCTTATATGAATGACCATAACAACGGTACAGATGACACTTCGCCAACCTTTAAAGCTTTTGAGGAAGGTAGTGAAACGATGAGCAAGGAAGCCAATTCTGCCTTAGCTATTCGCCAAGAAAAGTTTATTCGCGATCTTAAAAATGCCATCATCCGTATTGAAAACAAATCTTATGGTGTGTGTAGAGTTACGGGTAAGTTGATTAACAAAGAGCGTTTAAAGCTAGTGCCCCACGCTACATTGAGCATCGAAGCTAAGAACATGCAGAAGTAACAAATTACTGCGGCGATCTCTTTATTAATTGTCATTCTGAGGGAACAAAGTGACCGAAGAATCTAACAAATACACATAAAGATTTTTCGCTGCGCTCTGAATGATACAAATTGAATTTAAAAAATCATCTTTTTATACAGCCTTGGTCAGTTTTGCTCAAGGCTTTTTTAGTCTTATCGGTTTTATTTTTCTCATTTAAAACCTATGCTCAAAACACCATAAATAAAGCCATAAGTGCTAAAGACATTTCTGAAATCGTAGTGGATGGCAACCAGATTTTTAATATTGAGGTCGAAGCCAGACCTTCTAAGGAGATTATAATAAATTCTTTAACCGATGGAGAGTATCAAAACGAGTATAAAATCCATTCTGAAATAAAAGACGGACAACTTTTTATTAAACTTCAAAAAACACCACTTTATAACATACCTGATGATAAGCGCAATGCACACAAGGTTGTGGCTGCAACACTAAAAGTAGTAATGCCAGAGGGTTTAAATATTGCAATTAAAAGTGATATAGGCTCGGTAAATGCTTTGGGCAAGTTTAAGACTATTAGCATTGAGTTGCTCCAAGGGTCTGTCAATGTCATCGGATTTGCAGAACGGGCAATGATAAACACTTTTGACGGCAATATTTGCGTTACGACAGAAAATGCTACGATTGAAGCTGTATCTAATAATGGAAAAATAACTGTTCCAAAAGAGCGTTTTAAAAACGCGTATTGGATTTTAAAATCCATTGATGGAGATATCAAAGTTGTAAAGCCCAATTAAACCCTTATTTTAGCTGAAATTTAGTCCAACTATGTCCCCAAAAAGAGCTTGGCTTTTTATCTTTTTAATTTTACTGATAGATCAGGTCAGTAAGGTGTATATAAAAACACATTATTCGCTTGGAGAGCGTACAGAAGTCGTCTCTTGGTTTCAGATTCTATTTGTTGAAAATGATGGTATGGCTTGGGGCACAACTCTGAGTGATATCTTTAGTTTTATTTCGGACAAATCCGCAAAATTGATTTTAACGCTATTTAGAATTATTGCAGTGTCATTTATAGGCTATTGGTTGTTTTCGGTCATTAAAAAGAAGAAGTCTAAAGTATTAATAGTTGCAGTTATATTGATTTTTGCAGGGGCTCTTGGAAACATCTTGGATTCGGTTTTCTATGGCATACTCTTCAATGATAGTTATGGACAAGTGGCTGCATTTTTGCCAGAAGAAGGAGGCTATGCCGGATTGTTTTATGGAAAAGTAGTGGATATGTTGCACTTCCCTATTTGGGAAGGGTTTCTGCCAGAATGGATACCGTTTTTTGGTGGACAGCACTTTAGATTTTTTGAACCTGTTTTCAATATCGCAGATATGGCCATTAGTTCTGGGATTGGGATATTAATTTTCTTTAATCAAAGGGCTTTTAGAGAATTGCCTAAAACCGATACACCTTCTGAGGCGTCACACAATAATCTAACTTAACATCACTTTTAAAAGTCTCGAACACCTTAGTTTCAGCTTCAAAAAAAGACAGCCCAATTTTTAAAGTTTCTGGGGTGCATTCCGATAAAAACCGATCGTAAAATCCTTTGCCGTAGCCAATACGATTCCCTTGTTTATCAAATGCCAATAAGGGCACAAAGACAACATTTATTTGAGAGGCTGAAATTGGAATACCCTCCACAGGTTCAGGAATATCATAGGCGTTTTTTTTAATCACTGTATTGTCCGTTAATAAATAATGTTGCATTGAGCAGTCTTCAAAATTGCTTTTGGACAAAATGATGTTTTTATCTTTCCCTGAAAGGATATTTAGGATGTAATCTGTATTAATTTCCTTTTGTTCTTCAATAGTTAGGAACAAATGATAGAACGAAAAATTCCAGATGTTAAGTTGAAGCAATTGGTTGGCTATGCTGAGACTTCTATCGTCTATTTTGGATGCTGACAACTCAGATCTTAATTGCTTGTATTTTTTTCGTAACTCGGCTTTTTGCATTAGGCTTCGACCTTTGTGGAAATATGAAAAATAGCATCTCCTTGATATACCAAAGGGGATTCATTAATATTAAAAACATAACCAGCATTTGGTGCTTTAACAAAGTGGTTAAAATTGCCGTATGGATCAGTAATATTCCCTATGACCTTACCTTTTTCAACAAAAGTGTTGATTGGGACTGCCGCTTTAAACATACCAGAATAATTTGCACGGATCCATTTTCCGCTTAATAACCTAATGCACTTTTTCTTGGGCTTACTGACCTTAAATTTTGACCGTAGCATACCCATGTGGTTTAATACGCGCTTGGCTCCATTAACACCTGTGTTTGTAATGGTTGTATGTATGTTAAAGGACTTTCCACCTTCAAATAAAAGCATGGGAATACCCAATTTAGCCGCGGAACTCCTAAACGAGTTTTTGATGTTTTTTGAATAATAAATAAAGGGTGCCCCAAAAACTTCTGCCAGCTCACTTAAAATAATATCGTTTTTGATAATCCTAACTTGGGCAGCATTAAATCGGTCCGAACCACCGGTATGAAAATCCAATATTAAATCTGCACGTGGTACAATCTCAGTCATGAGTTGATGAGCAACACGACTTGCCAAAGACCCATTTTTGCTTCCAGGGAACATGCGGTTAAGATCACGCCCATCAGGAAATTCTCGATTCATATGTATAAACCCAAACACATTAATTACAGGAACACAAATAATTGTACCGATCTTAGGTTTGTTAATGCCTTTGGCAATAATTTGCCGGACAATTTCAACACCGTTGATTTCATCACCATGAATACCAGCTGTAATTAGCACTGTCGGTCCTGGTTTTTTGGAACGCTCTATAATAACAGGGACATCAATAGAATTTTGGGTGTGTAGTTTTGCAACATTAAAGTTAACTGTGGCATGCTGCCCTAGCCCTACTTTTACTCCTAAAATATCTAAGACTTCCTTTTCGCTCATGGCATTTCTCGTTTACTAGGACTCTTTTTTATTTTCTATTGCGTTCTATAAATGTGATAATTGCTCTGGCAATATTCCGGCCAGTAGCACGCTCAATGCCTTCTAAACCAGGGGTGGAATTTGCCTCAAGAAGTAAAGGCCCTCGACTAGATTGTAACATATCTACCCCACAAACAGGTAGTTTTAATACTTTTGAAGCTTTCATGGCGAGTTTCAGCTCATCATGATCTAATTTTATTATCTCTGCAGAGCCACCACGGTGTAAGTTAGACCTAAACTCACCATCTTTACCTTGTCGTTTCATAGCACCAACCACCTGACCATCGACTACAAGTGCTCTTAAATCCGCACCTTTAGCTTCCTTGATATATTCTTGTACGATGACTCTCGCCTGCAAACCATTAAAAGCTTCTAAAACTGATTCAGCAGCATTTTTGGTTTCAGCCAAAACAACTCCCAAACCTTGTGTACCCTCTAATAATTTTATAATTACCGGTGTACCACCGACGTGTTCAATCACTTCTTCTACATCTCTTGAGTAATTTGTAAATACAGTTTTCGGCATACCGATTCCGGCTTTGCTCAAACGCTGTAAGCTCTTTAATTTATCGCGGGAATGTAAAATCGCGTTAGAAGAAGCTGTGGTGAAAATTCCCATTTCTTCAAACTGCCTTACTACCGCGCAGCCGTAAAACGTTATAGAAGCACCAATGCGAGGGATTACAGCATCTACATAGTCTAAATAACGGTCCTTATAATATATGGTTGGTTTTTCACGCTCAATAATGATATCGCATTTTAAGGGGTCTATAATTTCGATCTCGTGACCACGACCTTTAGCTTCTTCTACCAATCGCTGTGTAGAATATAAATGTGGATTACGTGATAGTATGACAATGTTCATTATTTTTTTGTTTTAAAAGATTGATCTTCCATATCTACGTCCACAATAAACTTTTTTCTTAAAAATTGGCGTCCAATAAGCACTGGGAATTTCATATCATCTCTAGTGCTTAAAGTTAAGTTAATCTTATAGCTTTTACCAAAGAATATGACCTTCGTTTTTATTTTGTATCTATTTTCCTTAAACCCGTTACTGCTTTTTACATCAGTGTAGGTGTAATCTGTAAACACAATATTTTGACTGTTAAAGTTAGGGTGCCCTTTGCTTTTAAAGGTACAGATGAGCGTGCTATTCTCTTCCCTAATTTCTGAACAATGTATGGCAGAGGTATAAGCTCCGGTATCCATTTTTACATCAATATTGAATAAATTCAATTCAGGAAAGTCCACTTTGTCAACTCTTCCCAAAAGTTTTTTTGTCATTAAATGATTTTAAATTTTGAGCGGCGAAAGTAGTAATAAAAAGCATTCAAAATACATGGAATACATACTTATTATTACCTTTGAAATATGTCCGAAACTTCTATAGAAATACAGATCAAAACCTTGCCAAATGAGCCTGGGGTTTATCAGTATTTTGACAAGGACAAGAAACTAATTTATGTCGGCAAGGCCAAGAATATAAAAAAACGGGTAAGCTCATACTTTACCAAAAAGCACGATCATGGTAAGACACGGGTTTTGGTTAAAAGGATTGCAGAAGTAAAGCATATTGTTGTAGAAACAGAGACCGATGCTTTATTGTTAGAAAACAATCTTATTAAAAAGTATCAGCCCAAGTATAATGTAATGCTCAAGGACGATAAGTCTTATCCTTGGATTTGTATAAAGAACGAACGTTTTCCTAGAGTCTTTTCAACACGAAGAGTTATCAAAGACGGTTCAGAATATTTTGGGCCGTACACCAGTATGAAAACGGTAAAGACCCTGCTTGGATTAATAAGAGGGTTGTATTTATTGAGAACCTGTAATTACGATTTAGCACAAGAAAAAATAGATGCTGGTAAATACAAGGTCTGTTTAGAGTATCATCTTGGTAATTGTAAAGGGCCATGCGAAGGGCTTCAAACTGAAAAGGATTACCACGGTAATATTTCTGCCATAAAGGAAATACTTAAGGGAAATTTTAAGGATTCACTACAAGGTTTTAAAAATCAGATGAAAGCTTATGCAGAAAATATGCAGTTTGAAGATGCACAAAGGATAAAGGACAAAATAGAGAGTTTAGAAAATTACCAGGCTAAATCAACTGTCGTCAATCCAAAGATTAGCAATGTAGATGTGTTTTCAATAGTTAGCGATGAAAGTTATGCTTATGTTAATTTTTTGCAATTGTCTTACGGTTCAATTATCCGTTCACACACCCTAGAATTAAAGAAGAAGTTGGCGGAAACAGATGAAGAATTATTAGAGTTAGCCATTATTGAAATACGTCAACGGTTCAATTCAAATTCTAAAGATATTTACGCTCCTTTTGATTTGGATTTAGGGGAAGAGTTAAAGGTGACGGTTCCCAAGCTTGGGGATAAGAAAAAAATTCTGGATTTATCGAAGCGTAACGCCATGTATTATCGCATGGATAAAATGAAACAAATAAAAATCACGGATCCCGATCGCCATGCCAATCGGATTATGGCACAGATGAAAGCCGATTTAAGATTGTCTGAAGAACCACGGCATATTGAGTGTTTTGACAATTCTAATATTCAGGGAACAAACCCTGTTGCGGCATGTGTGGTTTTTAAAAATGGAAAGCCAAGTAAAAAAGACTACCGACATTTTAATATAAAAACTGTTGAAGGCCCGGATGATTTTGCCTCTATGGAAGAGGTGGTTTATAGGAGATATAAGAGATTGTTAGAAGAGGAGCAATCATTACCACAACTCATTATTATCGATGGAGGAAAAGGACAATTGTCTTCCGCATTAAAAAGCTTAGAGGCCTTAAACCTCAGAGGAAAGATTGCCATAATAGGAATTGCGAAACGTTTAGAGGAATTATTCTATCCAGATGATCCAATTCCATTATATTTAGATAAAAAAAGCGAGACGCTTAAAATCATTCAGCAATTACGAAATGAAGCCCATCGGTTTGGGATAGAACACCATAGAAATAAACGCAGCAAAGGGGCGTTAACATCAGAGCTCGAAAGCATTAAAGGTGTAGGGGAACAAACCATCATAGATTTAATGAAGGCTTTTAAAAGTGTTAAACGGATAGCCAATGCCAAATTAGATGAGTTAGAGGCTGTTGTTGGGGTGTCGAGGGCAGAAAAGGTTTATAATCATTATCATAAAAAAGAAGTTTGAAAATTTCATCAATATATACTGCCCTATTAGTGTTCGGTTTTTTAACACTCGGAAGTCAAAATGTATTTTCTCAAAAAGATACTGACCCTAAGGTTGGTCTCGTGCTCAGTGGTGGAGGGGCAAAGGGTTTTGCTCATATAGGTACTCTAAAAGTTATAGACAGCTTAGGAATAAAGGTAGACTATATTGCCGGCACCAGTATGGGAGCCATTGTTGGGTCGCTTTATGCCTCTGGTTATTCTGGAAAACAATTGGATTCACTGTTTAGAACCATTGATTTTGATGTGCTTATTAATGATAAATTTTCAAGAGAGTCAAAGTCATTCTATGAACGGACGAGTTCTGAGAAATATGCACTGAGCGTGCCTTTTGATGGGTTTAAAATAAGTTTGCCTTCGGGCTTGTCTAGAGGCCAAAATGTGTATAGTTTGCTTTATAAGATGATGCTTCCTGTCAACGACATTGAACATTTTGAAAATTTACCGATACCCTTCTTTTGTATGGCTACGGATATTGAAACAGGTGAGGCTGTTCTCTTAGATGAAGGTGTTTTGGCACAATGTGTCGCAGCAAGTGGAGCTTTCCCTTCTTTGTTTCAGCCTGTAAAAATAGAAGACCGAATACTTATCGATGGAGGTGTTACCAATAATTATCCTATTGAAGAACTAAAAGCCAAGGGGATGGACATTATTATTGGGGTTGATGTTCAAGATGATTTAAGGGATAGGGAAATGCTAAAGTCCGCTCCAGAAATTCTGGTGCAGATTAATAACTTTAGAACGATCAATGACATGAAGTCTAAACGTAAATTGACCGACATTTACATAAAACCAGATATTTCAAACTTTTCAGTCATCTCTTTTAGTGAAGGGAAGGACATTATAAAAAATGGCCGGGAAGCGGCAAATGATAAATTAAATGAGCTTGTTGCTTTAAAAAACACCCAAGAAGGTTTTTATCAACGCCCTGAAGCTGAAATCCCAGATAGTTTAAGAATTAGATCTGTATTGTTTAATGGCAATGAGCGTTATACTAGGTCATATTTGCTAGGAAAATTACGATTTAAAGGGGATGTTACTTTGAGTTATGATAAACTCAACAAAGGCATAAATAATTTGGTGGCGACTAATAATTTTGAAGCTTTTAGGTACAGGTTGTCAAAAAATGAAGATGGAGAATCTTACGATTTAATAGCAAATGTTGAGGAATCAGAGTCGAGAACATTCTTAAAACTAGGTTTGCATTACGACGATCTTTACAAAGGTGCAGCTGTTATTAATTTAACACAAAAACGCTTACTATTCAATAATGATTTAGCATCACTAGATATTATTCTTGGGGATAATTTTAGATACGATTTTGATTACTTTATTGATAAGGGGTTTTACATTAGTATTGGGGTAAAATCGCGTTACAACCAGTTTGAGCGTGGGGTTAATGCTCAATTGGTTTTAGAGGATGATGACCCACTTCTGGCCACACTAAACACTATTGAAGCAGATTTAAACGATCAGACCAATCAGGTGTATTTACAAACCTTATTTCAAAAAGATTTTTCCTTGAGCTTAGGGGCAGAACATAAACGATTAAAAATAAAATCAGAAACGTTGCTAAATGAAAACCAAGAAGATGATATCGTTTTTGAGAACACGGATTATTTTAGTGTCTTTGGGGGACTTAAATTAGATACTTATGATAATCGCTATTTTCCGAATAAAGGATTTTATTTTAATGGTGATTTTCATTGGTATTTAGGGGCATCTCACTTTAATGAGAATTTTTCAAATTTTTCAATTGCAAAGGCAGATATTGGTTATGCGTTTAGTTTTGGGGAACGCTTATCTTTTAAGTTAGAGTCTTCAGGAGGTTTTCAGATTGAAGATGGAGGAACGAACTTCCTAGATTTTGCTTTGGGAGGCTATGGGAATAATTTCATTAATAATTTCTCGTCGTTCTATGGCTATGATTATATTGAACTTACGGGTAACAGTTTTGTAAAGGGAATTGTAACTGTGGATTATGAACTCTTTAAAAAACATCACATACTTTTAGCTGCTAATTACTCCAATATTGAAGACAATATTTTTGATACTGGTGAATGGTTTACAACTCCAGATTATAGTGGGTATGCTGTGGGCTATTCTTTTGAGACATTTTTAGGGCCTTTAGAAGCCAAATATACATGGTCACCAGATACTGGCAACGGCTACTGGTTTTTTAACGTTGGGTTTTGGTTTTAGTAAAGTTTTTATCAACTTTGTAATCTATGACCGTATTCTGGGAACATTTAAAACTTCATTTGCACTTCCTTATCAAAAGGAACCCGGAATAGTATTTGTTTATTAAGTTATAGATACACTGAGCTTTGGTCGCTGAGGTGTTACACTGAGGCTCTCGAAGTGCTCGAAGCGACCGAGTTAATAACAATAGAACTTCAACTACTTTTTTGTACCTTTAAACAGAAGCTTTTGTACAAATAAACGTATAAACAAATCAACTATTAAACAGTAGAAGAGAATGCCATTTTATCATAAACTTGGGGAAATACCCCCAAAACGACATACACAATTTAAAAAGCCAGACGGCAGCTTTTACTATGAGCAGTTGTTCGGTACCATAGGTTTTGACGGGATGTCAACAAATAGTTATCATGAGCAACGTCCAACTCAGGTTAAAGAAATAAAGAAGCAATATAGCGTGGCTCCTAAGATAGCAAAGGCAAATAATATGCAATCTTATCGCTTAAAAGGGTTTCAGGTAAAGCCAGAAGCTGATTATTTGGATAGCAGAAAAATTATACTATCCAATTCCGATTGTAACATTATCCTTGCCGCACCTCAATCATCTACTAAAGATTATTTTTATAAAAACACGGATGCAGATGAGCTACTATTCATCCATAAAGGATCAGGGAAATTAAGAACCCATCTAGGTAATCTCGATTTTAAATACGGGGATTACCTAGTTATACCACGAGGTATCATTTACAAGTTAGATTTTGACACGGACGATAACCGATTGTTTATTGTTGAGTCTTACAGACCAATTTATACACCAAAACGGTATAGAAACTGGTTTGGGCAATTACTGGAGCATTCGCCATTTTGTGAACGCGATTTGAGGAGGCCTTATGAGTTGGAAACTAATAATGAGTCTGGGGATTTTTTAATTAAAATCAAAAAACAAGACGAGATTTTTGACATGGTGTATGCCTCACATCCTTTCGATGTGGTTGGTTACGATGGGTATAATTACCCTTATGCGTTTTCTATCCACGATTTTGAACCGATAACAGGTCGTATACACCAACCGCCTCCAGTACATCAAACGTTTGAAACCGACGCTTTTGTGGTATGCAGTTTTGTGCCACGATTGTACGACTATCATCCTTTAAGTGTGCCAGCACCGTACAATCACAGTAATATTGATAGTGATGAGGTATTGTACTATGTTGATGGTGATTTTATGAGTCGAAACGATATCGATGCAGGTCATATTTCCTTGCATCCAGCAGGGATTCCTCATGGACCACATCCAGGAGCAATGGAACGCAGTATTGGCAAGGTTAAAACGGATGAATTGGCCGTTATGGTAGATACATTTAAGCCATTAAAAGTAACGGAGGAGGCTTTAAAAATAGCAGACGGGGATTATTATAAATCCTGGCTGTAAGCCCATCCTAGCCTTCCCAGGAGGAAGGAACTAATGATGCAAAAATCTAAATGAAATAATTAAACAAAATATTAATATAACTCTATCAGCCCAGCAGTAAGAGTTCTTCCCATCTGGGGAAGTTAGAAGGGGCTTTTAATTATTATGAGTAAAGACATAAAATCAGTAGACTACGGTCTCGAAAAAATATTTGAGGGAGCAGAGGATTTTCTCCCACTTTTAGGAACAGATTATGTAGAGTTCTATGTAGGCAATGCCAAACAGGCGGCTCACTTTTATAAAACAGCATTTGGCTTTCAGGATTTTGCGTACAAGGGTCTAGAAACAGGGTCTAAAGACGAGGTGAGTTATGTGTTAAAACAAGATAAAATTAGATTGGTTTTAACAACGCCGCTAAACAGTAAATCGCCAATTAATGACCATATTGTAAAACATGGGGATGGAGTAAAGGTTGTAGCGCTTTGGGTAGATGATGCTAAAAAATCGTATGAAGAAACCACTAGTAGAGGGGCAAAGTCCTATATGGCACCAGTTGTTGAATCTGATGAGCATGGTGAAGTCGTTAGAGCAGGAATTTACACTTATGGCGAAACGGTACACATGTTTGTAGAACGTAAAAACTACGATGGGATATTTATGCCAGGATATAAAGAATGGAAAAGCGATTACAACCCAGAGCCAGTAGGATTGAAATATATTGACCACATGGTAGGAAATGTGGGCTGGGGGGAAATGAATACTTGGGTAAAATGGTATGAAGATGTTATGGGCTTTGTCAACTTCCTGTCCTTTGATGATAAACAAATCCACACAGAATATTCTGCTTTAATGAGTAAAGTGATGAGTAATGGTAATGGACGTATAAAGTTTCCAATTAATGAACCTGCCGAGGGGAAAAAACGCTCTCAAATTGAAGAATATTTAGATTTTTATGAAGGTCCAGGTGTACAGCATATTGCTGTAGCAACAGATGATATCATTACTACAGTGGCAAAATTAAAGTCTAGAGGTGTTGAGTTCTTGTCCACACCACCAGAGGAATATTACAAAGCAGTTCCTGGGCGTTTGGATGAATTTAGTCACGAATTAAGGGAAGATATTGAAACACTTAAGAGCTTGGGCATAATGATCGATGCCGATGAGGAAGGCTATTTGCTTCAAATTTTCACCAAACCAGTGGAAGACCGCCCAACCTTATTTTTTGAGATTATACAAAGAATGGGAGCTAGAGGCTTTGGCGCAGGTAATTTTAAAGCGCTATTCGAGTCTATTGAGCGGGAGCAAGAAAAAAGAGGAACACTCTAAGTATCATAAAATCAGCATAAAAACTCCTTCAATCTTTGAAGGAGTTTTTTCTTTTAATACTTTTGGAATAGTAATTGCAAATATTATTAATAGAACAATAAAATGTACATATAAAAGTTACATTTGCAATAACCTACTATGAAAAAGATAACCTACATATTGATACTCCTTTTTGCAATCCAAACAGGGTTTGCACAAGATAAGACTGCCTTTAAAGATGGTGAGTGGTTTAAATTTAGAATGAGCTACAGCAGTTGGCTAAAAGCTGGTGAAGCCACGCTACAAGTTAAAGAAACCAAGTTAGATGGTAAACCAGTGTACCATGTTGTTGGAAAAGGATGGACAACAGGAATGATTAAATGGTTTTTTAAGGTAAAGGATCGCTACGAAAGTTATTTTGATGTCAATACGGGGATGCCCTATAAATTTATTCGTAAGATAGACGAAGGAGGCCACACAAAAGATATCGAAATAGATTTCTATCAAGATCAGCAAAAGGCACGCGT
The DNA here is from genome assembly GCF_046720935.1 of Winogradskyella sp. A3E31. NCBI lineage: Bacteria > Pseudomonadati > Bacteroidota > Flavobacteriia > Flavobacteriales > Flavobacteriaceae > Winogradskyella > Winogradskyella sp. A3E31. The sequence continues at coordinate 548,441 of NZ_JBHNWH010000001.1, forward strand.
CAATAACAAAAAACATAAAACGGTAAAAACCATAACTACCGAGAAGGATGTACAAGATATGGTATCGGCATTTTATTATTTAAGGAATAATTACGATACTGATAAGATTCAAGTAAATGATGTGGTAAAGCTTAACATGTTTTTTGATGAGGAAAACTACCTTTTCCGATTAAAATTTCTGGGAAGAGAAACCATAAAAACAGAATTCGGTAAAGTAAAAACACTTAAATTTAGACCCTATGTTATGGCTGGTCGTGTATTTAAGGAACAAGAAAGCCTAACCCTTTGGGTGAGTGCTGACGATAATAAGATTCCGTTAAAAATAAAGGCGGATTTGGCGGTAGGTTCTTTACAGGCAGAGCTAGAAGCATTTAAGGGATTAAAACATTCATTTAAAATAGTAGTTGACGATTAAATGGCCGACAAACAAACTTACGACCACCTTATAAAAGCGCTTGAAGAAAAGTACAAAGCTATTGACCAAGATACTGACGACCATTTGTTGGGCTTGTTGTATAGTAAACCCATAACGTATTGGGATTACATTCAGACAGATGCCTTATTAAATCTTCAAATTCAGAGAACAACACTTCCGGATGAAATGGTGTTTATTGCCTATCATCAAATCAATGAGCTTATTTTTAAGATGATCCTTTGGGAAATTTCTCAAGTTTCGGAAAAGGAAAATCTGGATGTTGAATTTTTTGAAAGTAAGATTATGCGCATCAGCCGTTATTTTGATATGCTAACGACGTCTTTCAATATTATGAGAGAAGGGATGGAGGTTGAGCAATACATGAAGTTTAGGTACACGCTTACTCCTGCAAGTGGTTTTCAAAGTGCCCAATACAGGCTTATTGAATTTGCATCCACTGAACTTATCAACCTCATTGATTACAGATTTCGAAAAGACATAGATAGAAACACCCCTTTAACGCATGCATTTGAGCATTTGTATTGGCAAGCCGCAGGGAAAGATCACAAAACAGGTAAAAAATCCACACTTTTAGTTAATTTTGAAGCGCGATACAAAACCGATTTTTTATCGTTTATGGAAACATATAATACTAAGAATCTTTGGACACGCTTTAAGGAACTGCCAAAAGCAGATCAAGAGGACAAAGATTTGGTGAAAGCCATGCGCCATTATGATTACACTGTGAATGTTACATGGGTAATGGCACATTATAATGCTGCAAAACACTATATTGAAAGTGGTATTGGAGATGGGGAAGCAACCGGTGGAAGCGATTGGAAAAAATACATGCATCCAAAATACCAAAGACGTATATTCTTCCCAGACTTATGGTCAGAGAAAGAATTAGAAAATTGGGGACAAAATGTGTAAGTTAAACATCTATAAAAAAGATTAAAATTTAAAAATAAACCTAACGATCAAACAAACCTTTAAACTAAGCAAACTTTGAAAAGATTAATAGCCGCAGCCTTTGTCGCTGTTTGTTTAATTTCATGTAAAAAAGAAGATTCAAAACCCAAAGTAGAGCCAGAAATTGCCGTTGCTGAGGTAAAGGAAATCAAGGAATTTGGTTTTAACCTCAATGACTATATCGTAAAAAGGGATACAATTAAAAATGGTGATAGTTTTGGTGTGATTTTAGAACGCAATAAATTAGAGTATCCTGAAATTTTTCATATTGCAGAAAAGACAAAAGATTCGTTCGACAATACCAAATTACAGATAGGGAAACCATATACCATGCTGTTTTCTAAGGACAGCTTACAAGAGCCCAAAAGCTTTATTTACCAACCTAACCCAGAAGAGTATATTGTGGTGAACCTAAAAGATACTGTTCATGCCTATAAAAGTAGAAAACCTATAACTTATATAGAAAAGACAGCTTCTGGGGTTATTACACCTGGTTCTGGGATATCTATGGTGCTAGAAGAAAAGGGATTAAGCCAAGTATTAGCCTATAAAATGGCCGATGAAATCTATGCTTGGACTATCGACTTTAGAAGACTTCAGCCAGGTGACCGATTTAAGGTTATTTATACGGATAAATATATTGATGATAGCATTTACTCTGGTGTACATAATATTAAGGCTGCCTATTTTGAACATAATAAAGAACCCTTTTACGCTTTTCAGTTTGAAACAGATAGTGTAAAGCACATTCGCGATTATTTTAATGAAAATGCAAAAAACTTAAGACGAGCTTTTTTAAAGGCACCAGTACAGTTTAGTCGTATTTCTTCACGTTATAATTTAAAGCGAAGAATTGCACATTATGGCTATAGGGTAAAAGCACATAGAGGGACAGATTTTGCAGCTCCAAACGGAACACCAATTATGGCAACAGCAAATGGAACTATTACAAAATCTAGTTATACCAGAGGCAATGGTAAGTATGTAAAGATTAGGCACAATGCCACTTACGAAACCCAGTACTTACACATGTCTCGTCGTGCTGTTAAAGTCGGTCAATTTGTAAAACAGGGAGATATAATCGGTTATGTTGGTAACACGGGGAGTTCTTCAGGGAACCATGTCTGTTACCGCTTTTGGAAAAACGGAAAGCAGGTCGATCCTTTTAGGCAAAAACTACCCGAAGCTGAGCCGATCTCAGATAGTTTAAAGGCTAAATACTTGGATTTTATTGTGCCTGTAAAAGAGCAGTTAGACAATATTATTCTTATTGAAGATTCCGCACTTGAGTTGCCAAAAGAAGATTATATCACTGAAATACAATAAATGGCATTAAAAGCAACTAACCCTAAGCATACAGAATCTTGGAGTACACTTCAGCAGCATTTCAATACTGTAAAAGATAAACATTTAAAGGATTTATTTAAAAACAATCCTAAAAGGGCAGACCAATTGACCATAAAATGGGAGGATTTCTATGTTGATTTTTCGAAAAATCGAATCACAAAAGAAACCCTTGATTTGCTCATCAATCTTGCCAATGAATTAGACTTAAAAGATGCTATTTCAAAATATTTTAGCGGGGATATTATTAATGAAACTGAAGGCAGAGCAGTTTTACATACCGCATTAAGAGCTTCTAAGGCCGATGAAGTTTATGTTGATGGAGTTAATGTTATTCCTGAAGTTTTTGAGGTCAGACAAAAAATAGAAAGATTTACAGACTCTGTTGTCAATGGAAAGCATAAAGGCTTTACAGGAAATACCATAACCGATGTTGTAAATATAGGTATTGGGGGTTCTGATCTAGGGCCTGCAATGGTTGTAGACTCCCTTCAATTCTACAAGAATCACTTAAAGACTCATTTTATCAGTAACGTTGACGGTGACCATTATTACGAAGTTGTTAAGGATCTAAATCCAGAAACCACACTATTTGTCATTGTTTCAAAGACGTTCACAACTCAAGAGACCTTATCAAATGCGAACTCGGTAAGAGAGTGGTTTCTAAAAAGCTCACCTAAAGAGGCTGTTGCCTCCCATTTTGTTGCAGTTTCAACCAATATTAAAAGTGTTAAGGAATTTGGAATAGCCGAGGATAATATCTTTCCTATGAAAGATTGGGTCGGTGGGCGCTTTTCTTTATGGAGTGCGGTTGGTTTGTCAATAAGCTTGGCTGTAGGCTATGAAAATTTTAATGCTTTATTGCTTGGGGCCAATACAATGGACACCCATTTTAGAGTTACTGATTTTAGTAAAAACATCCCTGTTATAGGAGGTTTACTGACAGTATGGTATAACAATTTTTTTAAATCGGAAAGCGAAGCCATCATTCCATACACGCAGTACCTAAATCAGTTTGCAACCTATTTGCAACAAGGTATTATGGAAAGTAATGGTAAAAGTGTGGACAGAAATGGAAACAGAGTTGGTTATCAAACAGGCACTATTATTTGGGGAGAACCCGGAACAAATTCCCAGCACGCCTTTTTTCAATTGATACATCAAGGCACTAAATTAATTCCTGCAGACTTTATCGGTTTTGTTGAGTCCCTAAATGGTAATGCAGAACATCATGATAAATTGATGTCTAACTATTTTGCACAGACTGAAGCATTAATGAACGGTAAGACGGAGAAAGAAGTGCTACAGGAATTGGACTCAAGCAAATTATCTAAAGAAGACATTGAAACATTAGTGCCCTTCAAAATTTTTGAAGGTAATAAGCCAACGACATCTATACTTATTAAAAAATTAACTCCTGAAAGCCTAGGAAAATTAATAGCCATGTACGAACATCAAATATTTGTGCAAGGTATCATTTGGAATATATTTAGCTACGATCAGTTTGGGGTAGAGTTGGGGAAACAATTGGCCAAGACCATTTTAAATGAGCTGAACGCTACAGATGCCATTACCACTCATGATGCATCAACCCAGAATCTTCTAAATTTCTATAAAAATCAGTAGTATTAATGTTAAAAACTCAAGATTAAAAGAGTTTTAATACTGTACTTTTCTCACATTTTTAATTATCTTGCTATGTTAAATTTCTTAACACTTAGGTAATATTATACGTTAATTAATATGTATTTTTGCCGCAAATAACACTCTCAAATAATTTTCAAATCAAATGAAAAAAATTACTCAAAATTTATTAGTAGCAATGCTAACGCTGTTTTCTGTGGTAGCATTTGCTCAAAGTACAATTACTGGTAAGATTTTAGGATCGGATATTAGCGCTCCTTTGCCAGGTGCTAATGTTATTGAGAAAGGAACGTCAAATGGTGCAACAACTGATTTTGACGGAAACTTTTCCTTAACAACAACAACAAACTCAGGAGAAGTTATTATCTCTTATGTGGGTTACATTTCTCAGACCATTGCTTTTAATGGTAGTGCAGATTTAGGAACGATAACTTTAAAGTCTGATGAAGTTGGACTTGAAGAAGTAATGATTATAGCATCAGTTGCTGTTGATCGTAAAACTCCTGTTGCAGTTTCAACTGTAAAGGCAGAAGAAATTGCTCTAAAGTTGGGAACTCAAGAATTTCCTGAAGTCTTAAAATCTACACCTGGGGTTTACGCAACCAAATCTGGTGGAGGTTTTGGTGATGGACGTATCAACTTACGTGGATTTACTTCCGAAAATGTCGCAGTTATGATTAACGGGGTTCCTGTCAACGATATGGAAAATGGCCGTGTATTCTGGTCTAACTGGGCAGGTCTTGGTGATGTAACAAGCTCATTACAAGTGCAAAGAGGACTTGGAGCATCAAGAGTGGCTGTGCCATCTATAGGTGGTACAATCAACATTTTAACTAAAACTACTGATGTAGAAGCTGGTGGAAATGTAATAGCTTCAATTGGTAATGATGGTTAT